>JBGCDP010000242.1:0-76226 GCA_045105475.1 Anaerolineae bacterium
TATACATCAGGGCGGTCGAGATATTTCGAGGGCCTGACCAAATATTTAGGCGGGTACATTCATTCATCCTGTAGATTTTACTTGAATGAGCAAATGATCAAAGGAAAACTGCTGATCCTTGAAAAATGTAGGTGCTTCTCGAATCTAGGGTGTAACGACCAGATTATCAAACTTCACGACAGTAGGTGCTAACGTTTCTTCACGAGAGGTTGCCATATAAAATCCAACTGATCCCTCACGCGGCAGGTTGTCCGCAAATGGGATTTCGGCCAACAGTTGGTCATTCATATATAGATCCATATCATTGGCATGGGCCTCTACTCGCAAAACGTTCCATTCATTCAGCGGCAAAATGGTGTCTGAAAACAGCCAAGGGCCGTCGGCCGACCCGTTTAATGATTGCCACACCCCTTCTTGTAGATGCCAAATGCTCCATTGCCCATACCCATTGACGCCAAAAACATAGTAATTTAAGGGGTCTTGGTAATAGAAGATAAGCCCAGAACCGGTTTCTAGTGGACCGTCAGTCTGGACAATTTCAGCCGAATAGGTAAAGGTTTGATAGGTCTCGGCCTCAAACGGAACACTTGAAATGACTTGATCCGGTTGTTCAATCCGCATCTCATACACGCCATCAACCAGCTGGAGCCATTTTGGAGAACCGCTAGTTGGCCAAACAGCGTCATTGTTATCAAATGAATCAACAAATGGGGTGAAAAATTGAGTTGGCCCATCATCACCAGATGGATCACCCAGAAAAGCCCGGTAGGCAAGGAACGACCCAAACAGCAAAACAGCGATAGCAACAAGGGCCAGAGCCTGAAGTTGCCACGCCCAGCGGCCGAATTGGCTAAGCCAGCGGCTAAAAACGTTTGAGTCACCACTTGGGTCAACCCCAGAAATAGGGCTAACAATAAGTGCGTCGTCCGTATCTTCAGCACCTTCGTTTTGACGAATCTCTAAAACAGACCGGATCGCCTCAGCCAGTTCAGCCCCATTCTGATACCGGTCATTGGCATTTTTTGCTAGCGACTTAAAAACAATCTCACTCACATCTTGATCAACCAACGGATTTAGGTCACTTAAAGACGGAACTGGCTGATTGATGTGTTGCATCAAAACACCATAGAGATTCTCGGCACTAAATGGCAATTCTCCCGTTAGGAGTTGGAACATCACAATCCCTAACGAGTAGATATCACTGCGCTCATCTCCACGGTCCCCGGTAATCATTTCAGGTGGGATGTATGTTGGCGTACCGCTCGTAGCGCCATCGGCCGTCATTCGATTCTGGTGCAACAGGGTTGCAATACCAAAGTCGGTCAAAACATAGCGGCCGTCGGTTCCAATCAAAATATTGGCAGGCTTTACATCCCGATGAATAATCCCATTTTGATGTGCATAATCTAAGGCTTCAGCAATATCCCGGCCGATGTCCAAAACTTGATTAACAGGTAAAGGCTTAAAATGCTCCGCATCCAGCTCTCTAGCTTCAAGCTGCTGGTCTAGCGCCCCCCCGTCAATATATTCCATCGAAATATAGCTTATTTCAGGTGAGGCCTCATAGTCATAAACCTGCACGATTCCTGGATGCTTTAAACTAGCGATTGCTCTTGCTTCTAGCAAAAAGCGTTCACGCACTAATTTCTCAGCAGTAAGATGTGAATGCAGAACTTTCAAGGCAACGTTCCGGCCTAAAGGCTGCTGCACAGCTTTGTAGACGGTTGCCATGCCCCCTTTGCCTAAGACCCCTTCGACTTTATATTTTCCAACAATTGTTCCGGCCTGAATTTTCATTCCGCCTAGCCCCTTTTCATGTCCAATTTGGAATAATTTATATTTAATTTAAATCTGCTTTTCCTACAAAGTCGCATTGTACTCATTACTTACGGATAACATGAGGAATTTAGGTGCCCCTCAATCAAATAATTAATCGCTTGATGATCATAACATAACCTTTGGCTTTTCTTGTTAAATTCAAGGTTTAAACTAAGTTGGAATTAGAGAAGTTTTATCAAGCAGTTCACAGCTTTTATAGTTTGATAGCCTATTTCCTGCACTCCTTTTTACTTGCTACATATTCTATACGCAAGCGGTGGCAAGACGTACTGGAACCTTTGGCTTATTCTGCGGATAATCTCAGAATGAAATTCGCTATTCTTTCAGATATACATGCAAATGTTCAAGCGTTGGAAACGATAGCCAACGATATTGAAAAATGGGGCCCCGATTTCACCGTCGTGAATGGAGATATCATCAATCGTGGGCCAAAACCGGCCGAGTGTTGGCGCTTCGTACAAGATAAGGCCAAACGCAAAAATTGGCAGATTACTCGTGGTAATCATGAAGAGTACGTCATGCGCCATCTCAAGCCGGTCGAAGGGCAGGTCCTCTTCCCGATGTCGGGTTGGACGGTGAAACAAATGGTTGGTCTTGAGGATGAGCTATTTGCAATGCAAGGGGTTTGGTCGCACCACCATCCAGAAGCGGGTGAGATTAGAGCCACGCACGCTTCAATGGCCGGTTCGCAACAGGGCATTTATCCACGGGACCCGGCCGATAAAATCCGTGAAATGATTGCGCCAGCCCCGGCCGTTTTATGCATCGGCCACGTCCATATTCCTTTCGTCAAAATCGTCGATCAAACGATGATCGTCAACTCAGGATCGGCCGGGCAGCCGTGCTATGGAGAGAAAAAAGCGTGTTACGCACGGGTCATGTGGCAAGATGGGGGTTGGCAAGCGGAAATTATGCGGCTTCCATATGATCGGGCAAGCACCCAGCATGACTGGTTTGAATCAGGAATTCTTGAGGAAACGGCCAAGCATAGCCTTATGACGACGTTGGTTTATCATGAGTGGCGTACGGCCCATCCGTTGATGCTCAAATGGTATTTTGAATATTATCCGGCCGTCAAAGCGGGTGAAATCGCAGAGAAGATTATGCTAGAAAAGTTTTTTGAGGATCATAGTCTAAGCGGGCCGATTGCAAGCTATCCCCTTTAAACACCATTGAACCATTCGCATCCTGAGCCTACCTATCGACAGGCTCAGGATGCGTGGCTATCTGCCTAATCAGGGTCGGCCGCTAACAGCGTCCTACGCAATGCTTCTAAATCCCGTTTTTTAGGAGCATGAAACTTTCGTATTTCCCATCGACCCCCATAATAAGTGGCAGGGACTAGCAAAATAAGGATGGCTATCGTCGGCAAATGATCACCCCCGTCGAGTAACAAAAACAAAATACTCACGACGACAATTGGAAGTAAATAATAATAGACCATGTCACGCCCTTGCCTCATCAAATAATTGGATCGCCAAATCGCTTTGTCTAATTCTCCCAACATCGTTGGTTCAAACTGCTCTTCATCTTGACGCCGAGTGAACCAGCGGTACACGCTGTAAGCAGAATAAATGAGGTAAAGCGCGGCTAAAACAATCTGTCCCCAAGAAGCATCTGAGAGCCCTTCGTACAATAGCCAAAGACCCACAGTCAAATTCATAAAAATCATGACCACCTCGACGAATTTCACATATTTATTCACCGATCGCCCCTTGCGTTTAATATTTTCAAACAAAGCTTCTTCGTTAACTGCATACAGTTTTTCGTTATTTTGACTGTTCCAAATGACTTGCATTTCTTCAAACTCCATATTAATTATTCTCCTGAGCCGCATGCGGTTTGCGGGCCGAAAGGGTTTGTTTGATACGGTGAATCTTGACACCTACATTACTGTCAGAGATACCAACCAAACTGGCTATTTCTTTATAGCTAAAACCATCTAACATCAATAAACAGATCGAACGGTCAATTGGGTCAAGCTGCCCGATTTGCTCATAAAGCCAATCAAGTCGTGAGTCTTGCACGCCACTATCAGCCATCGTCAACGTATGTTCGACATCCGCTAAAGGCTGATCTGACGGCCGCTTTTTCTCTTGGCGCACCCACGTCGAAGCGGTAAATAAGGCAACTCGATAGATCCACGTCGATGGTTTTGAATCTCCACGAAAATCAGGGATCGATTTCCAGACTTGTAGCGAAATTTCCTGAAACAGATCATCCTGGTCATGTAGGTTAAAGGCATAGGCACGGACAATCTTAAAGAATATCCCCTTATGCTGGTCGAGCCATGCGCTAAAAATTTGTTTTTGCTCGCTTTCGTCCATTTTGGTTTCCTAGCTTTCTTTAGTTTCTTGTTGAAATTCCTTGATTCCGCCTTACAGAGTAATTAGTAGCAAAAAGAAGTAGAAAAATTACAGAATACAAAAATTAGGTCTATACGTAATATGATGGGGCGATAATTTACGAAATAAATTGGAGCAGTTGAGAATAAAATGGGTACAGAGCTAAATGCAAAAGCGATAGAAATAGTTAAAGATTTCAAGGGGGTTCCAGAAACGATGCTACTGACCGGCTATGCGAAAGCGCTTGACAATCGATCTATGAATCCGATTCTTGGAGATGCTTTAGCAGACCAAGTCGTCAGCCAACTTGAAAAGATCCGGCCGATTAAGGTAAGCAAAGAGGATATTTTGGGGACTGCGTTTAGAGCCAAGCAGTTTGATGAATGGGTAAAAACATTTATCTATCGCCATCCAAATGCTATTGTCTTAAATCTAGCCTGTGGCATCGACGCACGCATCTATCGAGTTAACCCACCGCCTACCGCCTCTTGGTTTGATTATGACTTTCCACAAACTATTGAGCTACGCAGGCTAATTTTCCCTGAACGTGCAGGCGACGCGTACCAAATGATTCCACAGTCGGTAACGGCCGATGGCTGGCTCGACGCTGTCCCTTTTGCTCAAGACCGGCCGGTTTGCCTGATCGCTGAAGGGCTTTTTATGTACCTGTCTAAAAAAGAGGTCGAGACGACTTTAGGACAGGTATTGGGGCACGCACCCAGCGGAGAAATTATTTTTGATGCGGTAAATTCTTTAGGGGCACGCCTTGGTCATTACCACCCGGCGATTCGAGCGGCCGGAGCCAAATTTGATTGGGGCATTGATCAACCCCAATCATTGGAAATGCTCGATCCGCGTTTAAAGTTTGTGACCCAAGCAACCCTTGCTGACACGCCTGCAATGGCCCAACAGTCGCGCCGTATCCGCATGGCTTGGTCCATGTTCGACCGTATCCCCTACATTCGCAGCATGATTCAGTTCCTGAAGTACAAATTCTAGACCAGCACAGGTTGCTACAGACCATTCACAAAGGCGGCCGTTGTTTTTGCTTCGACTTCTTCAAGGGTTGCACCTGGCATCAGTTCAGTTAACGTCAACTTTTTATCGATAAATTGAAATACCGCTAAGTCAGTAATCACGGCATCAACTGCATTTAGAGCCGTTAACGGCAATGTGCAAGTCGGTACGATTTTGGCATCTCCATTTCTGCTGGTGTGGGTCATAGTGATGATCAGCTTCTTCGCCCCGCTGGCTAAATCCATCGCACCACCAACGCCTAACAGCGGCTTGCCAGGAACGGCCCAATTGGCTAAGTTCCCCGCTTCATCAACCTGCAATCCCCCCATCACGGCCGCATCGATATGCCCGCCACGGATCATGGCGAAGCTGGCGGCGCTGTCAAAATAGCTCGTCCCAGGCAAAGCGGTAACTGGAATCTTGCTCGCGTTCACTGGGAAATCTAAAGCTCCGCCCTCTTCTGGTGCGGGGCCAACCCCTAACATCCCATTTTCAGAGTGCAAAATAATGCCGTGTTCTGGAGTAATAAAATCTGCGACTAAAGTTGGAACGCCAACGCCAAGATTAACGACGTCCCCCTTTTTTAGCTCGCCCAAAGCACGTTTTGCCATACTGTTCCGCTTTTCATCTACTTTTTTGGCGCCACTTTTAATATTGCCTGACGAGCCTAAATCTTCCAACGTCGTGTGAGCTTGAACCAAATAATCAACGTAGCAGCCGGGGGTATGAATTTCGTTGGGATCAAGCCCCCCTTCTGGCACAATAAATTCAGCTTCAACGATAACTAGATCGGCCGCGGTTGCCATCGCTTGATTAAAGTTGTTTTCGGTCATGCGATAGACCAGATTACCAGCCGTGTCCGCCTTCCATGCACGGATCAGCGCCACATCTCCTCGAATCGCTTTTTCAAAGACAAACTCTTTCCCATCAATCATGCGGGTTTCTTTGCCTTCAGCCAGCTTGGTTCCGGCCGCCGTTGGGGTGTAAAAACCACCGATACCAGCTCCACCGGCTCGTAGCGCCTCAGCCAACGTCCCTTGCGGCAGGAGTTCAACCGCCATTTTGCCCGCTTGGGCCATTTCAACCGCTTCACGATTACTGGTGAAAAAGGTCCCTATCGCTAGCTTAATCTGCCCGGCCCGCATCATACGGCCGCCGCCTAAATTAATCTCACCGACGTTATTGGCGACATAGGTGAAGTCCCCCATGTCTGTTTCAGCAATGGCGTGGAGTAGGTGAACCGGATTGCCGGTCATACCAAATCCGCCAACTAATATCGTATCGCCGCTTTTTACAAGCGCGGCCGCTTCTGTAATGGAAATTTGAGGGGCAGTTTTCATGTTTAGCCTTGGGTGATTAATTTAAATAACAAAAAAGGGTGACCGAGAAATTCTCGATCACCCTTTAATTTTATATCAAACCTGATTTTGACCCATTAAAAGTCAATTGATTTTTGAATTATGCGTCACCGGTGCTTACATCGCCGTTGCCACCGCGGCCAGTGCCATTATTTCCGTTTCCACGGCCGCCTTTACCACCTTTGCCACCTTTTCCGCCGTGTCCTTTGCCACCAAAGCCAGCTTCTTCAATCATGTCAGCTTGCTCTTGAGTAATGATGCCATCAGCAACCGCTTGAGCCACAGCCGCACTGTACGCTTCTTCTGCGGCCGCTTTTAGATCTTCTCGTGTTTGACCACTTGCTTCAACCAAATCACGCATGGTGCCATCTTCTTTAGCAGCTTCCAACTCTTCGACTGTTACACCCAATGCGTCAGCCATAACCGCTTGACGATCAATTGTTTCAGCCACAGCCTTACGGGCTTCCATCAAATCAATCTGTTCTTGAGTGATGTCACCATTGGCTAATGCTTCCGCCAATTTTGCTTCTTTAACAGCTGCTTGTGCTGCTTCTAGCTCTTCTACTGTCACACCTAGCTCATCAGCAAAAAGTGCTTGAACCGCATCTTTGTCTGGGCGTTCTTCTGAATCTTCAAATGAAGCGCGGACAGCTTCTTTCGCTGCGTCCCATTCTTCTTGGGTCACACCTAGCTCTTCAATTAGAGCGGTGTTATCACGGCCGCCACGTCGACCATCACGGTCACCACGGCCGGGTCCTGGATGTGCCACGTCACCGAATCCATCATCTAGGTTTGCCCCAAATCCGTCTTGAACAATTTGAGACCGTACGCCGCGATCGCCAGCGGCAGCTTGGGTTGAGTCTGTAAAAGCAAATGCGGTTGCACCGATCGCAAGGGCGATGATCATTCCTAGCCCCATGTAAAAATATTTTCCAGCTTTCATGATTTTGATTTCTCCTTAAGCCGCTCTTATTTAAAAGAGTTGGCTTTATTTTTCAAATGATTGTCAGAGCGAATGTCTAACTTGATATGGAGTATAAAATTGAAATGTTCAGAAATGTTGAAGAAAACTTATGGAGTTTGTTAGCAAGTAAAAAGGTGACGCTAAAGCTTACCTTCAGCCCGTTTATAAGCAGCTTGCATTTTAGTAAAAGCATTGTCGATGACTTTGCCGTGGCCGGGGCACAAGCGTTTGGGGTTAAATGATAAGGTTCGCTTGGCCGATTGGACCGACACCTGTTTATCCCACGTAATCAGTGACGGCATCGGGAATAACCAGCGAGTGTCTCCCATCACAGCCACACCTCCGGCCGACTGCCACGAATCACCAGAGTATAGCGTTCCATCCCGCTGATCTAGCCACGAGATATGATCACGCGTGTGGCCGGGTGAATCGATGGCGATGAGCGAACCAACCGTATCGCCGTCTTTAATCTGCTGCGTAACAGGTGTCTTAACGAGTGGGAAATTCCCCATTTTGACAGATCCACTATCTGATGCGGGTAATGAAAAGTCACCCTGCATGTAGGCGGCTGACCGTGCCGAAGCGTAAAACTCAACACCGGTCAATTTTTCGGCTAGCTGATCAACGGATCCTACATGATCCATATGAGCGTGAGTTATCACAATTTTACGAATGGGTTTCCCAATGTCGGCCGCAGCTTTCAAGATTGCATCGGCCGAATTCGGCAAATTAGCATCGATCAGCGTTAAGCTCTCCCCTTCATCTACCAAATAGCAGTTCATTAATCCCAAGCGGGTTAGCTGATAAGTCGATTGTCCAGATTTGATTACGCGCATGTTTTCCTCGGTTTCAAGTGGGATAAAATAATGGCAGGCAATTCAGGATAAAAACATTACGCTATTATGGTTCATTTGCAAACAAATCTACCGAATGCCATCTCTTTCAATTCTGCTTAAGCCAATAACTACATATGAGCATCCTTACTCCAAAAGCAGATAGCCTTTAGCGTGGGCTCTTTTTACTTTTTCAGATCACGAGAATGCATATAATGACCGTGAAAGTTTCGCACAGACATGTGGGAGCACAGATGCTTTAAAAAGCACCATTATCTAATTTCTGGTTTTGCCATTTTGTAAACAGTTCGCTGGTCATGCAAGAACGGCAATTCCAATTTAAGGGAATATCATGCGCAAGTTTATTTTTATATCAATCCCAACGCTGGTTATTTTAACTGGCTTATTTTTCGTGAGTTATCAGACATCAGCAACGGTAAACGGCTCACCCTCAGACACAACTGCAGCTCCATCGGTTAGCGGCCGCTTCTTCTATAAAGGGCTGGCATCCCCACTTGATATGGACTTCACACAAGTCGCTGGCGATGACAGAATCTTCGTTACTGAAAAAGGTGGGTCTATTCGCATTACTGGGGTTAATTACGAAACACCATTTCTAGACATTTCTGAAAAAGTGCACTCACAGGGTGAAAAAGGAATGTTAGGGATGACGTTTGATCCAGATTTTGCAAACAATAATTATTTTTACGTCTTCTATAACGGCCCTTTCGATGAGTCTGATCCCCCAAAATTTAGCAGTTACATTGAACGGTATACGGTTTCAGATGATGAACCGAATTTTGCAGATGAAGACAGCGGAACCGTCATCGTGCAGTTTACCCAACAGTCTGAATATCACAACGGGGGGAACCTTGTTTTTGGGCCAGATGGGTATTTGTACATTGGAGTGGGTGATGATAACCAGCGAGACGCGGTTGCCGACTTAAACACATTCCATGGAAAAATTTTACGCATTGATGTCGACCCTACAACAGTGGGCAATACCCCTTCAGACTGTAGCTTGGTCTCGGGCAATTACTCAATTCCGGCCGACAATCCATTTGTAGGGCAAAGTGCCTGCGAAGAAGTCTGGGCATATGGTATGAGAAACCCATGGCGCTTTAACTTCGACTCCGTTACAAGTGACATGTATATGGGTGATGTCGGTGAGAGCCGCACCGAAGAACTAAACTTTCAACCCGCTTCAAGCACCGGTGGTGAGAATTATGGCTGGCCACTATTTGAAGGGTCTGAATGTGCGGAAGGTGTTTTACAAACAGATTGCGACAACCTAGCCAACCACACACCGCCCATTTTTGACTACCCCCATTCGGCCGGAGGCGGTTCAATCACAGGTGGTTTTGTTTATCGTGGCTCAACTTACCCCAATCTATATGGGCACTATATTTTTGGCGACTTTACTAACTCACAGATTTGGACCGCCATTAACGATGGGGGCAGTTGGGAAATCACTGACCATGGCCCTCTGATCAAAACCGGCCTCGCCTTTTTAAGCGCATTTGGTATGGACCCAGCAGGTGAAGTTTATGCGGTCCGATTCACAGATGGCGAAACAGGATCGATATTGAGAGTCATTGAAGATTACGGTCTAGAGATTGAACTTGAAGGTCCATCCGCTGTTGAGCCGGGCAGCAACATCGAGTATTCGGTTGTCGTTACCAATACGGGTGCCATGACTGCTACAAACATTACGGTTGAAAATGACCTGCCTGCAAACACAAACTATGTAAGCGGTGGAGAGCTGAATGGCTCAACCGTATCATGGACGATTCCGACTCTCGGCATCACAGAAACAGTTTCAGTTTCATGGATCACTTCTCCACTCACAGAAACTGTGGTCAACGCAAATTATCGTGTATCGGCCGAGGGCAATCCGGTTATTACAGGGACAAAAACGATCACAACCATCGTCGAGAGCGGCATTATCGGCCGTTTGTTTGAAGACCTCAATCAAAATGGAATCGATGAGTCTGATCCCGGAATTCCCAACGTTGATCTAATTTTGTGGAAAAACGAAGCATGTGACGGTGCCGTCGACACGGTTGGCGTTGGTGGTGGAGACCCACCCGATTACGTTGCCACCGGAATATCAGGTGCCGATGGCAGTTTTCGGTTCGACGTGCCCGACGATGCGATCTGCTACCTCGTTCAAGTTGATTTAGCAGACGTGCCGGAGGCACTGCGGGATAACATCACCCTGCAAAATCAGGGTCAGGATGACTCAAATGACAGTGACATTGATCCGAATAATGGCTGGACAAGCCACTTTACAGTCCCGGTTCCAGCAGTCAAAGCCGGTTTCTATGACCCGGCTAAGCCAACGCCAACACCAGCCCCCACGGCTACGCCGATTCCAACAGCAACACCGGTTCCAACGGCGACACCCATGCCTGAAAATGAGGCCATTTATCTTCCGCTTATCGTGCGCTAATTAAGCGTTTAATCTAAAAAGCCCCTGATTCTGATAACAGAGTCAGGGGCTTTTTTATTTTGGCTAGTAAGAGACAAAGCCTAACTTTATGCAGGAACGGCCACAGATGAGGGGTCAAGCGTTTCTTCTGGACTGTCTTCCCGTGCAACAACATTCATCTGCATCCCGCCATGATTGGTCATGGTGATTCGAGCTTGAAGCCGAACAGACTCACCTTTTACCAATTCAAATCGAAAGCGTTGGGCAAAGGTTGCCAAAATCAGCTGAGCTTCCATCATGGCAAAGCTGTTGCCGATGCAGACCCGGCCGCCCGCGCCAAATGGAATCCATGCATATTTATGAATTTCGGCCGCACGATCAGGATGGAAGCGCTCAGGGTCAAATGTTTCTGGGTCCTCATAGTTTTCAGCCAAATGTTGAATCACATAAGGAGAAACGAACATCATCGTCCCTTTGCGCACTGGATAACCGTTAATCTCCGTATCGGCAACAGCCTGGCGTGCGTTTAGCATCCACACTGGGGGCAAAATCCGCATCGATTCTTTCAGCACCATCTCTGTATAAGGCAACGATTTTAAATCTTCCAATGTCGGCAGGCGGCCGTTCAAGACATCTTCTAGCTCAGTATGTAGCTTGGCTTCAACCTCAGGATGTTGCGACAGCAGGTACCAAGTCCAAAGCATCGCATTTGAAGTTGTTTCGTGTCCGGCCACAAACAATGTCAACAGCTGATCACGAATTTCAGTGTCGTTCATGAAACTGCCATCTTCATCTTTAGCCAACATCAACATCGATAAAAGATCACCAGTATCTTGTGGAACGCCATTTTCCCCAGCAGCCCGGCGTTCTTTCATAATGCGAGTAATGGTCGTGTCAACAACTCTGCGTGCACGCCAGTTTTTAATATTGTCAGGGGTCGGAACCCACAATGGCAAGTTAATCAGCTTGTCGAAGTTTTTGTCTGTAATCGTCTGAAGTTCATCGATTGCGTGCCCAATTTCGGCCGCGCTTTCAATCATCTCTTCCATGTCCACGTCAAAGAGCGTTTTTGAAACGATATACATCGTTAGGCTCTCCATCAAGTCAGCCATGTTGACAGATTCACCCGCTTGAACCTGATTCGCAACAACGTCTGAATACTGTGTAATCGTGTCAGCGTAAGATGCGATTCTGCGATGATGAAATGCGGGTTGAGCCAAACGGCGTTGGCGCTTATGCTGCTCACCATTGGTCGTCACCAACCCTTCCCCCAAAATGCGCGACATCAATTTAATATCACGGCGGGCCTTTGGAAAGTTCTTGGCTTGGCTGATCAAAATTTCACGCGCCATATCAGGATTTGAAACAAGATTAATTTTAATCGGTCCAAAATTAAACTTGGCGATCTCACCATAATGACGCGCCATAGCCAGCAAAAACTCAGGTGGATTATTTTGGAAGTTCACATCTGCATTTTCTAAAAACTCTTTGTCAACCTTTGGCACTACTTTCAAAGCACTCATCGAAATCTCCTACTACATTTTTCTTGACAGATTTGTTTTAAAACGACACAATGTCGTAAATTAAACACTGTGACAATAAATTAATCTGAAGAACACTCTGTGTCAATAAGCAATATAGATGCAGCGTACGATAAACAACAGGTGTCTAAAAAATGATCAAGACCAAAACTCCCAGAAAAGTGGATCGTCGAGTAGTACGTACAAGAACGCAGCTTGCAGCATCCCTATTGGCTTTAATGCAAGAAAAGAATTTTGATGACATTACAATCAAAGACATCACCGATCGGGCAGATATGAACCGGGCAACCTTTTATTTGCATTATGGAACCAAAGAAGAGCTCCTATTCACATCGCTTGAAAGTCGTTTTGACCAGTTGGTACAGTCGATTGAATCAGGCTTAATCAATACACCAGAAAATCCAATCTGGAGTGATGACACATATGATCGACTGGTTTTTGAGCATGTTGCGGAGCATGTAGACTTATACAAAGTTATCTTAGATCAAAACGGGATGGGCGTAATTATTCATCGAATCATCGATTATATTGCGGCCGTTGGTTTGCGGACAACGCTTGAATCAGTTGATCCGAACGCAAAGGTCGAAATTCCGCACGAAATTGTTTCGCGGCATGTCGCTGGCTCGATGTTTGCCATGATCGTCTGGTGGGTCCGCAACGACCTCCCCTACTCAGCGGCAGAAATGGCAAAGATGTGCCACCAGTTGGTCTCTTATGGATGTGCCCCCACACTAAGTGACTCAAAGTAAAATGGACCGTTATACTAGGCTTAAATTCGGCCGAACTTTGGGCTGTGGTACAATCTAAACTATCCACACGAAATCAAAAGCATAGGGGGAAAACACTATAAGTTGCGTCGTGGTTCTATGCTAAAACAGGTCAACACTTTTAAAAATGGCAGAAATTATCTCGGCCGGGGATTGGATTCAAAAAAGACGAAATGCATTGAAGCTTACCCGCAATGAGCTAGCTCTATTGGTCGCCTGCTCCCCCGATACAATTAAAAAAATTGAACGAGATCTGCGTCGGCCGTCTATCCAAATCGGAGAGATCTTAGCCACGCACCTACAAATCCCTACAGAGCACCAAGCCCGCTTTTTGCAATTGGTACGTGGTGAATTTGTAGACGAATTCATCGATCCCGTCTCGCTCAAAAGCGAAGAGCATTCGGTAGGGAAACGGCCGCTAAACAAAACCAAAGTTTTAAACCGTTTAGAATCATTACCCGATCAAAAACTATTTGGCATTGAGAAAGTGCGCAAACAGGTCATTCGCGCAGTCGAACAGAAAAATCGCCCGTGGCTCGTTTCAATTGATGGATTGGGCGGCATCGGAAAAACGACGTTGGCTGATAAAACGGTGCGCTCTTTTCTAAGTGCGGCTCACCAGAGATTTAATGATATCGGTTGGATTAGCGCCAAACAGGAAGAATATGTCACCGGCCGTGGAATGCGTGCAACCGGCAAGCCAGCCATCAGTGCGGACCAACTTGTCGATCAACTATTGGCTCAATTGGCCACAGGCCCTTATCCGATTGATAGTGCCGCAGCCAAATTAACCGCCTTAACTGAAATTCTACAAAAAACGCCAACACTAATTGTCATCGACAACTTGGAGACAATTGCTGATTATGAAGCACTCCTCCCGATTTTGCGCCATCTGGCCCAGCCCTCAAAGTTCCTAATTACAAGCCGAATGAGCCTACAACATGAAAGCGACATTGTGTGCCACAGCTTGACAGAGCTGTCACAATCGGACGCCCTTGCATTTCTTCAATACGAAGCGGAGCAGCAGCAGATTAGGCCACTAATGGCGGCCGATACAGATAATTTGAGCAAAATCTATGAAACAGTCGGAGGCAATCCCTTGGCCCTCAAGCTAGTCATTGGGCAATCAGCATTTCTACCGCTTGATCACATCTTAGATAGTTTAAAATTAGCGAAAGAGACCCAAGTCGATCAGCTCTACCGCTATATTTACCTGCAAGCATGGGAGATGTTGGACCCATCCGGCCGAAAACTATTCTTAAGCCTACCCATCGCCTCAAACGGAACCTTTCATCAATTACATATCGCCAGCAGGCTTGATCTATCTGAATTACAAGCAGCCTTAGCAAGCTTACGTTCACTATCTTTGGTCGAGGTGGGGGGGGATTTAAGCCAGCCCCGTTATCGGCTCCATCGACTAACTGAAACCTTCTTGATGAATGAGGTTATTAAATGGCAAGAGCCAAGCGAGATCGAGCAGACGGCCGAACGCACCTTTTTTGACGAACGCATTCATGTAATGCTTGATCATTGGAAAAATAATGAAGCACTACAGGCGGCCGATGTTGAAAAGCTTGATCGAGAAAAAGAAGGGATCTTAAAGGCGATTCAGTTGGGGCTTGAGATCGACCCAGCTTGGGCAGCTATTCGCGAACTAATTTTAGCCCTCACCAGCTTTATGGAGCGGCGTGGCTATTGGCAAGAGTGGCAAACGATTGTTGAGAAGGGGCTTGAGGTGGCTGAAAGGCAGCGCGATCGTGCAGGCGAGTTAGAATTGCTAACGATTCGCGGCCGGTTGTTACAAAATCAAAAAAAGATGGATGCTGTCGTCAAAAACTATGTCCGTGTCATTCGACAAGCTCGTCAACTAGGAGATCAAATTGCAGAAGCCCGTGCTTGCTCCAATCTTGGCTTCGCCCTAATTGAACGAAATCATTGGTGGCGATCAGAAGTTTTTAGTTGTCATGCGCTCAAGATTTTTGAAGATAATGAGCACCTCCATGGGCAGGCTCATACAAATAACCATCTTGGTGTATTGTCTCTTTATAAACAAGATTTCGCACAAGCAGAATCATTTTTCATGACAGCCTGTAGCATATGGGAGAAGATGGGGCCATCAGCAGACTTGCATACGGGACTTGAAAATTTGGGTCATTTGTATGCAAAATCAAACAGGCCTCTCGATGCTTTGAAAGCTTTAGAAGAAGCATTAGATATCGCAGAAAACTACCAAATCATAGGGTCTATTCCAATCATTTATATAAATTTTTCAGTTACCCACCTAAAACTTGGAAATCTAGCCCTAGCTACCAATTTCGCCCGTCGCGCAGAGGGTCTATTTAAAGAACAAGCAAATCTTTTTGGTATCTGCAAGGCTTGGGAAAATTTGGGATTAATTGAAATTGAAAACCAAAAGTGGAAGGTTGCAGAGCACTACTTCGAGTCTGCACAAAATGGATTCAAAAGCTTGAATGTAATTGAAGATCAAATCAGAATCACGGGTCATAAATTAAAGCTATTTAGAAGCTCTGATCAAGTAAATCAAGTACAGCAAATAATCAGTAATTTGAATCTAATATCACAAGGAAATTTAACAAACGAACAAAATCAGTTTATAAACAAACTTCTTAAAACTTGAAAGTTCAAAATTGTTTAGGCAGCTGGCTTAAATCCAACCAGCTGCCCATGCCCCTTCTAGCACCCCCCTCCACCACACATGCCGCTGGCATGGGTTACATTTACCCCATCAAGACCAATCTGGGTGGCAAAAATGCCGGTGCTGAAGCTCAGGGTTAAGGCTAACCAAAGTACAAGGACTGCTTTTTTAATGTTTAGGGTGTTCATCACTTAAATCTCCATTTGACTAACTAATTAAGTTAAAAAGGAAGGTCGAGAGATGGAATTCCCAGTCAGATTACGTTTTGTAATCCGGCCGCTTGCAAGAAATCAAAACCCTTATGCGCTTTGCGCCGGTAATAGTGATTCGCAGATAGTGAAAAGTTAGGTTTTAATCCTTACTTGATCACTTGTTGCTGACCACTTGTTTATCTGGCTATAGAATAGAAAAGTGGTGTGAGCAAGGTGCGACGAAAGTGTGAGCAAGGTGCTTGGCACAGTTATCAGTGATCGATATTTAGTCGGCTATGAACAGCCGTTAACCATTCCCCATGGTCCGTTGGTTATTGACAATCATCTAGCCCTTCAGCCCAAAAGTTCCCTCACAAAACGCAACATATGTTAGACATCAAGCTCTTCAACGGATTTCAGGCTCGCTTAAACGACCAACCCCTCACACGATTTCGCAGTGCCAAAGCACGAGCGTTATTTGTCTACCTGCTGCAGGAATCAGACCGGCCGCATAATCGCGGCCGTCTGGCAGGGCTACTCTGGCCCGACTTCCCAGATGGCACTGCACGGCGCAATCTGTCCCAAACCCTTAGCTCGTTACGAAAAACTCTTGATGAGAGTCAGTTCGACAACCCGTATATCGAAACAACGACACAGACGGTGACCATCCATCGCAGCAAATTGGCCGATGGTGTTTTAGCCGTTGATACGCTAGCGTTTGAACGCTTAGCCCAGTCGGCCGATATCAAAAGTCTGCAACAGGCGGCCGATCTATACACCGGCCCCTTTCTGGCCCAATTTCAGGGGGGCGACAGTGATCTATTCGAAAATTGGGCTACGGCCCAGCAGGAACGATTCCAGCAGCTTGCGCTTAATCTGTTTAGTAAATTGGCCGAACTGCTCGCTGAGCAAAACGAGATTGAATCCGCCATTAGTTTTGTCCGCCGCCAGTTAGCCATTGCCCCTTGGCAAGAGTCCGCTCATCGTCAATTGATGCACCTGCTGGCTTTAGACGGCCGCCGCATTGAGGCACTGGGCCAATACGATACACTGTGCGACGTGCTCATGGCGGAGTTAGGCGTCTCCCCGGCTCCTGAAACAAACGCTCTGTACGATCAAATATTAGCGGGTGAGCTTAAACCGATTGAGGCTGCTAGGGTTGAAATCACACCGGCACCCTCAATCCCCTTTCAGGCCCCTCCTCAGCCGCCTCATTTTGTCGGCCGCGAGCTAGAATTGGCTGAGGTCACCCAACTTGTAGCCCCTGACTCAAACCAGTCTGAAGGTCGCGCCCCCATCGCTTTAGTCGGGATGGGTGGCATCGGCAAAACCGCATTCGCAATCCATCAGGCCCATCGGCTCAAAGAGCAATTTTCAGACGGCGTACTGTGGGGGAACACCATGACGAGCGGTCCGGCCGCTATTTTAGACCTGTGGGCCAAAGCATATGGCTATGACTATAGTGGTCTGGGTGATTTGGAAAGCAAAGCGTCAGCCGTGCGCAGCCTGCTCGCCAACAAGCAAGCGCTCATTGTGCTCGACAATGTTGAAGACGTGGCCCAGGTTCGGCCGCTATTGCCCAACAGCCCGACCTGTTCAGTGCTACTCACGACCCGAAACCTCGACATCGCCTCCGCGCTCAATGCCCGGCCGGTTGCGCTTCAAGAACTGACGGCCGAAAACAGTCAACAGCTGATGGTCAAAATCTTAGGCGAAGATCGCATCTTTAACATGACAGGAGGCGCAGCAGCAACACAGCGCATTGGCGAATTGCTGCACCATCTGCCCCTAGCGGTCGAAATCGTCGCCCAACGTCTAAAGTCACGCATTCAAATGCCAATTGCGGCTATGGCTCTGAGATTAGAAGATACCCAACAACGGTTGGGTTTAGAAATAAGTGATCAAGCCGTCCGCGCTTCATTTGAAATCAGTTGGGATGGCCTACCACCAATGGCGCAACAGGTTTTTCGTGGGATGGGGATTTTTGGCGGCCGCAGTTTTTCAGCCGAAGCATTAGCCGCTTCGCTCGACCTTGATCTGTTTGAGACAGAGGACCAGCTTTACAGTTTAACCGCCCTATCGCTGGTCACCGCAGATGGCAAAGTGCGTCGCCGACAGCATCCGCTACTGGCTGATTTCGCCCTAGAGCAGTTGCAAACAGTTGATACTGAACCGATTTTTAGCCGTTTCTTTGATTATGCCACTCAGTTTGCCAACAATAACAAAAATGACTACGAGAAGTTAAGCGCAGAATGGGAAAACCTGGCGGCCGCAATTCAGGCAGCAAGCCAGCAGAAAAAGTGGCAAACAGTGCTTGACCTAATGCAAGCACTCAGCAAACCATGGCTTTCCTATTCTCGCTTTTATGATGCACAGCTGGGGTATCAAGCGGCGGAGGAAGCGGCAAAGCAGCTAGACGCAAAGCTCGCCTTCGCAGACGTCTGCTTAAATTCGGCCGAAGTTGAAATAGAACTATCGAATTACAATAAAGCATGGGGCCAGCTGCACGCCGCCTATGAAATTTTTGCATCGGAAGAAGATGACTTTCAAATTGCTCAGGTTAAATATCATCAGGGTGTCGTTCTGCTTGAGCAAGGTGAATTTGAAAAAGCCCAGCACCATCTAAAGGAAAGTGATCAGCTACTTTCACAGCTAGATAAACCGAGAGAACACGGCCGCACCAGAAGCTTATTAGGCTGGCTGTACTTTGAAGCAGAAGAAAACCTTCTGCAAGCAAAAGAGATGGCCCTCAACAGCCTCAGTATTCTCAATGATCTTAAGGAAGATGAAACATTGATTTCATCTTTTCGGCTGTTGGCATTTATTGCCATTCGCGAAGAAGCACTTACCGAAGCTGAGGATTGGTCGCAAAAGGCCTTAGAGCTTGGGAAGAAGCTAAACAACTTGGCAGAAATAGGGGCAACCTATTATTTACTGGTAGCTATTGAACGCAAAAATAACCGTCTTGAGCAAGCGAAAATTTATGTAGACGAAGGACTGTCCATTTTTAAAAAGCTGGGTAATAAACGGCTACAAGGGCTGCTACTGCAAGAACAAGCTGCAAACTATTGTAGTGAGCAGGATTTTGAGCAAGGAAAAAAATGCATCAAAAAATCGATCGCGCTCTTTCATCAAATCGAGGATCGTCTTAACTATGCATACAGCCTACGCACCCTGGGAGCTATTCACAACGAGCTTAATGAACCATCTTTACGCAATGATGCTTGGACTGAAGCCTATCAAATTGCAACCCACATCAATCACCCAAATCTTAAAAATCAAATGGCCACCATGCTTAAGGATGTTGGGCTAGGAGTCTAAACTTAGCTTTTACGGCCATCCACCCAATCCTCCAGTTCGCGGTCCCTCGTCCTCCCAACCGGAGGTCATAATCAATTTTGCTAGATCTTTATCGCTCCCAATCGCATCAACATTCTCAGAAAGCATTTTTATCACTTGGCTCGAATTATTGCTGGCCGCAAGTGCCTCGAATGAAAATGACTCGGTATATTGATTAGACGCTTCAATTCGTTCTTGGGATTCTTTTAAATATTGTAGGAACAGTTTTTCAGCTATCGCTTCGGGACCATCTTGTCCAGACAAATCTAGCTGGCTCCAAGCACCAGGCTGCGGCCGAAAATCGAGCTCGTTCAATGTTTGGAGGATGAGTTTGATGGCTACATCCAAAACAATAAGAATCTCTTCCCCTGTTCGCTCAACCCCATCGACTTCATATGTTGCATTCGCCAAAACCATCCCAAGGTCATCGTCAGCATATGAAACTCCGCCCCGCTCGTTAAACCACTGAGGCCAGTTGCGCTTAACAACTTTGCCCCATAAATTAACTAATTCATCAGCGACATCCCCTACCCAGTCAGGCCAGCCAAAATGGGAGTTTCCATCTTCATCGAGGCATTCAGAAATCCGAAGCATTACAAGGTTTTGCAAAAGCGGCCGCAATACAGGGATTGGATGATGGCCGTCAGAGGTATGAATTTCTTCCATGCGATCAGAGGCCATCAACTGTTGAAAACCAACCGCAAATACCGGTCCATCAACTAAAGCCCCGTAAACGTCGCAGAAAATCTCGATCAGCCATTCAGCCGCCCATTGGTTTTCGGCCGCGTTAAATCCCTCCGCTTCAAGCCATATTGGCAATTTCAAATGAAGATGGCTGCCTAAGCGAGCACAACGTTTACCTTCAAATGTCTGTTGTAAATGATGCGGGATAATGCCTGACTGAAATACAAGATGGCCTGCTTCATGACTTAAAGCCAAAAAATCAGCCGATAGATCTAATACATACTCATCATTGCCTGTTTCAATGTCATCCACATAAGCGGAAAGCGGCAAGCCAATCAACAGAGCATCGACATACGGTAATAAACGCACCTTAATCATATCATTTGGGAAAATCATGATACTGGTATTTTCAAATTGAAAATCTAAAAAGCTGCCGTCACCGTTGGGGCGCAGCGTATGTTCGGCCAAGATAGTTGCGAGTAATTGAGGAGCACTTAGGTTATATAATTGCTGCCCCATTTCTGAGTGAACAAAAAAGGATTGTTGCAGTCGCAAGATATCGATTTGCACTTGGCGCAGCAGCACATGAAGCACGCTATCGGCCGAAGTTTCAGGGTTCTCAAATAAATTCTTTTCACGATTGAGCTGCTCCAAAGCTTCTCGAAGTTCAACATCTTCAAACCGATCATTGAATTCATCGTCTAGGTTTACATCGAAATACCCTTCATAAAAAAAGTAAAACAAGGTATCTGCAAAATGAGCCAAATCAAAAATCGCATTTCTTACCAGCTCATGCGGTTGAGACAATTCAGCTCTCACTTCAAAATCATCAGGTGCAACAGATTCATCTTGATCCAGGTCCGGGTCACGCCCTCCTAAATCAAAGGCTCCAATCCCATCAATGATCATTTCACTCAGTGTCATCCAACGTTTTAGCCAATATTGCTTGGGGTCTAAAAATACGTGTGCCATTTTTCCTCTGCTCAATTATTTGCATAAACTGATAAAAGTAAGCTTGTTTGATTATAACCGATGCAAAAGATCAGAGTAGGCAAAAAAGGGGACACAGTGGGGACAAAAAATTTGGGCAGTTATTGAATAGCAGCTAGCCGCTATTCAACGCATCTTTACTCGCCTGATGGCTTGGGTTCCACCACAAAGCCTGCCTAAACGCATCTTGGGCTTCTGCTTCCTCACCCAAAGCTCGATGAGCGATCCCTTTCCAATAGTAAACCTCTTCCCCTGGCCCGCCTGATTCAATTGTAGCGTCAGCCAAAGCAATCACATCCTCATAGCGCTCAACGGCCACATATGCTTCAAAAACCCCAAAGCTGTACCAAAACATACGCCATGGCAAACCGATCGTGCGGGCTTGATCGTAAGCCTGCGCAGCCTGCTCCGGCCGCCCATCAACCAGCAATAAATCTCCCATCGTGTGCCACACAAATGGATTATCTCCCTCAGTTTGCAAACGCTCTGTGTAATCAGCTAAAGCATTAGCCTGATTAACTTCAGGATTTAAATCTTCTCCGATAATCGCATCAATCAACGGTCCATCTTCCGGCTTGTAGATCAAAATATAAATGTTGTCAAAAACCAGCCAATGGTCAACAAATCGATCATTATCAATGCGGATGCCAGCATAAGGAGAGTCGACTCCCTCTGAAACATAAGAGTCCGACACAATCCATTCGGCTGTTTGATCATCATAGCCAACTAAAAACCGAAAGTGCCCCATCCCATCATCCACATCTTCCTCAAGCCAGGTTTGCAACATCACCGGAAAGTTATTACTCAGCAATAAACGCATTGTCTCAGGAGACCCGTTAATTAGAGGTGTAACAATTAGATCCGGAAAGCGACTCTCTACGTAGGAAACAATTTCATCAACGCGAACGTTCTTGTCACTTTCGTTTGGCTTTAACACTTCGGCCGTTTCTGCTTGCGTCACCCCTTTGCCTAAATAGCTTAGATATGTCGCGATTGTTGCTGGACCGCAGTTGTTCCAAGTTTGCCAATTGTGTCGATATCCCGTTAGGTTCACAAATGCTTCTTCTGGAGAATAAATTGGCGTGGGAGTAATCGTATGCGTTGCAGTTGGTGGCAATGTTGGCTCAGCAGTAGGCTGAAGGGTCGGCTCAGAAACAATATTTGATTCTTCTGTACTGGTTGGGACCGGTGTGGCTTGGCTAATTGGCTCAGGGGAAACCACGGGTGTACTCGTGGCTAGGTCCGCCATAAATGCAGCTGTATCGACAGTTGCTTCTGGCACAAATGTTGGCACTATCACAGTCGGTTTCGGCCGCAAACTCGCTATTTCAACTTGGGCTCGACGCGTTAAACCAGCAACTGATCCATACTTATAGACACCAAAACTTAAGACGGAGAAAGATAAGGCAAAAACGCCAAGCAGTAAGGTTATTAAAAGTTTTTTCATATTCCCCAAATTTCGTATTCAGATATACTTATTGCGTGAAATTCTTTTTCTATGCGCATCATTCATTTCCTCTTCCAAGACATCACCGCTTCCCGCTTGAAAAGTATACCTTGCTCCAATCGATGGTTGCAGACTCTAAAATCTTTCTTAGTGAAGATATTATCGCTGCACCAGAAGCAACTGATTCACAATTAAGGCTGTCGCATTCGGCTGAATATATTGGTCAGATTAGAGATGGCACATTACCAAAAAAACTAGAAAGAGAAATGGGCCTGCCATGGTCGGCCGAATTGGCAAAACGTGTCAGACATACCGTGGGTGCAACAATTCTAGCCGGTCGCACAGCATTAGAAGAAGGCATCGCATGCACAGGTGGTGGCGGAACGCATCATGCCCAATGGGATCGTCCACAAGGATATTGTGTCTTTAATGACATCATTGTGTGCAGTCGGGTTTTACAACAAGCGCGTTTAGCATCTAACATTCTCGTTATCGATTGTGATGTACATCAGGGCAATGGGACGGCTCTAATCGCGGCCGAAGACCCTTCCATATTTACTTTTTCAATCCACTGCGAAAAGAATTTCCCTGCTCGCAAAGCCCAAAGCGATTTAGATATTGGGCTTCCAATTGATACAAGGGATCAACTATATTTGCAGGCATTAAAATCCGGTTTGGAAAAAACTCTTGAGACCTTTACCCCCGATCTTGTTATCTATTTGGCTGGAGCAGATCCATTTGTTGGCGACCGATTAGGAAAGCTCGCCTTAAGCAAAGCCGGACTTCAACAACGAGATGAATATGTGCTAAATCTGTGCAAAAGCAATCGATGGCCAGCCGTCGTCACGCTGGCAGGCGGATACGGCCGGAATATTCAAGACACAGTTGACATTTACTATCAGACCGTGAATATTGCGAAAACGGTGCAAGCTAAATATTAAGGAATTCAAAGTTTAATTAGGTTGATTCTGGGCTGTAATGAAAATCTACACGCTTTATTAGCTTCACTTTAAGTAGAGTAACTAACTTATTGATCAGTTGTTATCTATTGTGATTCGGAAGCCATCAAAAGTGCTAGCCCAAGAATCATCTAGGATTTGCTATCCAGTATCTGCTACACATATAAAAAAATAAATATCTAACCCTTCTGCCGTTATCACCCAAACGAACAATCGTTGGTATAGCGAAAGATGAGCTAACGAACGATTTAACAGGGTTATCCAAAATCGTCTAACACTAAAATGAATTACGTCAGTCAGGTACTTATCGTCGATGACCAAGCGCTCATGCGCAATCACATGTATCGTCTTCTGAAAGAAGAAGGTTACGACCTGCATTTTGCTGATAATGGAATCGAAGCTTTAGACAAAATCTTTAAGCTAAAACCTGATCTCGTCTTGCTCGATGTTAGAATGCCAGGTATGAACGGGTTTGATGTATGCCGCAAGGTTCGAGCCAACCCACCTACTGCAGATATTCCCATTATTATGGTGACCGCATTTGATGACCGGGCCGCACGCTTGCGTGGCATAGAGGCGGGTGCAGACGACTTTATTCCAAAACCCTACGACACACTTGAATTACAAGCGCGAGTTCGCACCATTACCCGCTTAAATCGATATCGAAGATTACTAGATGAAAAAGCAAAATTTCAGCTAGTTGCTGATCTTTCCGAAAATGGATATCTGCTCGTAACCGAAGAAGGTCAATGCACGTTCGCCAACCATCAAGCACGGCTTTATATGGGGCTTACAGTCGACATGGACGCCCATATCGAAGAGTCATTCTTGGACGTTGTTCATGAAAAATATCTTCTTGAATCAAATAAAGCTTGGCAAAATTGGCCTGAATGGCCCGAAGATGGGGAGACTCGCTACTTACTCCGGCCAGAAACAAATGAAAAACCACCCCTTTGGTTACAGGTTGAAACGTTAGACAGACTTGTATCAGAAGAGCAGATGGTTTGGATGGTCAGTCTGAAAGATGTCACCAGCCAAATTATGGCACGCCAAGACATGTGGAAGTTCCAGAGAGCCATCCATCACAAGATGCGTACACCACTTATCGGCATGTATAGTGGCATCCAATTCTTGGCAGATTTTAAAAGTGAACTGCCGGAAAAAGAGGTTCAAGAGCTACTTGATACCGCGATGCGACATGGTGACCGCTTAAAAGATGCAATTGAAGATGTGTTGCAATATGTGGACTCTCCAAACATCACACAAATAGGTGATACGTTTGCTTTGGAAGAGCTTCCAACGTTAGCAAATGAAATTGGTTCAGCGCTTGATGTCACAAATATCAATGTGGCCCATATCAATGGAGCAGGGCCGGCCGAGCTTTCCCTATCAAAGAAATCACTCGAAGTTATTTTAGGCGAACTCATAGACAACTCGCGCAAATTCCACCCGGATAACGATCCAACCATCGAAATTGATGCGACTCTACTCGAAGACGATAACCAAATCAAGCTTACAGTGAAGGACAATGGCGCCAATGTCGCACCGGAAGAACTCAGATATATTTGCCAGCCTTATTATCAATCGGAAAGCCGCTTTACTGGCGAAGTTGAAGGCATTGGATTAGGTTTAGCGACCGTTGCCACCGTTTTATGGAGCATTGGCGGCACTTTTGATGTGAAAAATCGCCAAGATGGACAAGACGGATTGCAGGCAAGTATGCTCATACCGCTGGCGCAACACTCACCTCTCATACCGTCAGACCCAAATATAGAAGGCTAAAAATCTGCTGAATTCTAAAAGGCTGTTCAAGATGTTTGACTTGAACAGCCTTTTTTTTGCTTACTAATAAAGCGCTAGCCATAATGGTTGGCAGATTATTTCGCGTCACCATATGACACCTGCCTGCTAAGAGAGGTATAATTCGCGCACCCTCTTACTTCTCATTTTCCAAAAAATTTATACTCGATAATTTTTAATTATTTCATCGGCCTTCAAATTGCTTTGAAATATCAATAAGAGTTGTCGCATCACATAAACAAGCGTTTTATCATGGAATCTCTAACTCTTAATCCAATCACATCAGTCAATGGCGAAGTGACATTGCCAGGCTCTAAAAGCATCTCAAACCGCATTCTGCTCCTTTCAGCTTTAGCCAAAGGGACGACGCATATCACTAATTTGCTCGACAGTGACGACATTCGTCATATGCTAAATGCGCTTAAAAGTTTGGGCATTCAATATAAGCTAAGTGATGACAAAAAAGTCTGCACACTTGTTGGAAACGGTGGTCCGTTCCAGGCGGAGCAGGGGCTAGAGTTGTTTTTAGGGAATGCAGGCACTGCGATGCGTCCTCTTTGTGCGGCGCTCTGTTTAGGAAATGGCACATATACGTTAACGGGGGAACCTCGTATGGCAGAACGGCCGATTAAAGATTTAGTTGATGCGCTCCGCCAATGTGGAGGGCAAATCGAATATCTAGCCAACCCAGGATATCCTCCGCTCAAAATTACTGCCGCTGGCTTACAAGGTGGATGTGTCAGCATTAAAGGCAATATCTCAAGCCAATTTCTAACTGCAATGCTGATGGCAGCCCCTCTGGCAAACGACACTCTAGAAATTGAAGTAGATGGTGAATTGGTTTCAAAACCCTATATTCGCATCACGCTAGATGTAATGTCTAAATTTGGAGTTACTGTTGAAAACGATAATTTTCAACGCTTTGTGATTCCGGCCGGTCAGCGTTACATCTCACCGGGCAATATAATGGTTGAGGGTGACGCATCATCCGCATCCTACTTTTTGGCGGCTGGGGCGATAGGCGGCGGCACGGTGCGAGTCAATGGAGTCGGGACTAGCAGTGTCCAAGGTGATGCACGCTTTGCAGAGGTTCTCGAAGCGATGGGTGCAAAAATCAGCTGGGGTGAAACGTGGATCGAAGCCAGCCGTGGCGAACTTAATGCTGTTGACCTTGATCTTAATCACATTCCAGATGCAGCAATGACGATTGCAGCAGCGGCTCTCTTTGCAAAAGGAACAACATCGATCCGAAATATTTATAATTGGAGGGTGAAAGAGACTGATCGCCTGGCTGCCATGACGACGGAGCTGCGCAAACTAGGAGCGACAGTCGAAGAAGGGGAAGACTATATTCAGGTCACCCCACCGGCTGAAATCCGGTCGGCCGCCATTGACACCTATGATGATCATCGAATCGCCATGTCATTTTCACTAGCGGCATTTGGCGAACAGCCGATCACAATCAATGACCCTAAATGCACGTCAAAAACCTTTCCAACCTATTTCGAGCTATTTGAAAGCATTCAAACAAAATAGTTAGAGGCAAAACGAGCCCAACCAATTTATTTTTTGGAAATAAAAAAGGCCATACCGAATTAACGATATGGCCTTGGTTTCCTGTACTACCGGTGATCTATATTATTGAATTATCCAACCATCTCGATTGGGATAAACGAAGAATCATTCATTAAGGTCATCACACTAACACGAGCCGCCACCTTGCTGGCAACTGAGTTAAAGGCTTGTGCCGCGGCCGAATCTGGATAAGCAACCACAATCGGGTTCCCAGAATCGCCACCCACGCGCACATTGGCTTCCATTGGAATAGAGCCAAAATATTCAGTCTCGTTTTGCTCAGCTAAAATCGTGCCTGCGCCAGTTCCAAAAAACTCGCCCGACATATTTTCGACAACGCCTAAAATTGGGACTTTCAACGTTTCAAACGTCTTCAGACCACGCAGTGCGTCAGAAGCGGCAACGGCCATCGGCTGAGTGACGATGACAGCACCAGATAATGGCAGAGTCTGAGCCAATGATAATTGAGCATCACCCGTACCTGGAGGCAAGTCAATAATCAAATAATCAAGTGGACCCCACAGCACATCGGTCAATAGCTGACGAATCGCACTATGCAACATCGGGCCACGCCAGATCATCGGTTTATCAGGATCTGACAAAAAGGCCATCGAGATGAATTTCACCCCATGAGCTTCGGCCGGGATTAATTTTTTGTTTTGTGGAGGAGGCATTTTAGGCTGCCCCATCATCATTGGAATATTTGGTCCTAAGATATCAGCATCAAGCAAACCAACAGAGGCGCCTGATTTAGCCAAGGAAATCGCTAAGTTAACAGATACAGTGCTTTTGCCTACTCCGCCTTTACCTGATGCAACTGCGATAGCATGCCCGAAGTTTTGGCCCAGCTGATCCCGAATCTTTTGATTTTCTGGAACATTAGCATCCCAATTAATCGTGACTTCACCAACACCATCAACTTTTGATAGCGCTGCACGGCAATCCCCATCCATTTTGCCCTTAAGCGGACAAGCTGGTGTTGTGAGCATGATGGTGAACGTCACATCGTTTCCTTTGATTTCAAGCTCACGAATCATATTAAGTGAAACGAGGTCACGGTGAAGTTCAGGCTCAATAACGGTTGATAGCGCTTTTAGAACGATTTCTTCAGTTAATGCACTTTTCTTTTTACCAAACATAAGTTTTTCCAGAATTTAAGCAAGCGATTTTATTGATTTGCTTCTCTTGTTTTCTGATCAATTTCTAAATTTATTTCGAAAGAAACACAAAACCACTTCCATAAGATTTTATCCTAGCCCCAGAAAATTAGCTTTGCCTGTTACGCTACGTTTACCAAGTAATAAGAGATTTAGCCATACGCAGTAGAGTCAGAAGCGATGAAGGGGCGATTCAAGCGAAAAATCAATTTATAACTGCTGGAGTAGGAGCTTAATACTGGTCCCCATATCCTATATACACTCATGTAGCTGATCGATATACTTCTGTCATAAGTTGATTAAGCAAATCGCTTGAGCAACTAATAATAATTAAGATTTATTCCAAATTTCCTCCTTTTTTTCCTCTTCCTTCAAGACGCCCCACGACCGTGGGGCGTTTTGATTTTCCCATATATTTAGCTCAAAATAATTACCACTCTGCTAGGCACTAGACAGCACAATCAAGTCTCAGTTAAAACTGAGGCTTTTTGT
Source organism: Anaerolineae bacterium (assembly GCA_045105475.1). Classification (GTDB taxonomy): domain Bacteria; phylum Chloroflexota; class Anaerolineae; order Promineifilales; family Promineifilaceae; genus WTJY01. The sequence continues at coordinate 28,386 of JBGCDP010000242.1, forward strand.
TTCCTATGACTATTTAAATTTAGGGATGAATCTTAATCAGTGATTTTTGCAGGGTTTGACCAGATTAAAACGACCTTTTGATAGGCAGCTACCATCTCAGGATCGCTTGTTTTGCGAATTTGGAGCTGCATTCCCCAACGTACAATATATCCAGCAATCTTATTAGCCAAAGCGCTATGATGCCGCTGATAGAATTTAGCCCGGCTCTCCCATAAATTCACAACTGAGCGGGCTGGCACTTGGGCCGTACTTTCTCCACCATAATGCACAATTTCGGCCGCTGGTACTGTGTAAATCTCCCACCCGGCCGCATGGATGCGCCGACACCAGTCTAGCTCTTCACAATACATAAAAAAGATTTCGTCAAATCCGCCCGTTTGCTGGGCAACATCCCGACGAACAAGCATTGTAGCCCCTAAAGGATGATCGATAGGGAAAGCTTTGTGGCTGGGTTCGTAGAGCTTGCGTGGATAACGGCCATTCATCTTGCTTTCGTAGAGTCGTGCAGGTACTGGAAACAGGTCAAACAAGAGTTGACCAATCCGTGGAAATTCAAAAGCGCTGTGTTGAAAACGGCCGTCTCCATAAACCAAACGAGCGCCAGTCATGCCAACATTCTGGTTCTCATCCATAAATGCGACCATTTTCCCAAAGGCGCCAGAGCGCACCACCGTATCAGGATTAAGTAAAAAATGATAACGAGGCTCCGAAGCGTCAGCCGCCTCCATCCCTTGATTATTAGCTGCACCGAACCCAGGATTGTCCTGATTAACAATCAGACGCACCTCAGGAAAAAGGTTTTGAATCATCTCAACTGTTCCGTCAGTGGAACTGTTATCGATAACCCAAACCTCACCGCGCAGGCCAGAATAGTTTAATTCCGCAAAGACTGAACGCAAGCAGTCAGCCAAATAACGACGAACGTTCCAGCTTACAATGATGACAGAAAGATCAATCATGAATCGCTTTCCTCATTTTCCCCATTCGAGTTTAGTTCTCGAACCACATCATAAAAGCTGTCATCAACCGTTTGTGCCCCGTCCCATTGATAAAAATCACTGGCACAAACCGACTGATCACAAGCGTCTGAGTTGATAAATTCAAGCAGGCCGTTAATGACTGGGTTGAATGCGGAAATCGGAAATTGATCACCAAAAGCGATCATATCGTTTGGATAGGGTCTTGAAAGCAAGAGTATTTTTGTTTCTTCAAAGATTTCGGGATAGTCATCAAAAATAGAAGCACGTGCATCACGAACACCATAGCCATTAGCGGCCGGGCCGCCAGCCACTTCAATAAATCCTATTGGGTCACGGTTGGGGGCAATACCAATCTGGCGCCATATTTCCGGCGAATCTTCCCCATATTCCCAAACGCGATCATCCCGGACAGGCAAGCTGGGCGGATTATAGATAGCGGCCGCGATATCAACCTCTCTCTCAAGCAGTGCGATTAGGGCAGAGCTGCTCGTGCCATATTCAAGAAATTGAACGCCTGCGAGATTTCCATCGGCAATATCTTTTGCGAACAACTGATATGTCGTCACATCTGATAAAGAAGGAACCGCCACCTTTTTAAAAGCGATATCTTCAAAAACGTTAATAACGCTAGAGGTGCGTGAGACAAGCATGCCTAGCTGATAAGGGACGTCAAACTCGGTAGCTGTTAGAGCTGGGAAAACGTTGCACTCAATGTGAGCAGCAACATATTGCTCAGGCGTTAGTAGCGCGATTGTGGTCGCTGGCCGACTACAAACCAAGTCAATTACTTCCGCATCGGAAGTTGGCACAACGGCTTCAAAGAAAAATCCTGTTTTTGCAGCTAAATCTTCCAACAGGAATCCACCACGTACTTCAACAAGTGCTTCGGCCGCAGTTGGTAAGAAAATCACCTGAAATGGATTTTCGGCCGAACCCGGTGACGCGGCAGGGGTAGGCTCTAACAAAACCTCAACCTCACGGGTAACTTCGACTTGGCTCACAACCGGAATCTCTCGTGTGACTTCAATTAATTGAGTAGCTAAAATAGGTACTTCTAAAACTTGGTAACGCGTTACTTCGACTTCACGCACCTCACCTGGAGTAAAACAAGCGGTTAGCCCAGTTAAAAGGATTGTGACTGCCAAAAGCACAGTACCAAAACGATTATTTAATTGCATAAGCCACATTATCTCTAATAGTCATTTACAGCATCCTGAATTTAATCAGATTTGTACCTGAAACACCCTTTTGCGTCACCCAGTTACCATACATCTTAATGAAAAAACTATCAGCTTTTAAAGACTTTTAGTCAGATATTCAATAAATGCTTTGATTGTAAGCTCTTCATACGCAAGCCTTTGCCACAATTACCCTTTCACATAAAATCCTGAGCAGATAACCAATTAATCCAAAAGACAAATAGAAGGAAACCAACCAATGGGCACAAACTACCAAAAATTACTCGGACAGGTCAATGAAATACACGATTTAGAAAAAGTAACTTGGCTCATGGGATGGGATAGAGAAGTCAACATGCCAGATGCGGCGGCTGGAATCAGATCCAAACAAATCGGCACAGTGAACAAATTGGTTCATCGGATGTCTACTTCTGACGAAATGGGAGAGCTGATCGAAAATGCAGCCGCTGAGTTAGAGGCTGAAGAAGCACCTCTTAATGGCACTGCACAATCACTTGTGCGCTTTTTAATGCGAGACTATGCTGAGAAGAAACGGTATCCCGAAGATTTTGTTAAGCGCCAAGCAGAAGCTCAAGGGATAGGGATTCAGGCATGGAAAGCCGCCCGAGAAAATAATGACTACAGTCAATTTACTGACTGTGTGGCAACGACCATAGAACTGTGCCAAGAAAAAGCAGAGTATTTAGGGTATGAAGATGAAAAATATGACGCTCTATTGTCACAATTTGAGCGAGGCCTAAAAACGGCCGACGTTCGCCGAATTTTCAATGCGATCAAAGAAGAAACGGTCCCGCTTATTGAAGCGATTGCAGAACGACAGGACTTAGTTGACGACAGCCTACTCCATCAAGATTTTCCAATAGCGGTTCAAAAAGAAGTCGCTCCCTACTTTGCCACAGCGGTAGGCTATAATTTTGATCATGGCACAGAGCTGGGAACAGCCGCTCATCCATTTGCCAGCAGTTTAAGCCGCTTGGATGCACGAATTACGACCCGTTGGTATCCAGATTTTATTTCTCCAGCGATTTTTGGTGTAATGCATGAAAGCGGCCATGCGATTTATGAGCAAGGGACGGCGGCCGATTTTGAGCGTACACCATTGGCCCGTGGAACATCTATGGGAATTCATGAATCGCAATCCCGCATGATGGAAAACCTCGTCGGCCGTAGCAGGTCGTTTTGGAAAGTACACTATCCGGTTTTGCAAAAAGCATTTCCACAACAGTTGGGCAGCCACTCGGCCGAAGATTTTTATCAGGCCATCAACAAGGTTAGCCCTTCCTATATTCGCGTTGAAGCGGACGAATTAACCTACAACATGCACATCATGCTTCGTTTTGAATTAGAGCAAGCCATGGTCAACGGTGATGTTACAGCCGCACAGCTACCCGAAGCGTGGAATAGTAAAATGAAAGAGCTCTTAGGCGTCGTCCCCCCAACTGACACACTCGGCTGTCTACAAGACATCCATTGGACCGGCACGAGCTTTGGCTACTTTCCCACCTATGCTTTGGGCAACTTCTACTCGGTTCAGTTGCTAGAAGCGGCTCAAGCTCAAGAGCCATCGATTCAGGAAGATTTAGATAAAGGTAGCACCGTGGCACTTAAAAAGTGGCTGGGGGAAAACATTCATCAACATGGGAAAAAGTATGATCCCCCTGAACTCGTAACGATGGCAACCGGCCGCCCGCTCGACCACAAACCATTTGTAGCCTATGCTAAAGCGAAATTTGGTGAACTTTACACCCTGTAAAACCTAAACATTGGATTTTCTTCATTTCCCATTGATAATTTATCACCGAGGAATAAAGAATAATAAATGATGAGGCAGTCCACGCTTAATGGCTAAAGAAATCATTCTCAAAAACATCGCTGAGCAAGAGCCTGTGTTAGAGCTGGGTGGATTAGGATTGACTGAGTTGCCAAATGAAATTGGTCAGGCCACGCATGTCACCCGCTTGAGTCTGCGTGGCAATTCATTAACTGCGCTTCCGGCCGAAATCGGTTCGTTAGTGAATCTGACGTTCTTGAGTGCGGCCGACAATCAATTGAGTAAGCTTCCAGCCGAAATTGGCCAGCTCACCAGCCTGACCCGCCTAAATCTGAAAAATAACCAGCTTAGCGAACTCCCGCTCGAGTTACTCGAACTCGACCAGCTAGCCCTTTTACGGCTTGATGGAAATCAGCTTGAACTACCATCTGACATTTTACGTAAATGGGATCGGCCGGCCGAGATCATTGCCTACTACAAAAAACATTGCCTACCAGAGCCTGCACCGATTGTGCTTTCTATAGAGCGCAAGATAGCCATATATTTTGACAATGAGACACTGTTAAGGCTCGCTGACATGCTGTGCGTACCGGCCGACGAATTAGACGGGGCTGATCATGATGCGCAGGCAGAACAGCTACTGAGCTACCACACAAAGCATGGGCTGAAAGATGAGCTAATGGCTCTGCTTAATATCTACCGGCCGAATATTTTTGCCTAATGATTTTTCAGATACGAAATAGCCCAATACATAGGCCGATAGGCCGCTGCTCAAAAGATGAATAGCTATTTGAAAAGAGTTCAGTCTATAAAACAAACACCGATTATTTCTTCAAACATTATAAAAAGCGGCTGGAGCAATATTGTCGTTGAAATTAATGACCAAGAAATTTTCCGATTTACTAGACACGAATCTAATCAATTTGAAGTCGAAAAGTCGTTTTTAGCACAATTTCATGGGCCTGATTCAGTTCAGGTTCCAGTGCCAACCCGGGTTGGGGCAGACTATATGACTTACAAACGGATTCCGGGCGAACGGTTTTCACCTGAGAAATTTGAGACGCTAAAGCCGCACGATCAACAGCAGATAATAAACCAGATCAGTTTATTTCTAACCCATTTGCATAGTTGCCCATTCCAACATGTGCATCTTGCAGAATATCCATATGGTGGAGAGAACTTCTGGGGCGAATTATGGCCTATTCCCGCTTTGCACTTAAGTGACAGGGCGAAGACAATGGCTAAACAGTTTTTTGATGCTTCCTTTGAGAAAATTAATGCAACCCCTTTTAGAAAAAGGGTAATTCATGCAGATTTAGGAACAAACAACCTTTTAGTCGACTTTTCTGTGCCCCGCCTAAACGGAATCATCGATTTCAGTGATCTGTGTTGGGGTGATCCAGCAGCAGATTTTGCTGGCTTTTATCGGCATTTCGGCCGACAGTTTGTTGATCAATTGCTAGTCGCTTATGAGAAACAAATTGAATGGGAAATTGAAACAAACTTTTGGTCTCGCATAAAATTCCATGCTCAACGGAAACAATTCTTTGTCATTTATTTTGCTCAAAAGTATCAGTTTCAAGAATTCATTCCACAAATTTTAGAATCGATCGAGGCCGATTTTAGTTAGATTGATTTACGACAAAGAAGTTAATGATAATTGACATCCTATCTTGCCCAAACCATAATCCATCCATATGACTCCTGACATCTCCCCAAGCCAAAAAAGATGGCAGGTTGCCCCTGCAATTCCTGACAAACTCCTCCGTGAAACCAGCTCAATCAACCCGATCATTGCCCAAATTCTATATAACCGCGGCATAGCTACATTTGAAGAAATGCGCACGTTTATGGAATCGCGATATGCGGGGCAAGATGATCCGTTTCTAATGGCAAGCATGGAAACGGCCGTTGACCGCATTTTAGAAGCTCTTGATAGTGAAGAGCTGGTTGTCGTATATGGCGATTTTGATGCAGATGGTGTGACATCTACCGTCTTGCTACTTGAAGCGTTATGGGGATTAGGTTTTTCAAAGCGTAAAGTCCGGCCGTATATCCCTCATCGAGTAGACGAAGGGTATGGGTTGAACAAAGAAGCGCTCACTCAGTTAAAACTAGATGGTGCCAGCCTGGTCATTACCGTCGACTGCGGCATCCGTTCAGTAGCCGAGGTTCAACACGGGGTTAGTGAAGGGCTCGATATTATTATCACAGATCATCATAGTATTGGCCCTGAATTGCCGAATGCCGCCTTAGCAATCATCAATCCGAAACGAGAAGACTGCGCTTATCCAGAAAAAATGTTAGCTGGGGTTGGTATCGCCTATAAATTGGCCCAAGCATTACATAGCAAGCGACCCAATCCATTGTCAGCATTTAATCCAAAGTCGCTGTTAGATCTTGTTGCGATTGGGACCGTTGCAGATGTTGCTCCACTTTTGGGTGAGAATCGTCAGCTAGTCAAAGATGGCTTAGACTTGATGAACACCGATTTACGACCGGGCTTAGTCGCACTTGCCGCTGCTGCAAAGCTCAACACCCCCTCTATTTCTGCCATGAACATCGGCTTTACGCTTGGCCCACGTATTAACGCAGCGGGGCGAATCGGGCCAGCGGTAGACATGGCGGCCGTACGCTACCACAACAAACGCAATCTGGACGGCCCTGCTCCTCAGAAAGATGGGTATGCATACTTAGCGGCTCGTTTGCTTTTTAGTCGTATTCATCCGCTAGCGACAGAATATGCACAAGAACTGAACACGCTCAATAGTCAACGGCAGCGCATGACCGAGACGCTTAACAAGCGAGCAGAAGAGTTGGTTTTGGATAGCTTAGCAGAAGGCCAAACGCTTGAAGATCTCAACGTTTTATTCGCGGCCGATCACGGGTTTGAACCCGGTATCGTTGGACTTGTAGCCGGCCGCTTAAAAGAACAATATTATCGCCCGGCTATTATTTTAGAAATGGGCGAAGAAGAAAGCGTCGGATCCTGTCGATCTATCCCAGAGTTACACATTACTCATATACTTGATCAGCTATCCGATATACTTGAACGCTATGGCGGACATGCGATGGCAGCAGGACTAACCATTCGCAACGAAAACTTACCTGAATTCAAAGAACGCATCCAGACGCTCATCGATGCAGAAATCGGCCAGTTGGAACTGACTCCAACCATTCCTATTGATGCCCTCATTGATATTGAACAGGTTGATGCCGCTTTATATACATTGCTCCAAAAGCTTGAACCAACTGGAGCGGCCAACCCGTCTCCTACATTCATGAGTAAGCGGGTTGAAGTGCAAAGCTCACGTGCGGTGGGCAAAACCAAAGATCATTTGCAGGTCACATTTCTGATTGATAGCACCCGTATCTTAAAATCAATCGGATTTGGATTAGGGTTTTGGGATGGCGTTTTGCCCGATTTCGTAGATATTGTTTACTCCATTGATCAAAATACGTGGAACAATAAAACCACCCTGCAGTTACAAATAAAAGATATAAAACCAGCTTTTTAGATTTTGGACAGACGACCTCGAACGCTCAAAGAACTATTCAAGCGCCAGATTCAAAATTACAAATTGTAAAAACAAACATATGAAAATACTTGTTACAGGTACGGCCGGATTTATAGGCCACCACTTGGCTGAAAAATTATTAAAACGCGGTGATGAAGTTGTTGGATTAGACAACTTAATCGATTACTACTCACCTGACATCAAACTAAGTAATTTAAATCGCCTAAAAACTTATCCAAATTTTAAATTTGTTGAAGAAGATGTACGTAATCGGCAAAATATTTTAGATCTTCTAGCTGAAGAAAAATTTGATGCCGTAGCTCATTTAGCGGCCATGGCAGGCGTACGTAATGCGGTCAAATTTCCCGCCTACTATGTTGAGGTTGATTACAACGGTACGCAAAACTTAATGGATGGAGCTAGATTTTCCGCTGTGGGGAACTTTGTGTTTGCCTCAACGTCTTCCGTCTATGGTGCTACTGAAAAAATTCCGTTTGTAGAAACAGATTCTTGTGATCGGCCGTTACAGCCTTACTCAGCTGCAAAGCGAGCAGCAGAAATGCTTGGGTTTACCTACAATCACCTATATGGGTTAAACTTCACTGCGACACGATTTTTCACTGTATATGGTCCAGCAAGTCGGCCGGATATGATGGCTTATTTGGTCGCAGATAGCATTACAAAAGGAAAAGAAATCCCTATTTACAATAATGGTGAAATGTGGCGCGACTGGACACATGTTGATGATATTACCAACGGATTGGTTTTAGCAATCGACAAACCACTGGGGTATGAGGTTATCAACCTCGGCCGGGGTGAACCCACCAAGTTAACCGACTTTATCGAAATGATTGAAGAGATGGCGGATGGCAAAGCCAACTTGGTTAATAAACCTAAATTAAATGCAGATGTGGTCCGCACATGGGCCAATATCGACAAAGCCAAAAGATTATTGGGATACAATCCCACAATTTCTGTTGTAGATGGGGTTAGAGATTTCTGGACCTGGTACAAAAAAGAGATTTTAGGCGAATAGATCAGGTTGCCGACAGGCATCTATTAAATCGCCTCATAGCCATCTCAAATAATATATGAGAAGATGGCCTTTAGACTAGGACCGACCGTATGGCATTGACCCCTTTCATTTACGTTGACACTGAACAAGCTTGGGAAGCCTGTTTGAATGATTTAAAACAGCATGACGTCGTTTGCATAGACCTCGAATCGAATAGCCTTTATGTCTACAAAGAAGAGATTTGCTTAATTCAAATTTCGGTAGGGAAAACTGACTACATCATTGATCCGAAGGCTGAGATTGACCTTTCAGGCTTAGGTGAAATCATACATGATTCGGCCGTTGAAAAGGTTTTTCATGCGTGTGAATATGATCTGATTTTACTTAAAAGACAGTTCGACTGGGAAGTGTCTAACCTATTTGACACGATGTGGGCAGCACGCATTTTAGGCGTTGAAAAAATCGGTTTAGCTAATATTATTCGAGATGTCTTTGGAGTCGAGCTAGATAAAAAATTTCAGACGGCCGACTGGGGGAAACGTCCTCTATCCCCAGAAATGCTAGCTTATGCGCAGAATGACACTCATTATTTACACAGACTAAGAGACCATTTTGCAGAGAGATTGGAAGCTGGGGGGCATTGGGAAGAGGCGTTGGAATCTTTTGTACTGCAATGCAAAGTCAACATGCCCAATACAAGTTTTAATCCAGATAATTTTTGGAATTATCATGGGGTTAAATATTTGCCTCCACAAAATCAGGCAATATGCAAAGCTCTTTTTGCATTTAGAGAGGCCGAAGCAAAAAAATACAATCGGCCTCTGTTTAAAATTTTTGATAACAAACGGCTGGTGCAGCTGTCTGAGTTTCCCCCCACAAGTATGGAAGAGCTTTTCAAAACAAGGGGTTTACCTGGCTGGTATGTGCGTAAACGTGGACCAAATTTATTACGGGCAATTCGAGATGGTAGCCATGCACCAATTCCCAAACGGCCGAAAAGAGATCCACGCCCTGCTCAAGACATACTTGATCGGTATGACGCCATGCTTACGTGGCGCAAAGAAACAGCAAGAGCCAGAGGCGTTGAGTCTGACATTATTCTTAACAAAGAAGGATGTTGGCAGATTGCAAAAGGGAACCCACAAAACGCTGAAGAACTAAAAGAATACGGTGAAATTGCCGGCCCATGGCGGTTAGAGACATATCAAAATCAAATTCTGTCTGTTTTAAAGTCAATATAGTCGAACAAAATCGCTAGCTCAAAAAGAATAAATGCCAGCCCCGTGGGCCGGATTTCTAGTTGGGTTTCTTAGTAACTTTATTTTATTGACGATGACAGTAACCATGATCGGTAAACTAGGTGTTTAACCTACATTCTTCCCTGAAATAGTATCTGAAAATTCAAATGTCTTTTTGATTTTGGGCAGGGCCAGCCTTTTTTATTAAAGTTCCCTGTTTTTGAACATAATTAGCATGTTTTTCCTCTTTAATAGTGGCATTGATCCGATCAAACTATAAACAACATCCCTATTCAGGTTCAGCATCAAGGAGATTTTAAACTATGAGAAAAAGTTTTTTGGCTTTTATTCTGACTCTTGTCACATTGGTGATAGTTAGCTGCCGTTCGGCCGAAGAGATCGAACCAGCCTCCATACCAACGGATGTGCCTGCGACCGAAATATCGATTGCTACGAGTACACCGCTTCCGGAAACGACCGAGCCGCTTGAACAAACCGTCCAACCTGAGCAAGCGCAGGAGAATGGCCCTACGGCCGAATCTGTTGTACTCACAGAACAGCCAAGTCAAACAAGTACACCCGAGCCAGTTCCAACGCTGCATCCAGCCGAAGCTTTAATCCAATCCTTTAGTCAACCCTCTCAAACCAACGGCGACTTGCTCGTTTTGTACGGTCAGGTGCTCGACGTAAATGGTGCACCGATTCCAAATGCGACCGTCGAAATTTGGCAGACCGATGCCAGCGGTGTATACGATCATCCCAATGACCCTGGAACAGGCACTCGCGATATAACATTTCAATTTTTTGGGTCAGCTACCTCTGATTCAGAAGGTTGGTACGCGTTTCGCACCATCTTGCCCGGAAAATATGAACCCCGGCCGCGCCACATCCACTTTAAGGTCAAGCAAAATGGCTCAACTGTACTCACCAGTCAGTTCTACTTTAGTGATGATGTAGCCGAAGTTGAAGAGGAAGGTATGTTTAGAGCAGTGGGTGACAGTGGTGATTTGTTGTTGCTCCAGCTTATTCAGAATGAGACAGGGCCCGTTCTTGCTAACGGTCGAATTGTTATCGACACAGGCATCGGTTCAGGCGATCTTCCATTGACACCGTCTCAGGCCGAAGGACCTTATTATCCAATCGTAACCGTAGCAGAATTCAACAACGATTTAGCCATCCTTTCCGATTAATTTCAGGCAGAAAGCTTTAACAAGGCCCCTGCAGGTCGGTTTTTAACAGTTGAATCGAGCCAACACGCAACCCTTCACCTAAATATTTTTAGAAAAAAAGGGTGTGATGAAAAAATCATCACACCCTTTTTAATTTTTAGTTCAAAAGCAGATTAAGCTTTTTTCTTTGCCGCTCGCCCAGCTTTTTTAGCCGCTTTCGCTTCTTCTTCGGCCGTCCGAATCGCCTCTTCACCGGCCGCACGATCAGGTGCAATTGAACGCCAGTAGCTAATTGGTTTAGACAAGCGCTCTTTATCATGAATATGGGCAGAAGAGCGATCATAGCTCGCCAATTCATAGTCATGATCCATCTTGATCGCATCAAATGGACAGAACTCAGCACAGTAGCCACAGTTCATGCAGATGTCGATATCGATGAAAAACGCTTCTGGCTGAGGCTTTGGTCGGCCGTTTGGCAATTTACCACGCTCGATCCAAATACACTGCGGTGGGCATACTTTCGCGCAAATACCGCAAGAAGTACACCAGTCATCACCCGCTTTCTGCCCAGGTGCTGGATCATCCATCACCAGAAATGGCACAAAGCGGAACCGCTCTGGCATTGGCAATTTTTCTTCAGGGTAGTTTACAGAAATCACACCGGCCGCTTTTAAACTTTGGCGTTCTTTCAGCGTTTCTTGATTAAATTTTTCAGGACCACTGAAGTTCCAAGGGACTGTATAAGTCCGAATAAAATGCTTCATTGTGGTCGAAAGACCTTTGACAATTCCGATTCCGTACATAATTAAAGTTTTTAGATATTGGATACTAGATGTTAGATGTCAGTTTTTAAGTCCACTAACATCCAAAATCTATTATCTAACCTCTATCTATCCGTTTCTCCAAGAACGATATCGATACTACCCAATACAACAACCAAGTCGGCCAACTTATCACCCTTAGACATCAGTCCCAAAGGAGTTAAATTGATAAAGCTAGGAGCGCGGATATGGTACCGGTCTGGGTTTGTTGCCTTCGGCTTAGCCATAATGTAATAGCCAAGCTCACCTTTTGGATTCTCAACACGGCCGTATGCGTCACCACCTGGTACACGAATCGCATAAGCCGGCTTATCATCCATGTGAGTCCGTGCACCATCTGTTTCTTTCAGATGAGGCAGAACCTGACGCAAGATTTTCAAACTCTCAGCCATCTCACGCACCCGAACCTTGTAACGTGCGTACACATCTCCGGCCGTTTCTACAGGCACATCAAAGTCCAAATGCTCATAGTATGAGTATGGCTCAGCTTTGCGCACGTCATAATTGACGCCGCTACCCCGTAGGACAGGTCCGCAAGTTGAGTAGTTAATCGCTTGCTCGCGAGTCAGTTTACCAATACCAACTGATCTCTCACGAATAATCTCGCTACCACTTAGATAGGTATCTGTCTCTTCCAAGATTTTTGGAAGACGATCATAAATAATCCCTTCTAAGAAGCTATAAATTTCTTGATCACGAACATGCTTTGGCAAGTCATAAGCCAAGCCACCGAAGCGCATATAGTTACACATCATACGTGTCCCTGAAGTCGCTTCGAACAAGTCAAGAATCAATTCACGCTCAATGGTTAGATAAAGCATTGGCGTTTGGAACGCACCAATATCATTGACCAAGAAGCCTAACGCCCATAAGTGGTTAACGATACGGGTTAACTCAACCATCAGAATCCGAATCCATTCGGCTCGCTCTGGTGGTGCAATTCCCATTAGCTTTTCAACCGTCATCACATACCCATGGTTGTTGCTCATTGAGCTAAGGTAATCAAGGCGGTCTGTATATGGGATGTTGCCAAGGAAGGTGTTACGTTCACCGATTTTCTCATGGTTACGATGCAAGTAGCCCATAACCGGTTTAAGATCGGTAACTGTTTCACCATCCATTGTGACAACCATCCGGAATACACCATGGGTTGATGGATGTTGTGGCCCGATGTTAACGGTGACGTTGTCCGTACGAATATCAGTTTTTGACTTCGCCCGTTGAACCGTCATGCCGCCATAAATTTCATCATCGGTATCGATAGAAAGACCTTCTGCATTTGGCATCCACCCGGCCGGATACGTTACGTTCTTACCGAACGCATTGCGCTCCTCAGCACGGAACATCTCTCCTGCTGGCCAGCGGCTTTTGAATGGTTTTGTGTCTTCTTCGTAAAATGATTCTTTCCAATCTTTACGCAATGGATGACCTTCAAAGCCATCCCACATTAAGATCCGACGCATATCTGGGTGACCAGAAAAGTTAATGCCTAAAAGATCATAAGCTTCGCGCTCTTGAAAGTCAGCACCAGCCCACATTGGGGTAAGTGAGGGAACTTCAGGGTTATTCCGATCAACTTGCGTTTTGAGGACTACTGGTCCACCACCTTGCTCAATGCTATAGGTGTGATAGATAACTTCCATCTGGTCGCTATCAATCAGGTCAGCACCGGTTACGCTTGAAAGGTATTCAAAACCCAATTGGTTTTTGAGTTCACCAGCAACAGCCAAAAGCTGATCGGGTGGAACCATTAACCCGGTATAGTTGGGTCTTGGATCATCAGTAAGATCAGGGAATTTTTCCCGAAGAGCCGCAATGGCGCCTTCAACCGGATCTACTGCCGGTGCTTCTACTTCATTTACTACAATATCTGGAGCAGCCATAATTTAATTTGCGATTTCTGAAATAGTGCCGCTTACGGCATTTGGATTAACGATTTAGGCAGCTAGTGGCCTTAACGCATCCAACTAAATCAGACCCGTCGCCCTCCATCTAGTTCATCCTGCAAAGTGTTCAATTCATCCCATTTACCAGCCGCAGCTAAGGCTGCTTGTTCTGGCCAAGTATCTGGATGTGCAATTCTAACTTTGCCTGCCAAAATTTCTTTAAGTTTATCTACGGCCGTTGTAGCCAACTGTGCAAATGTTGTGATGCCTGCGTCTGCAAGTACTGAATCGATTTTAGGACCGATCCCTTCAATCTTTTTAAGATCATCAGCAAGTGCGATGCCATCATTTGGTGGTGGTGAAGCTGACTCAGCTTCGACAGCGGTCTCTTCAACAACCATAGCTGCCTCGGCTTCGGCTTGAGCCAATGCTTCGGCCTCTGCCTTTGCAGCAGCTTCAGCAGCAGCGGCTTCAGCTTCTGCAATCGCCTTTGCTTCCGCTTCAGCATTCGCAATTTGAGCTTTCTTCTGCTCTGCACGGATCAGATCAAGCTGGCGCATATCAACCAAGTCAGGTCCCAATACAGGAATTGTTACGATTTCGGCCGGGTCACCATCTTGGTACCAAGGCACACTCGTAATCGACTGCTGATCAATCTTTTCTTGCAAAGTGATCAATCCATGGATCAAAGCTTGCGGCGTTGGAGGACAACCAGGAACATACACGTCTACTGGGATAAATTTATCGATCCCATCAACAACGTTGTACCCTTCCTTAAAGGGCCCACCGCCGTTAGCGCAAGCGCCCATGCTCAAAACATAACGCGGTTCTGGCATTTGGTTGTAAAGGCGCACAATCGTCGGAACCATTTTCTTGGTCACAGTTCCAGAAACAATCATCAGGTCAGATTGGCGCGGGGTCGCCCGGAAGACTTCCATCCCAAAACGGGATAGGTCGTACCGGCTAGAAGCGGTCGCGATCATTTCAATCGCACAACAAGCCAAACCAAACACCATCGGCCAGATGGAATTACGGCGTGACCAGTTGTAAGCGGTATTTAAGCTTGTGATAAAGACATTGTCCGCAACCTCATCAGGAATTGGAACGTCAGAAGCAATATCGGCTGTCGTCATAAGGATGTTTTCTCCTCAAACCACGAAATTTGTATATCTTTTAAAATTCTCTCTGTCACAATAGAAGAATCATCGTCAAACCCTGGCAGACTTTCGATCAAATCGAGCATCTCGTGGAGCCCAGTTTGTTCTGGGTCACGGTCAGGATGGTACTTCATTAAAGCAAGAACAATACCGTATGATGATTCCCAGTAAAGTTTTGCCATAGTTAGCCTAGAAAATTATCTCTATCAAAACAGGAGTAAGGTGCAAATAATCTGAGGGTACAGATCAACCTAATAATACCTTAATTTTCACGAGATGCACTTCGTTTGTGAACATTTTTACAATCCATCTTGTAGCGATTCTAATTCCCAAAATTAAGCATTCTGAGGATAATTATGCTTAATCAATTTTGGGAAAACTCCACTATCATGCGCATATTTCTTCTCTCTCCCTATCACTCTGGCTCGCACAAGGCTTGGGCTGAAGGGGTCCAAAAACACAGCAACCACCATGTCGAGATTTTTTCCCTGCCGGGGCAACTCTGGAAATGGCGCATGCATGGATCGGCCGTCACGCTTGCAAAGCAGGTTTTGGAACAGGATACAATCCCCGATCTTGTTATAACCGATGATATGCTGGACCTAGCAACATTTGCTGCTCTCACTCGCAGAAGGCTGGCGGGGGTACCATTAGCCCTTTACATGCATGAAAACCAGTTGCTCTACCCGTTGCCACAAGATAAAAAAAAGGGGCCGATGCGGCGCAACTGGGGTGTTCGGGAACGACAATATGTGCTGATTAATTGGAAATCGATGCTAGCGGCTGACAAGATATTCTTTAATTCTCGCTTTCATTTGGAAGCTTTGTTTGCTGAGTTACCGGTTTTTCTCCGCCATTATCCTGATCATAATGAAGAAGAGACGGTTGAACTATTAAGGCAAAAGTCGGCCGTATTGCCCGTTGGTATTGATTTTGCAGATGTGCATCGCCAAAGTCGCGATGTTGCCCTGAAACACGAGGCTCGCAACCCAGGTTTTGACTCTGCCGCCAACCTCGTCCCGACTATTCTATGGAATCAACGGTGGGAGTTTGACAAAAATCCGGCCGAATTTTTTGCGACCCTGCGACAATTCAAAGCTGAAGGGGGGGTGTTTAACCTCATTGTATGTGGCGAGAGCTTTCAAAAAACACCTGAAGCTTTTGAGCAAGCTGAAGCAGAGTTTAAAAACGAAATCATCCATTTCGGATTTGCGTCCAAAGAAAGATATCAAGAGCTATTGGGTCTTAGCGACATCGTGATCTCAACCGCACATCATGAATTTTTTGGAATCAGCATTTTAGAAGCGATTCATGCAGGAGCCATCCCCCTATTACCCAAACGATTAAGCTACCCGGAACTGATCCCGGCCGAATATCATGCCGCTGTGCTATACAACAATCGATATGACCTGATATCAAAACTGCATCAGGTTACAGCACAAATAAACAGCTCAAAAACAAACTCCCCAGACATGCAATCGATTGCAAAACCTTACAGTTGGACTCATATTATTGGGCAATATGACCAGGAATTTGAGGTACTAACCCATATTAACTAGGCGAGGTTACCGAAAAACTTTATGGTCCAATAAGCTTCTTGTATAGTTATTAACTTAATCAGCAAAGCTCACTACTATTTCCCAATTAAAATCCAAAATCTAAAATTAATTCTCAGTCACCCTTTGACTACCATCAAATATTGACTCAAAAGGAGAACGTTCCTATGGCAATTAAATCAATGCCTAAAAAATTAGAAAGACTGCCAGAACTTGCCAATAACCTTTGGTGGAGTTGGCACCCTGAAGCCCGAACAGTCTGGCGCATGCTCGATTATCCACTGTGGCGCACTACGGTTCATAATCCGGTCAAAATGCTCCATGAAATTGATGACGAGCGTTTGAAAGCAAAAGCGGCCGACAGCTCATTTGTCCGGCTTTTAAACAAGGTCATGATGGCTTATGACCAAATGATGGCCAACACAGATAGTTGGTTTGTCACAGAGCACAAAGATTTAACTGACAAAGTCATTGGCTATTTCTCGTTTGAGTTTGGCATGCATGTTTCATTGCCAATTTATTCAGGAGGCTTAGGCATTCTTTCTGGCGACCATATTAAGGAAGCTGGTGATTTAGGCTTGCCATTTGTTGGTGTCGGCTTTATGTATCCTCAAGGATATTTCCGCCAAAAAATTCCGTCTCACGGCTGGCAAGAGTCGAACTATGAGCATCTCGATATGGAGCGTTCACCAATTGCTCTGATGCGTGATGGTGATGGAAATGCGATTACCATTAGTGTTGAGATTGGTGATCAAACGGTGTTTGCTCAAATCTGGCATGTTAAAGTCGGCCGAGCAAAACTTTACTTGCTCGATACAGATGTTGAAAGCAACGCACCGTGGAATCGTGAACTATCAGCTCGCTTGTACGGTGGTGACACTGAAATGCGCATCCGCCAAGAGCTTATGCTTGGAATCGGTGGCGTCCGTGCCCTACGTGCGTTAGGTATCTCACCTGAGATTTATCACATGAATGAAGGTCACAGCGCTTTCTTGGGCCTCGAATTGGTGCGAGAAATGGTGGCTGAAACCGGCTGTACTTTCCATGAGGCAGCGCTCAAAGTTCGGCCGAAGTCGATTTTCACCACACACACGCCCGTTCCGGCCGGTCATGATGCGTTTCATTTTGACCTAATGAACAAATACTTTAGCCACTATTGGCCGCAGTTAAACTTGGATCGTACCGGGTTCATGAATTTGGGCACCCACCAAGAAGAATGGGGCGAAGCGTTCAACATGACCGTGTTGGCTCTAAAAATGTCTGGTATGGCAAATGGGGTCAGCCAATTACATGCAGAAGTGTCTCGCAACATGTGGCAATCTGTCTGGCCAGAAATCGATAACGAAGATGATGTCCCAATTTCAGGGATTACCAACGGCATTCACGTTCCTACGTGGACAGCTTTGCCACTTGAGCATTTGCTTAACCGTCACCTGGGTCCAAACTGGATGGCAAAGCATGATGACCAGGCGATGTGGGAACGTATTATGGATATTCCAGACGAAGAGCTTTGGACCGTCCATCAAGAATTGCGTGCTAAGCTGTTTGATGAAATCCGTTCGCGCACCCGTAAACGTTGGGTCGCTGGCCATCGTGACGCTACTCAGGTGCTAACAACGGGGGCATTTTTGTCAAACCGCGCCATGACGATTGGGTTTGCCCGCCGTTTTGCTACCTACAAACGTGCGACTCTAATCTTCCGTGATCCGGAACGTTTGAAACGAATTTTAATGAACCCTTACAAGCCGGTTCAGATTATTTTTGCCGGTAAAGCACATCCGGCCGATGATCCAGGCAAGCACCTGATTCAAACGATTTACAACATTGCGAAGTCCCATGACTGGGGCGGCCGCATCGCCTTTGTTGAAGATTATGACATGCACATGGGCCGTTACCTTAAGCAAGGGTCCGACATTTGGCTAAATACGCCACGTCGGCCGCGCGAGGCCAGCGGAACCAGCGGTATGAAAGCGGCGCTTAACGGTGTACCGAACCTTTCTATCCTTGATGGATGGTGGGTTGAGGGCTACAACGGCGCAAATGGTTGGGCGATTGGTGAAGGGATTGATCTGGAGAATCCAGATGAACAAGATGCAGCCGATGCAGAATCAATCTATCAATTACTAGAACAAGAGATCGTTCCACTTTACTACGACCGAGATCGTGATGATGTCCCTCGTGGTTGGGTACAACTCATGAAAGAGTCGATTCGATCAAATGCGGCCAAGTTTAGTATGCGACGCATGGTGAAAGAATATACAGAAAACCTTTATATTCCAACGATGAAATCTTAACCGCATACCGTTCACGTATCTAATATTTGAACGGTATTCAAAAAACAAATAAAAGCCCCTCACATGAATTTCGTATTATTTTGTGTGAGGGGCTTTTATTCTCGGAACTCTGGCTGATTTCAGGATATAATCAAAAGATGAGCGATACCGATCTCGTTGAACATCAAGAAGCAGAAGATCAAGATCCACGCAACATCACTTGGCGCAGTTGTGCAGGGGCTCTCATACTCCTAATCATTTTAGGGCTTATTCCTCTTTTCGGCTGTCGGCTAGTCACCCAAGGTGTCCTACAGTTTGGAGACGAGGATGGGCGCTTTTTAAATGTTTTTATGCTCCAAGATCCTGATCAAGAAGGCATAGGCATGCAATGGACACGAACGTTTGAGCATGATGATCAAGCGGTATGCACTCGTACGACCGTGCGATACTATATGTTTGTCGGTGAAGGCGAAAACTTGAATTACTGCGAATGCAGCAATGTATCTATTTCTGAGTCGTTACCAGACATGTGTGTTCTAACCCCTTAATGGAATTATAAATTGGACTCATCTAAGCAAGAACTTCCGCTTCTCACCCTGACTCAGCTAGAAAGACAGCGTCAGCTGTTGCGCTTTAATCGACTAACTATCTATTTGCCAATGGCAATAATAGCTACTCTGATCATAGTTGTAACAGGCATTATGCTCTGGCTAACATTATTTTCAGGTGATGAGTCGACACAGCAATGGCGAGAGTTTTCTTCAGCCACGGCCGATGTCGTCATTATCTTGACTGTATTGCCCATGCTCCTAATTGTGGCATTGCTCCCGGTTCTAGCGGCTGGGTGGTTCTGGTATACTTGGGGATCTCCACGTCCGGTTGAGAATTGGTTGCAAAAATGGCTCTGGAAAACAGACAGTTTCGTAGAAAGCTCGGCAGAAAAAGTTGAATCAGCCGGTACAAAAGCAGCAGATTACTCAATCAAATATCGTGCATTCGCTTCTAAAATCGGCCGCACGGTTAAAAAAAGTACGCAATCCATATTTCCAATGAGCGATGAGTCATAACGTTTTGACATTAATTAATTAGAGGCAGACAAATGGAACAGGAAAATCAAACAAATAACAATGGTTGGCAGAACCGTTTCTTGATCATAGGGGCAATTTTAGGTGCCATTGCTGGATTGGTTTCAGCATGGATGTTGATTCAATCGGCCGAGAAAAAGCACGGTGGCCCCCCTGAAATCACCGGATCTGACCTACTCCGCTCAACAGTAGGTATTATCGGTATCATTCGCGGGATCGCTTCACTCGGTGACTAAATATTCTACACTTAAAACAACAAGACTATGCAGGCTGCGCTTTGATAAAGCTGCGAGCTCCAAACAAATTAAATGACAAAAATACTTTTAGTTGATGATGATCCTACAGGTAGCAGCCTGCTAAAAATGTTTCTAGAGCTGGAAAATTTTAGCGTCACAACGGTACACGATCTAGAGCAGGCTCGGCACGCTTTAGATGAAAACACCCGCCTAGTATTGCTGGATTATCATCTCAGCCGAAATGTGAGTGGCTTGTTGCTGCTTGAAGAAATTAGGGCAGGTAAAACAGATTCAGCGAAAGAGACCCCAGTCATTATCACCTCTGGAGATGACCGGGCAAATCAGGCGTCTATAGAGCAAGGTGCCAATGCCTTCATGCACAAACCTTTTGGCCCTTCGGACTTGGTAGCAGTAATTCACACTTTAATTTAGTCGTTAACATTCTTATGAGCAAAACAACCAACAATCTGGCAACTCCGCAAGGAACAATTACTCTAAAGCCAAAACGTGAAAAACCACTGTTAAATCTTCACCCTTGGATATTTTCGGGTGCTATTGCTCATACAAGCAGTGATTTAACACCGGGAGATGCTGTTACAGTCTTGTCTTCTAAAGAGGAATTTCTAGGGATCGCAGTGTGGAATCCTGCTTCTCAAATAACCGGCCGAATAATGGCTTGGAAAGAGGAGCCTCTCGACGAAAACTATTGGAACGATCGGATTCACCAATCCATTGCCAGACGTAATTGGCTTGGCCTTGAACCTGCAACCAATGGATATCGTCTCGTCAATGCGGAATCAGACGGAATTCCTGGCCTAGTTGTTGATCGCTATGATCGATGGCTTGTTTTCCAATGTTTAACCAAAGGGGTTGATGTTCGTCGTGATCAAATCATTGAAACCCTCAAAAACATTCGGTTTGAAGATGGTAATCCACCTTTGGGCATTGTCGAACGGTCTGATGTAGCCGTTCGTAAAAAGGAAGGACTTAAACAATTTTCTGGAGTAGTTTGGGGTGAAGTTCCTGAAGATGAAATCTCTTTTCAGGAAAATGGACATACCTTCAAAGTTAATCTTTTAAAAGGGCATAAAACAGGCTTTTATTTAGATCAGCGTGAGAATCGAGCGCTATTTAGTAAAGAGTCTCTAGTCGAAGGCAAAGATATTTTAAATTGCTTTTCCTATACAGGCGGATTTTCCGTTTATGCAGCTCAAGCTGGCGCAGCAGCAATCACAAATGTTGACTCATCAGTTCCCGCTTTAGAATTTGCTGAAGAAAACGTCAATTTAAATGCAAAGGATCGACCGAATGATGAATATGTCTCGGGGAATGTGTTTGAGGTTTTGCGCCACTATAAAGAAGTCGGCCGGAAATTTGACCATATCATTCTTGATCCCCCTAAATTTGCTCACAGCAACAGAGACCTCAAAAAAGCGGCTCGTGGGTATCGGGATATAAACATGTTGGGGTTTGAGCTTTTACGGCCGGGCGGCACCCTGTTTACATTCTCTTGTTCTGGGCTAATTTCAACAGATCTGTTTCAAAAGATCGTCTTTGGTGCGGCCGTTGATGCCAAGCGAAGCGCGACGATTTTAAAAAATCTCCATCAAGGGTCTGATCACCCGGTTTCATTACACTTTCCTGAAGGGCGCTACCTCAAAGGATTTATGTGCAGAGTAGACTAAAAAGCCTGTTACCACCAACGACGTTCTCTTCCATAAAAGAAGACGATAAAGCCTAAAAATACAACACTTAACGGCCATAAAAGCAATCGTATGATTGGGAGAGCCCCAAGAGCAACAAGCGCAAACGCTCCCAATATAACAATAACAACCCAAGCCCATTTAGGGATGTCTAAAGTTTGCCAGTTGAATGAAGGTCGCTTATACGAGCCAGAAGCTTTTTTTCGCGGAGTTCTGCCAATATCATGTGTGTATCCTCGATTTCCGGGACTAGTTAACGACCAACTATCAGACCATCTTGCTCCACACATATTGCAGTTATGAAATGCAGTCTTCACTTCACCTGACTCATTTTCAATTCGGTAAATTACTCCACCACAATAGGGGCAATCTCGGCCTGTATCTTTCGACTGATTTTGATCTGACATAAACTAATTTCCGTTTTCTTGAAGAAACACTCCGTCTCCTCATCGGTATTATTACTTTTTAGGCACAAAGGTCTGGTGCTTAAAAGTATAAGTGGTAGAGCATTCTAATTGATCAATAATTAAATCTATATTCACTATACATTATAAATAGACAGGTACAAATTAGAATGGGTACCGGCACGCTTAATTATTTAGAATTTAACTCATAAACTTAAACTATACTTAGACAGAGTATTAAATATGAGGTGATTCCATCACTCATGGGCCTCGGCTTAAGAAGAAAATACTATCATTCTAGTCAAAGGGGTGTCAAACATTTTGAGTAAGATCATAAGGTGAACCTGAGTGCTTTCAATGCCACTTTAATATCAGCTAAACTCTAGGCTCATGCTTAATTTCATAAAGATGAGGTAAATGAATCGTACAATTCCTGAAGAACCAGTTAGCTTAAGTGCATGTGTAAGAGATAATAAGAATAATCGTAGGTTGGAATGAGTATAAATTAACTATCCATTTTATGGCCCAAATTACTTACACCTACTCTAGAAGATAAGCTTTAGAGCTTCTATAATAATAGAGTGGGAGCATGTATTGTAAAAAATCACCTAAGATCACAATGCCCGTAAATATTTTGCCAGCCATAGGAAAAGCAAACATTGATTCGCTTAATCATTATTAGATTTATTGAGACTATCGCCAGAAATTTCGTGGTTATTATTGCACCAGCAATTATTGTCACGTTGTTATTTGCTGTGCTTCAAGTTATTAAAAAGCCGCAATACCTTTCTGGTGCAACAGTTCAAATTCGCTATAACGATGAAATAAGCAAAGTCATTGGTTATGAAAAATTTGAGACCGACCCTAAAGATCCAAGTGAGAGAATGGTTTGGGAATTACAAGAGCTAATGCAAACCGATGCTTTTGTTGACAAGATCATTGCTCAAGTTGATTTTAAAGATCACAACGGGGTGAATCCGGTTGCAAATACCCAAAGCGAAATGCGTGAGTATTTGCGCGACAATGTTCAATTTTTGATCACAGGGCTAACGCAGATTGGCATTCTAGTTTATATGCCAACTTATACATCTTCGATCGACGTTACAAATGCAATCTACGACTTATATCTCACCCATCAAATCGAAACCTTTGGTGGAACTGGCCGAGATTTAGTTGAATTTATGACTTTGTACTTAGATGCAAAAACCAATCAACGCGACTTAGTTAATGCAGAGCTAAGTGCATATTTAAAATCCCATCCAGAACACCCTTTTTATAAGCGCCGAGAAATTGAAGAGGCTCAAATATCTCTTTTAATAACGGCGCGGGATGATCTAACCAGTGATATCGAGTATACCGAGGATATTTTAGACCTTGGTTTTTTGGTTGAGGGCACCTCAGACAGATATTTTAAAGAAACATTTATCCTACTCGATGCTCCTTTTGAACCAGTCCCAATGACAACTAAAACAAAAAAGATTACAGGAGTCATTCAAGGGGCTGTTTTAGGTACATTTCTAAGCATCGTCACAATAGGGCTACTCGTCATATTTGATAGACGAATTACGCTCCCCTTAGATTTACTTAATATTACAGATTTACCTTTATTAACCATGATTGAGATGGAAGAGGACAAGCAAAAACAAAGGTACAACTTTAGACACAAGCGTAAACCAATTACCCAAAGGCTAAAAGATCGCTTGAAACAATTAACCGTTGCCGGTGGCGCTGACACGAACAGCAGGTCACGTAGAGGGCATCGGCCAAACAAAAACTTGAATTCAGTCGGATAATTATTGCAATTCGCAAACTTTTTTAAACAAACACTAAATCTTAGTGATAGGTAATCAGCACAACCAGCAGACTTTTAGGAATATAAAATGCAACTTCCAGAAACGAGTGATTTATTGCTCCCCATTTTGAACTTACTCTCAGAAAAAGGTGAGTTTCGTCTTCGACAAATCGTTAATTCGCTTGCTGAAGAGTTTGAAATCAATGAAAACGAGGAGTTTGAAGGCAGCAGCTCAGATGCTCAGTTTTACAGTCGAGTTGTCGGTGCACGTTCCTATCTTACGCACGCAAAGCTGATAGAAAACCCCAAAAGAGGGGTGTCAGTCATCTCAAAAAGAGGGGAAGAGCTATTAGCAGAAAAACCTGAAGAAGTTACTTTAAAGACTCTCACTCGCTATCCAGAGTTTGTATCTTATTTGAATAGCGACGTAAAAGAAAAAGCTCCAGTACTAGAAAAGCCATATGCAACAAGCGATTCGGTTGAGTCTGAATTAGCTGTAAATGGAAATCGCTATGATGCAGCTGATAATTCAAACAGCCATTTCTCTAAATTAGAGGACAAAGAAGATTTGTTTGAGCAATCAAACGGGATAAAAATGGATCCCCAACGTGCTACGCCAATAGATAGCATTAATGGCAAAGCTGCCGGCGAGAACAATGCCGTCATCCTTTCACCAGAAAACTTTACAACAACGTTGGAACTGTTTGAGCAATTAAAAGTTTCATCAAAATTAAAGCAAGACAATTACGACAAACCAACTCTTGTGGCGGAAAAAGTTGAGGGGTTGAGCCCCGCGCTTTTTGCAATCTTGAGTTTAATGCGGTTTCTCGAGAACATGTTCCAGAATATTTGGCTTTATTTAATTCCATTTATTTTAATGATGCTGGCTTATGCAGCTTCGTTCTTCATCCTCTCAGATGAATTTGTTTCGAGAGGCGTCATGTTTGTTCAAACTGATACTTTAATCAATCAGGTTTCGAGTATTGGTGAAGATAATTTTGCATTTTTTCTCTCCCCATCTGAACAAACGGCCGAAGAAATAACAGAACTTCTCAATACAGATTCTTTTATTCGATTGATTATTCAAGAAACACCACTTGAAGCTAAGATGGCGGAAGGGGATAAAACTGTACGAGAAACTATTTCAGATGTGCGTGACTCCATCTATGTGGGGATTACAGGTAGTAACAATGTTGAAGTAAGAGCTTCTTGGGATGATCGGGAAGTAGCGTGGAAGACAGCTACAGCGACAATGAATAGCTTCATCGAGTGGAAAATCAGCTCTGACAAACGCGACAGTTTTGCAGCTCGGGAATTCTTAGAACAGCTAGTCCCTCAATACGAAAATGAAAGGCTAGGGGCGGTTCAAAATTTAGAAACCTACTTAATTCAGCATCCTGAGCCCTTCCGTGGTGATCGGCCGGAAATTGAGCAGCTTCAAATTGAACAATTGCGTCAAGCTGTTGAAACTGCAGATACACGCTACCAGGATGCAAGTGATAATCTTGAACAAATTCGCCTAGAAGAGGTAATTGTAGAAGGCAAGACACGCCAATCTTATAACATCGTGGATAGCCCATCTATTCCAGTTGAAGAAGAAGGGGGATTATTAAGAAAGATTATCACCGCCTCCATCTTTATTGTGCTAGGAATCGTTCTCTCTGTGCTAGCCATTATCTCAACGACACTCCTCGACCGGAGTATCCGCTTTCCTATTGAAACCCCTTCGTCATTGGGGCTACCCGTACTTAGTACTGTTAAAACAGTGCCAAACATCGAGGCTTTAACGGGAGAATAATCGAATTAACCGGTTAATTAACTATCATCTCATGAAAAAGCCTTTACTCCATGACGCAAACTAAAAAGACCGACGAAACTGGCAGCGCCCAGCGGTTAATTCGAAATGCCAGCTACCTCATGGGATCGCAGTTGGCGACGTGGATGATGACGATGGCTTCAATTGTCATCATCCCTCGATATCTTGGTCCTGATCGATTTGGTGCATTCTCGCTTGCAGAATCGATTTGGCTCATTGCAGCTGGATTTACTCTATTTGGTCTAGATACACACCTTACCAAATCAATAGCACGTAATCGTGACAAGATTTCCACCTTTTTTGGAACCGCTTTAGTCAACATATTTTTTAACTTTGCGCTGACATTTGGTGGGGTTCTGCTTTTTTCATGGATTAGTGGCTATTCGGCCGCCCAAATGCAGATCATCGCCATTATGGGATTTGGCTCGTTTGCTCTTTCAACCATCACGCTTGCACAAAGCGTGCTGGTTGGGCTCGAAAAAATGGGGTTTGTTTCTTCTGTGGCAACCGTCAACCGAGCCATCTATACAGTTTTTGCGATTGTGACACTCGTCATTGGCGGAAATCTCGTTCAATATGCGCTGGTCATAGTAGCGGCGATGGTAATTGGCGCATTTTTAATGGTTGGTGCCCTTTATCGAGCACAACCTTTTACGCTTAACTTTGACCTGTCTCTATCTCGTGAGCTTTATCGGGAAGGGACACCCTATTTCCTAACAATGATCTTTGCCATGCTGTACAAAGAGTTTGACATGATCATCATGTCTTGGCTTTTACCCACTTCAAATCAGTTGGGCTGGTATACAACGGCAGATCGTCTATTCGGCACCATGATGTTTTTGCCTCATGTGCTCATCACAGCTCTATTTCCTGTGCTCTCTCGAATGCACGGGGAAAAATCAGACCTTTTACCCACATATGTGAGTAAAAGCTTTAATATTTTATTTTTGGTCAGTGTTCCAGTGGGATTGGGCATTTCGGCCGTGGCTGAACCGGTTATTCGGCTTATCTACGGCGAAGAATTTATTGAAGCCGCACAGATCCTTAGGGTTTTAGGCTTCGTACTTATCCTAACTTATCAAACAACGCTATTAGGTCAGTTTCTAGTTTCTGTTGATAAACAAAAGCTATGGACTATCACAATGGCGATTGCAACCCTCGCTACTATTCCTCTTGACCTTGTCTTAGTGCCATACGCAAACACGTTTGGTGCAGCTGGGGTTGGTGGTGCAATGGCATATCTGTTCACTGAAGGCGGAATGGTGATTGCGGGTCTCTATTTCTTACCAAAAGGGTTTATTGGACGAGAAAACCTAACACTGGCTCTTAAAGCGGTATTAGCAGGTGTGATAATGTATGCGGCCGTTATTTGGATAGGCCGTTACGGTTTGGCCTATGGGATTATAAGTGGTGGCATTATTTATCCAGCACTTATCTTTCTATTAAAAACAATCCCGGCCGAAGATCTAGAATTATTAAAATCAATAGCTGCACCAATCACAAACCGATTGAGCAGATCTACAAAATCAGGGTGATGTTCGATGTTCAGACGAAAAAGTCGACAACAAAAAAAGCTAGCACTTACAGAAAATCAAGATGAGCCTCGGCTAACGTTACGTAGCCGTGATGGCCTCTTCAATGAAATTTTTCCATATGAAACAATCTTGTCAATGCGGCAACTGTATTCACGTATGGAAAGCCAAGTCAAAGTTGTTCCGAAAAGGTTGGGGTTGACTTCCTCTATCCGTGGTGAAGGTGTCTCATATTTGACCCGTGCACTAGCAACTACTATTGCGCACGATGCCGGAGCAGACGTTTGCATCGTTGAAACAAATTGGTGGTCACCATCAGTCGATACACCTGAAGGATTAGGTGCGGTCGTAAGCGGTAAAAGGTATCTAAACGATGTGATTGTGACGACCAATTACCCTAACTTAGCCATTATCCCTGCCGGCAATCTCTCTCCAAACGAGCGTTCAATTGGTGCACGCAGTGAAATGCTAAAACGCATATTTAGAGATCTAGACGACCGCTTTGACCATATTCTAATTGATCTACCTGCCATTCATGCAACGAGTGAATCGATTCCTCTCGCGAACATCTCAGACTCTTTAGTTATGATCGTTCGTCAAGGAGTGACTTCAAGCCCTCGTATTCGAAAATCACTAGACTTAGTAGGCCATCTTGACGTTCTAGGCGTCGTTATGAATCAAGTTGAAACATATACTCCAGACTTTTTACTAAACCTATTCCCAACCGAATAAGTTTAAACCCTAATTCGCATGGAAATCTTTTTACTCTTTTTAATTGGAAGCTTCTTATCCGGCATAGTTTTTTCAGAAACAAACCCTAAAAAACTTTATATTGGGGCAGCTGTCGCCGTCATTCTAATTACACTTATCTATTTTAATTTCGACAGCTACATTTAATCTGATATCCAACTCACACCAGCAGCTTTTTTAGGTTTAAACACTCATGGTCGAAACAGCGATAAATAGCCAATACAACCCAAGTGCTGACGAGATCGCAAAAAACCGTACGTTCTACGCGATTAGAAACGTCACCTTCTTGCTGATTGCAGGGGTAATCACAGCATTCCTTGTTTTGCAGGCAACCCCTGACTGGACTAATCTTGCATGGGCAGCCTTTGTCATTACGTTAGTCGCAATTTTTTGGCAACCTCAGTTTGGAATCTATGCCATTATGTTCTTCAGCTTGGTAGGGGACATTGTCATTAGCTACTATTTGCCCTTTGATAAAAACCTGTCGAGTGAAGAATCGATCTTTTATTTAAACAGTTCAGCCGCAGTGAGCCCCGTTGAGATCATGTTTGCCCTAACGGCTATAAGCTGGATTCTTCGCTTAATAATGCGCCGTGAGCTGTACAAAATTAAGTATGGAGCCATTTTTTGGGCAACATCAGCTTTCATGGTCTTCATTTCAATTGCGCTTGTATACGGCGTCTTACGGCGCGGTGACATCTTTATTGCACAATTAGAAGTTCGCCCCATTCTTTATATTTTTATCATGATGGTGCTGACTAGAAATCTTTTTACCAACCCGAAACAAATCAATGTGCTGTTCTGGTGTATCGCTTTTGCCCTTTTCATCGAGGGGTTAATCGCTTACCAATTCGTTGCGGCTAATCCGCTTTATGTTGTTGATGAGTTAACAGAGCACTCAGCATCAATTCACTACAACTCAATATTTATGCTGGGGATCGCATCGTGGATTATTCGAAAGGGATCATGGGTCAAGCGAACGTTTCTCTTTATGCTATTCCCTCCAATTCTCTATTCGTTTTTAGTTTCAGATCGACGATCGGCAATGTTAGCATTGATTATTGCCATCGCCCTTTGCTTCTTGTTTCTATATCAAGAAAGGAAAGTACTCTTCAAAATTTTACTGCCAACACTTGCAATTGGGACAGTTCTTTACTTGGGGGCATTTTGGAATAATACAGGAGCATTAGGCAAACCGGCTCAAACAATTAAATCTGTCATCGCCGAGGAAGAATCAAGCTCAAAAGACCAAAGTTCAAACTATTATCGATACTTAGAAAATTTAAATTCTTACTATACGATCACTGAGAATCCGCTGCTAGGGGTTGGGTTTGGCAACAAGTTTCTTCAAGCGGTGCAGATGCCTGACATTAGCTTTTTCATCTTTTGGGAATATATTACACACAACTCAATTCTGTGGATATGGATGCAATCGGGTGTCTTTGGCTTTATGACTATGATGTACATGATCTCATTAGGGATCATGAAGGGAGCACGTGTAGCATGGCGGTTGCCTAGTAGTGAAATTAAGGTATTCGCTATGGTTTGTGCCACATACCTATTCATGCACTTTATTTATGCATATGTTGATATATCATGGACAAATCAGAGCATGCTCTATGTTGGCACGGTTCTCGGATTAATCTCTTTGCTTGAAGATTTCCAAGTACGCCTTGACTATGGCGAAACGATTGATGACCTTTACTTAGTTAAAGCATAATCGCAGTCATTTTCTTTTAAGTCCTTCTCTTGAGACTCATAAAACACCTCACTTCTGTTTTTCAATCTAACTGCAATCTACCATGTATAAAATCAGTGTTGTCCTGCCGACGTACAATCGAAAACTACAGCTAAAAGAAGTTCTTCAAGGTTTAGAGCGTCAAACGTTCAGCAAAAATGATTTTGAAGTCGTTATTGTTTCTGATGGATCTACAGATGGGACTCATGAGTTCCTAGCAAATTTTGATACCAGCCTAAACTTAACTTGGGTTCAACAGAAAAATAGTGGAGCGGCTGCAACTCGAAACAACGGATATCGTCAGGCTCAAGGGAAGCTTGTCCTATTTATTGACGATGATGTTGTTCCACATGAGGAGCTTTTAAAACAACATTACCAATCCCACCTGGCGGCCGAAATGCCGCATGACCTTGTTGTCATCGGCCCAATGCTTACACCTGAAGATCATACTTATGAACCTTGGGTTGAGTGGGAGCAAGAGATGCTCTACAAGCAATATGAAGCGATGGATCGAGGTGACTGGACTCCGACTGCACGCCAATTTTATACAGGAAACTCATCAATTCCTCTCACTTACCTAAAAGAATCTGGCGGCTTCGATGAATCTTTTTTACGTGCCGAAGATGTGGAACTAGCATTTAGGCTTGCAGACAAGGGAGCGACCTTTGCATTTAATAAAGATGCGATTGGCTATCACTATGCGAGTCGTAGCTATGCATCATGGGCCAATATCCCATATTCATACGGCCGAAACGATGTTATCTTCACCCAAGAGCGAGGACAGACATGGCTAGTTCCCACCATTATGAAAGAGTATAAAGGGCGCCACGCTCTAATCCGAAAACTCAATGAGCTATGCTTAGATAGAGCTCTGATCTCCAATACAACTCAACTTGTTTCTCGCGCTGTGGCCCAAACCTCTCATCTGGCTGGACTAAAATCAATCTCAAGAGCTGGCTTCAGCCTAATATTTAACATTCGCCATTATCAAGGGATAAGTGACCAGCTAGGCGGCCGAGATCGATTTTTTCAGCTATTAAGCCAGCATGGATAGTGGTTGTGCTGAAACGACTTAACCCTAATTTCTATTGATTTAATATGCGTATTACTCGAAAACTCCGATTT
Source organism: Anaerolineae bacterium (assembly GCA_045105475.1). GTDB lineage: Bacteria > Chloroflexota > Anaerolineae > Promineifilales > Promineifilaceae > WTJY01. Next base: position 59,150 of record JBGCDP010000242.1, read on the forward strand.
TCACAGTTACTATTTATCGGTACATTTTTCCTTTTGGCTCTGCTAATTACCGCTTGCGAAGAAGACAATCTAAATAGCGGCATCCCAACCATTGCACCAGAGTATTTAGACCCGACCCCAATGGCTACATTTACACGTCTTCCAACCTTAACCCCAATCACCAACCCAACAGCAACGCGTGAATTGCCCTTAAAGACTATTGTTATTTTTGATGATGGCTTTAAAAATGGATGGGAAATGGTTCCTGAAGATGTATTTGCAGAATTTACAAATGAGCTGGTTTATGATGGTGAAAATTCAATAAAAGTTTCACCGCGTTTGGATGGATCAAGCATATATATCGTAGTGGGACCAGATAGTCGAGTTCCAATTCGTAGGGAAGATATTATAAATATTAGTTTCTATCTAAATGGGGCTTCCGCACCAATCAGTTTTGATGAGATGACAATTACTGCTCAAGGAAGTAATGTAAGCACATCTTGGAATAAAAATGACAGATCAGCCATTACATCTTCTGATGCTGTCTTTCAAAGAACTCAGCTTGCCTTTTTAGGGGTAAGTTCAATTCCCGCTGATACTTGGGGGCGAGTTGAATTTTCAGTACAAGATCAGTTATTTGACCCATTATATGAAAATCTAACCGGCTTTTATCTTTCTAGCTACTCAAACGATCTAGCGCCTTTTTATGTTGATCGAATTGAGATTCTATTATTCGAGGAATAGCTTTTTATGCGTTTTGCAAAAATATTTTTTTTCCTCATATTAGCCTTCTTGCCCGCCTGCGCACCCACAAATCCGAATGAGGTTTTCCCAACTCCAACTTTTGCAATTGACCTAAGTCAAAATAGATCCCAAGATATCGAGATTATCACCCTTGATAATGTCATTGAGGCTACGGCTGTTCCATTTGACTTTACTAGAGTAGAAGTCACAGAAGAAGAAAAACGGCGTGCTACTATTGAAGCGATTCAAAGAATCACTATAAAAATAGATGCAACACAGGTTAAGTCAAGAATTAGCCCACTAATTTATGGAATATCTCTTTCAGATGAAACCGTTGTAAAAGAACTTCAGCCGCCCATGTATAGTTGGACTGGCGATGGTGCGGTCAGATATAACATAAAATCCGGCCGTGGGTGGAATGAAGGCAGGGAAAGTTTCTATAAAAATGAAGATCCGGCACCTGATTCTGATAATTTTGCGATTGAGTTTCTAAATTTAGCTGAGTCAATTGGAGCAGCAACAAGTTTTACACTACCAACAATTGGATGGGTTGCAAAAGATACTTCATCATGTTCCTTTCCAGACATTGAATTGGGCAACTGTACGCGTGGGTTTGAATCAACATGTTTTAGCGGCAGAAACAAAGCAAATCCAACTCAAACCTCTGAGTCAATTACCTCACAGGATATCGTAACTTTTGTTCAAAATTTAAAAGAAAACGGGAAAAAATTAGATTTTGTCTCCATGCTTCATGAACCAGGAGAATGGGGTATTGTGCACTACGATGTACATCCAGAATGTGTCACATATTCTGAAATCCTTGACTTATATACCACCTATGCTGCTGCAATTAGGGATGAACTCCCTGATGCAGAGTTTATGGGTCCGGGTACTTGCTGCTGGGATCTCTTATTTAACTCTCCGGCTGGTGATAAAGACAAGTTAAAATATGATAATGAAGATTTTATCCCGTGGTTTTTAAAGAATATGCAAACTTATGATGAAGCCGCAGGAAAAAGACATTTAGACGTCTTAGAAGTCCATTACTTTCCTCAAGATCTCGATAATGATTTTGATGACCTTGTGGTTGCAGAGCATCGTTTAAGAGCCCATAGATCTCTCTTTGACCCGCTCTATACTGATGAATCAGATATACAAGCCGAGATCCAGCTGATTCCACGACTTAACGCTTGGATAAACGAGTTTTATCCAGGCACCAAGCTAGCTATTGGTGCCTGGAATTTTGGTGCTCCAGACTCAATAAACGGTGCACTCGCGATTGCTGAAGTGCTGGGAGTTTATGGAAAAGAGGGGCTTTACTATGCTACTTATGTTCCGGGGCTAGAAAAAGGCTCTCCAGCATTCTATGCTTTCAAAATATTTACTAACTATGATGACAAAGGTGGAAGCTTTGGAGATCTCGTAGTAGATGCGGAATCGGATCATCCTGATGAAGTATCTGTTTATAGCTCTCTCGATTCGGAAACGGGAAATTTACACATAATTTTAATAAATCGAATTAAAGAAGTACTTTCATTCGAAACAGAAATTGTTTGGGAAGGGTTTGAATCAACCGGCGAAGGAGCGATTTACACATTTTCAACAGATTTAGCCAGTGATTCAGCTGAAATAACAGGCGGACCATCTCGAATGGGTATTAATAAGCAAGTGCTTTCATTACCTGGCTACTCAATTACACATATGATTCTTGAACCCGTGCCAGAACAAGACAATAGGCAAGAATAAACCATTATGACCCGCAAGATTAAAATTGCCTTTATCATCGAACAAGCCTTAGGGCATATTACGCATGGCAAAAATCTCGCACAAAATGTGAATATTGATCCGACAATTGAGGCATATTGGGCATTCCCCAGACAACCTCAGGCTGGCCTGATGACTATGCCTGGCATACGTAATTGGACGCTACAAGCAAGTATGCAGGCAAATAAAGAGATTAAAAAAATAATATCTGCAGGCAACAAGCCCGATGTTTTATTTTTTCATACCCAAGTCACGGCCGTACTCGTTCGCAAGTTGATGGATCAAATTCCATCAGTCATTTCACTGGATGCCACACCTTTGCAGTATGACAGTTTAGGCGAATTTTACGAGCATAAAAGTGGCCCAAACTGGCTCGAAGATTTTAAATTCAAACTGAATCAAGCCTGTTATAAACGAGCCAAACATCTTGTTACTTGGTCAGATTGGGCCAAGCAAAGTTTAATCGAAGATTATGGTGTTGAGGCAAACAAAATCACGATTATCCCACCAGGCGTCAATGTAGATGAATGGCATACTTCAAGTAATTATGCGTCTGAATCTAATCGACCAATCCGCTTTTTATTTGTAGGTGGGGATTTAAAAAGAAAAGGGGGAGACGATCTTATAACAGCTTTTAAAGCTGTTAAGCAAGAGCTAACAAATACTCCTATTGAGCTACATTTGGTTACCCGTGATAAGACACAAGCCGATCAACAGGACGTGTTTGTCTATAACAACATGCAGGCAAATAGCCCAGAACTAAAAGCGCTTTATCAGCAGGCTGATATTTTCTGTTTGCCCACATATGGTGATTGCTTACCTATGGTGCTTTCAGAAGCAGCAGCCTCAGAGCTCCCCCTCATCTCAACAAAGATCGCTGCCATTCCAGAAATTGTAAAGCCAAATGAAAGTGGGATCTTGGTAAAGCCAGGAGACATTCAAGCGATTAAAGAAGCGATGCTCAAGTTAATTAAAAATCCAGCTGAACGCTATCGCATGGGAAAAACCGCATTTCAACAAACTAAAAAGACATTTGACGCACAAACCAATGCCCTGCGCCTATTTGATCTACTCAAAAGTACAGCAAACCACCATGACACAGAAAAATAAAGTCCTACTGACTATTTCCGGCAATATTCCTCAAAACCTTATCCAAGATATTGCTGCAGGTGAAAAACCAAGAACCGACTACATCGAAATGCAAAAAGTCTTCGGTGCTGATCTCATTGACTACCAAACCGCAGAAGCCGAGACTGGCTTAATCGGCAAATTACTCAAAAAACTTGCGGGTAATAACATGCTTTTGGCTTGGGAATGTTTTTGCAGGCGCAAAAACTACACAACTTTATTTACGGATGGGGAGCAAATAGGTCTGCCTTATGCATTGTTGATGAGGCTAGTTGGTTGGATAGGCTCACGCGATCCAGCCCACTTAATGATTGTTCATATAATCTCAACTCGCAGCAAAAAATTAATGATGTCAGCTTTTGGACTCAAGAAATTCATCGACCTATTCTTAGTCTATTCAACTCGTCAGCAGGAAATTATTTGTGAAACATGGGACCTACCAAGCAACAGATCGCCATTTACCCCTTTCATGGTTGATCAGAATTTCTTTTCGGTAGCTGAATCAGAAAAACAACCTGATCTTCCAGGGATAACTGATACAGGCAAACCGTATATCTGCAGTGTTGGCTTAGAGTTTAGAGACTACCCCACCCTAATGGAGGCGGTTGAAGGATTAGACGTCCATATTGTCATTGCGGCCGGAAGCCCATGGTCAAAACGAGAAGATCAAACCGAAAACGCAAATATCCCTGCCAATGTGACTGTGAAACGGTTTACTCAAAAAGAATTGCGAAAACTGTATCAAAAAAGCAGGTTCATGGTTATGCCGCTTCTAGAAAATGATTTTCAAGCAGGCATTACAGCCATCCTTGAAGCCATGGCACTAGAAAAGGCGATTGTGTGCTCACGCACCAAAGGGCAGATCGATGTCATACAGGATGGAATAACGGGCGTCTATGCAGAGCCTAATAACCCGGCCGCTTTGCGTCATGCGATTGAAACCTTACTCAATGACCAAAAAGCGACTGACAAAATGGGGAAAGCCGGCCGGAAGATCATTGAAACCGAAATGAACTTGGATAAATATACCGAAAGATTGAACAATTTTATTAAACAAACATGATCTGTTCAAGCTCATTAAAGTGCGTAAAATTCACGTGAATGCAGTTAGGGCCGTTTTACCTTACCTGTAAGACATTTTGTAAAAGTTTCTCTCTATACTCGAGAGCATATTCACTTTATAATGTTTGTTAGCGGTTGGGAGTTTAACAGTTCTTGAAAAGTTATTGCTACCATCTTAATTTCTGGGATGTCTAAAAATGATTGAGCCATATAGGCAAATTGTTTGTTTCAGAAAAAATCTAACAAGCGAATTTAGAATCAGCATTTATTCAACAATTAGTTAGCACCACTAACTAATAGACCATTGCAGGTTCTCGCATTCCACCTTACCTTTTAGTGGGTCCCCAATCCTTTATTTTCAATTCATGACTTTTACTGTTCACATCATCCTTCTCATTCTTATCACAATCCCATTTATTATGGCGGTGTATCTACTGATGCTGACGATTTCAGCTTGGATTGTTACCCAGTTTGAACAGACAAAAAAAGCAACCTCTCAAAAGACGTTTCTTTTCATTATTCCATCCCACAACGAAGAAACGCTTCTACCACTTACTTTAAAAAATTTAAACGAAATTGAATACGACAAATCAAAGTACGAAGTGGTTGTTATTGCCGACAACTCGACTGATCAGACAGCAGCATTAGCGCACGCTGAAAATGCAACTGTTTACGAACGCTTTGATGACAAACTTAAGGGGAAAGGTTATGCGCTGGAATGGGGACTCGATCAATGTTGGTCTGCCGGTAAAAATCCTGATGCCGTCGTCATCTTAGACGCCGATACAATCGTCTCTGGCAATTTTTTACAAGAAGTAAATGCTTGTTTGCATAACGGATCAAAGATCATCCAAACTTTCTATTCTGTGCGTAACCCAGACGAGTCGTGGAGTGCAGGGCTCCGCTATGCAGCTTTGTCCGTTTTGCATTTTGTAAGACCACAAGGGCGAAAGCTTTACGGTGGATCGGCCGGGCTTAAAGGAAATGGGATGGTGTTTGATACCAATATTATCAAAAATCATCACTGGTCATCGTCTTTAACAGAAGATATTGAATTTCACATGGATCTTCTGCTGTCAGGCGAAAAAGTCACTTTCGCCTCAAATGCGATTGTATGGGCCGAAATGCCGAATTCGATTGAGGATGCCAATAGTCAAAATGAACGTTGGGAATCCGGCCGTCTAGAAATGGCGAAAAAATATGTGCCTAAATTATTCCTTGCGGCATTTAGCTCGAACCAAATTAAGAATAAAAGCTCCATTGCTCTATTAGATGCGATTATGGAACACATCATTCCTCCATTTGCAATTTTCAATGGGGTTTCAGTCGTTTTATTTGCATTATCGGCAATCGCATTTTTGGTAGATCCAAACAGTAATATTGCTCGTTGGAATATTGCACTCACATTTTGTCTGATTCTGATACAGGTCCTGTACCTTCTCTCAGGTTTAATACTTACAAAAGCTCCGTTTAAAGTGTACAAAAACCTTATTTATGCGCCTTTCTACGTATTGTGGAAGGCTCTACTTATATTTAAAATATTCGGTAAGAAGTCTGAAGACGATTGGATCAGAACAACTCGAAATGAGTCACTATAGATTGATAGAAGTAATCTTCTAGTTGGTTAGTAAAATGGTTATCGAACAAAGAAATAACACACTCAGTATAGAAACAAATGATGATGCAATATCTGTCATCGATTATAAAGCTGCCAGAATGCTTGAGATTTACTCAAAAAGCGACTTCAGCAGCCACAGGATGGCTAGTCGATTACGGCTAAACTTGTTGATGTATGTCATTCGCGGAAAAGTCTCACAAAATTTAAAGAGGTCCTTTGACTTCACCATAGCACTTATCGCCTTGCTTGCTTTGTCACCTATCATGGCGATAACAGCATTACTAGTTAAGCTTACCTCGCCAGGACCGGTCTTCTTTTATCAAGAACGTGTCGGCATGTGGGGTAAATCATTTGATTGCTTCAAGTTCCGGTCGATGTACATCGATGCAGAGGAGCGTAAACGAGAGTTAATGCAACAGAATGAAGCAGATGGCCCTGTCTTCAAAATGAAAAATGACCCACGAATTACACCCGTTGGGCAATTTCTACGTAAGACCAGCATTGATGAGCTCCCTCAACTTTTCAATGTGCTTAAAGGTGATATGAGCTTAGTAGGACCAAGGCCAGCAGTTCCCCAAGAAGTTGATGAGTATGACTTTGTTTCTTTAGGGCGGCTAAATGCTGTTCCCGGAATAACAGGTCTGCAGCAAGTTTCAGGGCGCAGTGATCTTGACTTTAAAAGATGGATTGAGCTTGATTTGCAGTATATTGAAGAACAAAGTTTACTGACAGATATTAAGATTCTGCTCAAAACAATTCCGGCCGTCATTTTTGCTCGTGGTGCATACTAATAATCTTTTTTAATAGTGGCCGTGCTTGTTACTGAACTCAGGTACCTTTGAAATTTTACTCCCCTTGCCATCTATTAAATATGGATTCAATTTCTAAAATTTGATCATGCAATTGGCCGAACCAACTCACCAGATAGGTAATCAAATAAACGAAAACATATCAGCTCACCAAAAGAATAACCCTCTTATCCGCAGGCTACTTATTATCGCCGGTATACCGATTGATAATTTGACGATGACAGAGACTGTGGATCGTATTGATTATTTGATTGAGCAAGGTAAAAAAGACGGCCGAACACGGCAGGTTGCAACGATTAATGCAGATTTTGTGGTCAAGGCGGCTGAAGATCCAGAATTACGCTTTTTGCTACAAGGATCAGACCTTGCAACGCCAGATGGTATGCCTCTAGTTTGGGGTGCCCGAATGCTAGGTGTTGATATTCGTGAACGAGTTGCTGGAGCAGATCTCGTTCCTGTTTTAGCTGCCCATGCGGCCAAGAAAGGACATACCATTTATCTATTTGGTAGCGCTGAGGGGATTGCCCAACAAGCGGCCAACATCTTGACAGCAAACAATCCCGGGCTAAAAATTGTAGGTGCCGTCTCCCCACCGCTTTCATCTATCATCGATATGGAGCAAAAATATATTGATGAAATTAAAAAAGCCAAACCCGATATTCTATTAGTAGCATTGGGCAACCCTAAGCAAGAAAAGTTTATTGGCATGCACAAAAACGAGTTAGGTGCTTCTGTAGCCATTGGGATTGGTGGGACTTTAGATTTTATTGCCGGTAAAACCAGTCGAGCACCTCTCTGGATGCAAAATATTGGAATCGAGTGGTTATATAGGATGTTTAGCGACCCTAGCAGGCTAGTTGAACGATATTATAATGACTTAACCGGCTTTACTCGATTCTTTGTATCACAATGGTTCCATATGCGGAATAAGCAGCAGCCGGACGCCTTACTCCCACAGCAAGGAATCGTATTAGTTGATGATAGAGCCATTGTTAATTTATCTGGTCGTATTGACATTACAAACAATAATGATCTTTCAGATTTATTAGAGCAGGCACTTGCAGAAGCATCAAATATCGATCTAGATCTAAGTGACACTATCTTTTTGGACAGTTTAGCAATCGGGACGATATTAGCTTGTACCCGGATCGCCCGTGATCGAAATGGTGACATTCGCTTAGTGAACGTTCCCCCTCCTATTCTTAAAACTCTTAAGCTACTCAAACTCGATCGTTTCTTTGAAACCCTTTCTGGATCAGAGAAAAAGCCTCAGCCAGCAAAACCACAAGTTTCACATACAGCTGAGCACATTATCATTCCAACTCCCCCTATTTTTGATGCCAATAGTTCAAGAGATTGGACTCAAAAAGCTTTGGCCGAATTACAAGCTAAAAAGAGCGTCATTCTTGATTTTTCAAATACTCGTTTATTGGCAAGTGCTGGCATGGCAGCCATAGCAAAAATCAATCATGAAGTATCAAAGGATGGTGGAGAGCTAAAGCTGCTGAATTGTGCTGATGATATTGTACGTGTCTTAAAAATCGTTAAGTTTGATGTTCTTTTTCCAATTATCGATCGCTTGCCTGAATAATCGCAGCAACCAGTCATAACCGATACCTCAAAGCTAAACTATGAAAGCTGTAATTCTTGCAACCAACGAATCGATTAATCTTGCCCCACTCACGGATACGCTGCCTGATAGCATGCTTCCGCTCACAAGTAAGCCAGTTATGGCATATACGATTGAGTTACTAGCTCGAGCTGGTATTAATGATATTGTTATTTGCCTTCAACGTATGGGGGGAAGTATTGAAGCTTGGTTTGGTTCCGGCCGGCGATGGGGTGTAAATATCAGCTATTCTCTTCAAAGAGATTCCTTAGGCGATGCAGGCGCAATGAAGTGGGCAAAATCAACCATTAACAGCCAGTTCATTGTCCTTCCTGGTAACGCGCTTCTTGATTTAGACATACAGAACGTTATTGAGGCTCATAAGCAATCAAAGTGCTCAGCAACCATAATAACGGGCAAACGAAGCCATACTTCAGAATCATCAATCAAAAACAATGACATATTAAATGAGCAAACAGGTGCCTATATCTTTGAACCTGAGTTGCTGGATCTCGTCCCGAGCCGTGAAACGTTTGACATCCAAACTCAATTGATCCCATTACTTAAAAATAAAGGGATTAAAACAAATTACTTTAATCATTCAGGCTATTGGAATCCAATTGAATCCTTTAATGATCTAAAAAATGCACAGGTTGCATACTTAATGTCTGCATCAGAAAGTCCGAACCCTGAAAATGACACAGAGATCACTGCATTTGAGCCTCAAAATCCACATCCCTTTCAATTTTCAGATATTTCAGGAAACCGTTTTGGGAGTAATGTATGGGCTGGAAAAAACAACATCATCCATCCATCTGTTAGAATATACCAACCGGTTGTTATTGGAGACAATTGTCAAGTCGGTAGAGATGTTGAATTAGGGCCATTTACAATTATCGGTTCAAACTCCATCATCGATGATGAAGCCAGTATTCGTAACAGTACAGTCTCTGAGAAAACTTATATTGGCAAACTTGTCAATGTAGAAGGAAAGCTTGTTACACGAAACTTGATGATTGATTTCGAAACCGGGCTCTCAGCATATATCACTGATCCATTTCTAATTGGTGAAGCATCCCCACCAATCATTAATAATAGCTTTAGGCTTTTAGTCGATAAGTTTTTAGCCCTCCTATTTATACTAATCCTTTTACCACTAATCATTTTAATTGGGCTCTTTTCACTACTTGGAACAGGCCGAATCTTCAAAGTAGTTCAAAGAATCGGGATTGTCCCCGGCGATATAGTTTATGGAGATGTTATCTCTCCAAGCCGTATCGAGTTAAGACACTTCAACACTCGGCGAGAAAACAATAATCTAACCTTTTTCACCCGTTGGATTGAGAAAAGTTCTTTACACAGATTACCTGAGCTGTTTAGTGTTGTCAGTGGGAATTTGTCGTTTGTAGGCGTTAAACCATTGCTACCAGAAGAGGCCGATTTACTCATTGAAGAGTGGCATTTCCAGCGGTACAGTTTTAGTGCCGGCTTTACTGGATTATGGTACACAGAATGCACAGACGGAGCAAAAGATGACGCCAGTCTAATTTACGATATTTACTATGTGGCGGTCCGCAGTTTTAAAGAAGATTTAAGGATTTTGATTAAAACTCCATCCAGATGGATCAGAAATCTGTTGTATTCTTGAAAAATTCACCCATTACTTTTGTTCTAGTTACGTTTTATATCAGTTTATGCCAAGTAAGATATGGTCACGTGAACAAGTATCAGCTATCCTGTCTGCTATCTTGAGTGATAAATGAAATTTTATTTTATTAGTTAACAGATGCTCGAGATAATAAATGTGCTGTGTTCAGCCATATTATTAAAATCAAAAAAATTATACTGATTATTATTCAGTCTCTTAAAATAGGAGTTATCGATAAATGGAAATCAAATCTCACGAAGCCGCAGATATTATTGTAATGGAGCTAGAAGGTCGCTTCGATGCCTACTCAGCACCAAAAGCAAATGAATGGCTTGAAGAAGTTATGACAAACCGTAGACCGCCTAACATTATCGTGAATTTAGAAAATGTTGTTTTTGTTGATTCAACCGCTTTAGCAACTCTAGTTCAAGCGATGAAACGGTGCCGTCAATTAGATGGTGATCTTCGCCTATCCAATCTAAAACAACCTGTACGCATGATTTTTGAACTGACCCGATTAGACCGGGCTTTTGAAATCTTTAATCTAGAGGAAGAGGCAGTTGGCGCTTTTAGCGCTTAACTATCATTAATTACAGCCTATTTCTCAAATGACTAAAGTCAAACTTTCTCCAGAAGCACGCATGCTTTCAGCCGTTATATCAGGTCAGCGAAACCAATTTCGAAGTTTGGCTGAGGCGTGGCTTGCCGCTGGTGCCACAACATTTTCTGTTTGGGCAGAAGAGTCTCAATTAGCCATTTGGCCCAAATCGGCTAGTAATATCACTCCTTCCATGAGGGCACCTATTCGCCTAAATGGGGCTGATATTGGTGAGCTATGGGTTGAGGGTCTTGGAACACCTGCGGCCGAGCAAGCGCTGACGGCTGAAGCCGGTTTTGTGGCCCGACTGGTAAGAATGGAAAAAGAGCTCATGGGGATGACTGAGCGCTTAATCGATACTCAAGATCAATTATTGGCAGTGTATGGACTGACAGAAGCAACGCGTAATCATCTTGATATGGATGAGCTATTAAAACAGCTTGCTCAAAAATCGACAGAATTGGAAGCTTGTGAAAGTGCCTTCTTGCTCTTGCAAATGCCAGACAAGTCTCTCAGAGTCGAACATTATCCAAAGGCAATGCTCGATGATGAACTCATTCAATCATGCCTTGAAAAAGTCATCAGCACGAAGTCTGAGCTACTTTTGAACCTAAGCGAAACTGAATACAGCAAGGCTGGCTTAAGAAATTTATTGCTTATGCCGATCATTATTCGTGACGAAGTATCGGCTGCAATCGGGCTCATTAACAAAAAAGACGGTGACTTTTTATCTCCAGATATTAAGCTTGCCAGAGTTATTGCTGAACATGCAGGCAGCCGCATGGAGCATTTAGTCCTATTTCAAGAAAGCATAGAACAGTCTAAACTGCAGGTTGAAGCCGACTTGGCTCAAAAAGTTCAGCTCCGATTATTGCCAAAAAAATTCCCTAAAGTACAAGGAATTGATTTATGGGCGGGATCGGAACCAGCATCACAGGTCGGTGGAGACTTTTACGCATTTGTTTCTAACCCCAATCGGCCGTTTACATTTTGTGTTGGGGACGTTTCAGGCAAAGGCATGCCAGCGGCTCTATTAATGGCCATGAGCCGAACAGTAATGCGGACTAAAACAAATGTAACACCGACACCAACACCCGCTGTTATTTTAGATGAGTGCAACAGCGAACTTTATGACGATTTTACTGAAGTTAGTATGTTCGCCACTGTTTTTGTAGGACAGTTTCACAAAAACAACCAATATTTAATGTATGCAAATGCCGGGCACTCCCCAGTTATATTTTGCCCATTTGATGGCCCCCCCGTTTTACTAGAGGCTGATGGCACCGCTTTAGGTGTTTTGCCGACGAGTTTAGCGGAAGACCAGTCCCTTGAATTCCGTAAGGGTGATGTCTTAGTGGTCGCCACAGATGGATTTAGTGAAGCAAGTAATCACGACGACGAATTTTTTGGATATGACCGCCTCCTAAAAGTTATAAAGATGTTATCAAAAAAGACTGCTAAAGGGATTTTTGATGGCCTTTATGAAACGATCAATAATTTTAGTGCAGGGCGACCTCAGGATGATGACCAGACTATGGTTGTCCTAAAAGGGATTTAAATAAAATACGTGCCTCAGAGACTTCTATTTTGCATATAGCAGTCATCGGGCAATTTATCACCTCAGAAGAGGGTTTCATGGATCACACTGTTATTCGATTAGATTTACCCGCAGAGCATAAACACCTGAATGTTATTGGTGCCTGCCTCAACGCAATACTTGAGCGTATTGACCAGATAAGCGACAAAGAAATGTTGGCTTACAATCTCGAGTTAGCTCTGCATGAAACATGTACGAACATCGTTGAACATGCTTATTCTGAGCAAGAAGGGCGAATTAGAGTTGCCATGTCTGTTATTAATTCTCCACAAAGACAATTGATTGTAGACTTACATGACACTGGAACATCATTTGATTTAAGTGATGCAAAAGATCCAAATTTAGAAGGTGCGCAGGTACATGGATATGGATTATTTTTAATGCGGCAGTTATTGGACGAGGTAGTTTACCGTTCTAGCGCAGCCAGTAACCATTGGCGATTAGTCAAAAATATTTAATCAACAATCTAATTTAAGCATAAATAAAAACAGCCTGTTGGTTAAACCAACAGGCTGTTTTTATTTCTACATATTGCATATTGAATTAAGGGTAAATAACGATCAGCTGAATAGATTCAGACTCAAGTGTCATATCTAAAATATTCCCTTCCAGAATTGAAGGGGCAAGTGACTCAATCTCTAGAGGGCGTACGGCTGAATACCTGTACTGTTCATAACTCTTGCCTTGTAATGGCTCACCATTTAACTCAAGAAGTACAGGTTCACGCACTTTGCTTTTATTGATCAGCATAATTGTAATTGCATTGTCTGCCTGACGCCTTGACGCATAGATCGAAACACGACTTTGATCAAGAGAAGCGGCCGGCAGTGATAGGTCGCCAAATTCGCTATAGCTGCCATCATAGTTCCTAAACATCTTAAAGGCGAAAGCGCCTGGCTGATCAAGTGTTGGAGGGTCCCAAAGAGTTGCTAAATCTAGTCTTTCACGGCCGAAAATACCCAATGCATCAGCTTGAACAAGTGCTCCCGTTATATGATTTAGCGCCCCAAAATTATATTCAGTAATAGCTGTGCCTGTGCCCGGATATGATTCTTCAATCCAAGCATGCATTTGGGGAATCAACATGATCGATTTGTTGATCCAACTTTCATCCCGATAAGTTGGGTCCCATAATGATCGGGTAGCATTCAAACGAAGCTTTTGAGTTGTGGGATCAATAACTTCAGTCAGTGACACGTTATCAACTTGAGAATAGTAGTGCAAATCAAAGTAGTCTAGAAGTCGCTCCCCTGTTTCATCCTCATATAATTTCATTTGCTCTAAATACCATTGGACAAAAGGCTGATCACCAAATTCATCACGGTCTGGATTTTCAAATACACCGCTACCATCTTGAATATCACGTGCAGAGTATAAATAAGCGGTCCAACCCCATAAAGTTGGCCCCAGTGTTTTCGCGCTTGGATCCCCTTGTTTTACAGCCTTTGCATAATCGATTGATCTTTGCCGCATGTCTGCATAGCCAAGGTACTCAGGGTGTACATCACGGTGGGTTTCATGCCAGAGCATAGGTTCGTTGTCTAAGTTGTAAAATTGGATACCACCGTTTTCAGCTGTACCAAATTGCTGCGTTAAATGATTGATCCATTCAACAACAAATTCTGGATCAATCTGTTCACTGGTAAGGTTTGGATCGTTACCAACTAGAAGCTGTCCTTCTGGCGATATACCGTTACCGCAATTTGAATCAAAGGGATTAACATATTGTTGCTGTCCATAAGCTGAAACCGGAAATCCACATAGCTCTTCACGGCCGCGTGGTGTCCAACCAATCAAAGGTACCGTTAAAATCGGCTGGGTGCCTAATTCAAGTGTTTCACCCATAAACCGATCGGCCGACGAATTATTGGGTAAATCTGCAACATTCTCGACCTCATTTGGCGTGTTAAGATAAAACCAATCACTTGCCCTATTTGCTACATCTGTTTTCCAGTTATAACGCGTCGTAGCATTCCCGCCCCACCGCCTAAGAGGAATATTAAGTTCAGTTAAAAGCTCTGCATTAGAAAAATTCACCCCGTAAATATAAGGGCTAATTTCATGAGAATATCGAGAGACATCAACAATCAAACCAAACTTACCAGCGTCAGTATGCTGTTGTATCAAAGCCTCAAAATCTGGGATTGGAGAAAGGGAGGTTTCTGCTACAGGTAAATTCGGAATGGCTGACAAGTCGCGAGAGACATCCGGAATATATAAAACCGGCCCATTGCCTGACTCGCCGTTTGATGGATCACCAAATTCGTATACAAGATACGTGGCACCACCTAACCCTGCAACACCAACTGTGCATAGAAATATAAACAGAACCAGCAATAAAATATGTGTTTTTTTCATAGTGCAATACTTTTTAAAACAGTGGCACAGGACCCACTACATTCTCCCGCGTTTTATAAAATTACTAACTAACTAGAAAAATATAAAACTATTCACTTACAGTCCATATGCCAGGCTCTTCATCTTGATAATCAAAGGAGTCTTCATCGAGCTCAATTTTCTCATGATTATCAGTCTTGGGATTAGTCAACGGTTCATTATGCTGCGGCAAGGCACAAAACGGGCACATTGTCCATTGAAGTTCGATTAGCTCATTACACTGACGGCATGGTTTTTTAAGTCGCACATGACAATACGGGCAAACCTGCCACCCTGGTTGAACATTACGAGAGCAGCCCGGGCAATATGGCTTCTTTTCAATTTCTTGCAACAAGGCTTCTTCAGCTAAAGCTCGTTCAAATGCTTCGGACAACGTCTCTGAAGGCCGTAAAATAAGATAGATGAGAATGCCCACAATCGGCAATAGTGCTACGACAATCGCAGATAAAGCTTGTGCGAAAACATCACGCGAGCGCGAACGCATATCTCTATAAGCCCAAATAACCAAGCTTACCCAAAGGGCAAAAAAGAGTGCGAAGAATACTATAAGCCCTGTCGTTAAATAATTTAAGAAAGTGTCCGAAAGATTCATTGGGATGTGATTATAACATAGGCGATTTTAGAAGTAGTTATTCTGTTGCGGATGAATGTCTAGTCGATACTATTCGTCAGTATTAAAACGATATCCAACACTGGGAAGGTTCTGAATTAAATGGCGATCTGAATTCTTTCGATCCGCATCTGGCTCTATTTTTTTGCGCAGGCGGCGTACCAACCCCCTTACCAGATCACGATTCCCCTCGCCTGTATATCCCCAAACTTTTTCAACTAGCTCTTCAACTGGCATCACTTGCCCTTCATTCGTCATGAGGACATACAAGAGTCGAAATTCTAATTGTGTTAAACGCACATAACGATCTTCCTGATCTTCTTTTTTGAGAACAACGGCACGTCGACCGGGATCTAGTACAACTGAGGTTGAGCGGATAGGCTCTAAGAGAGCCGGTGGCACACCAGCTCCACGTCGAAGTAATAATTTTGAATAACGCAAAAACAAACGAGTCGCAACCGGCCGTTGAAATATCATATCAGCCCCATTATCAATCAACAGACAATGCTCATTTTCTGTCAAGCTATTTGAAATAATAACCAATGGAATTTGAGTAATTGAACGAACCTCTTTTACATGCCCTAGCGCCATTTCATATGTTTCAGAAGTAATCACAACTAAATCAACCGGCTTTGATAAAGAATAATCTAAGAGTGAGGTGGTATCCCTATGAGACAGAATTTGCATCCCTGTTTGCCTCAAAGATTGGGTTAAGATATCACGTTCTTCAATGTTTTCAGAAATAAGTAGTGCGTGCAATATTAAGATCTCCTGCAACTAATTTTATTGAATCAGGTGATTACTTTTTATGATCCAACAACTTGCCAGCTTTTAACCTCTAGGCTGAATTAGATAGATAAGTTTAACAAAGATCTAAAAAAAAACAGATCGAAGGCTATCTATAACTATTTATTATTTTGAGTATTAAGTGGGAGAACTATAAGCAGGACAACTCAAAGCTTGATCGTATCAAATTGGCATAAAGACAAAAATTTTTGATCTGTTATTTATTAGATGCAGGCAGGATAGTAAACAGAAATAGTGTAAAAATTGCCAATAAAACTAACCAAGACATAATAAAGTTTCCTATTCAGTAGCTGTATAAATAATTCGCATCAACTTTCATTTTGCATTACATTGAAAGTGATAATTTTCGAATCACAATAAGCCGGTATTTAGGTCAGGGTAACATGCAGATACTAATGCGTTAATGACCCATTCTTACTATTGAGGCACAATTAAGATAATAACCTTGCTACCCTACAGTTTAGATTTCTAGCATCCAAGGTTCGTACCCTAAACCAGTATCAAAATTACAGGTTTTGTAAATTATAGGTTTAGCTGGACATACTGTTAATGAAATAACCCAGCGTAATTAATCATTTGAAAAGTCAAAAATATGAGTAGCCAAACAAAAAAATCGATAAAAAAAGTTACCGTCAAAACTTGGGCATTGCGCAAAAAGAAAAATGTTCCGATCACAATGATGACCGCTTACGATTACCCATCTGCCA
>JBGCDP010000243.1:0-15164 GCA_045105475.1 Anaerolineae bacterium
GGTTACATCTTCACTTGAGGTACGGACCTCGATCTGAGCACCGTCTGTATAAACGCCGGTTTCGATGAGCACATCGCTATTATCGAATAGGCGCAGCTCAACCTGCTTATCGATTTGTGTGAATTCGAGTGAACTTCCCCAAAGTGCATAGAGGCTTGCCTCTTGAACGGTGTGATCTGTCACTTGAGCCTCCATCTTTGCAATAAGCTCTTCAATGGTGGCTTCGTCATTAATTTGCACTTCAATGTTTCTGTTACCGCTGATTAGCTGATCTTCATAAACGGCCGAGTAGCTTTTTTTTTTTTTTTTTTTATAGATACCCACCGGCTCAAGCTGTAGTGTTGGCCTTAAAGTCGGGATAGGTATCGCCTCTTGTTCCATGACCTCGTGCTGTGTCATGTCAGCATGCACAATTTCTGTAGGAATGGCCGTTGGCTGCTGCGTCGGAATAGGACTGACCGTAGGGATTGGTGTTGGGCTGGCAACCTGCACCACAGCCGGCACGATAACCTTAGCTTGGGCGGCGCCTTTTGCACGCTCCTCAGAATTTGTGGCGATCGATTCGATTTGCGTTGAGCCTATTCCACCATTTAAATCTGACCCTGAACCGGCTTCCACTGAAGTTTGCATGGGGGAAAATGCGATGGCGATCAGGCAGATCGTTAGAAGCGCCGCAATCGCACCGCCAGCAGTGACGATACTATTTTGCCAAATTGGCAGGGGCTTTATCCAATAGGTCTGTTCATCTTTTGCATTTGGCCGCTGTAAAAGAGCCACTGATACGTTATCAGCCGCTCCCCGACCTAGCGCGAATGAGACCAAGCCTCTGGCACCGCGATTACCAACTTGTGAGTCAAGGACGCGCACAATTTCCCGGTCCAGAATGAGCGATGTGTTTGTTTTTTGATTGGCTTTTGATCGCCCTAAACCGTCTGAGCAAACAATGATTGAGTCACCTGCTATGAGCGGGATGCCTTGGGCACCGCGTAGTTGGGCAATTTGATAAGATTTTTCACTCAAGTTGTCTTCAATGTGGAATCCGGTGTCAACTTGAATCTTTGTTGTTAAGCCAACGGCCCATGCGATTTGATCTGGCTGTTGTTTATCATCAGATGTTTCTGGATGAGTTTCGCCTTGAATAGCCGCGATATTTTTATGTGTGTGGTCAAGGGTAAGCTGGCGTACCTTGTGATTCCTGACCAAATGAATCTGGCAGCTGCCTACATTGGCGATGTACAGCTGCTGATTGTTTACTGTTATGGCGACGGCTAGCGAACAGCTTGGCTTTTCGGCCGATTCTGTGTGGAATGAGCTCATCACAAGTCGATTGGCAAGCACAATGGCGTTGGTCAAAAGATCATTTATCGATTCTTCGTTGCCTCGTTTGAGATAAGACATCACCCCATCCCGTGCAATTTGTGCCAGCATCTGGCCACTTTTTTTGTTACGGCCGCCATCCGCCACAATCGCAACGGCTAAGCGATCTCGATTAGGGCGGCTAAACGAGACCGTTTGTGCGTAATCGCAATTTACTTGTTGGTTGCCTATTTCTGAGCACGAGCCGGTTATGATCTGCGACATTCTAATTTCTCCACACTTACTTTTATGCAGCTTCAATCTAATGCCGTGAGCTGGTACAGCGAACCAGCCGCAACGGTAAAACGATTGCGATATGCATAAACTGACAGGGTTCAGCTTTTTCGATTAATTTATTGATGAGAGGCTTTTGTGGTGAACAAGATGCTTATCTGTGTTCATGGAGAATTACGCACGAGGTGACCGTTTGTACCTATATGTTTTCAAATTGATTTAGACTACGAGACGTTTAAAGCAAAAAACGCCCCAATTGGGGCGTTTTTTGCTAATTGATTGGTTGGATGCAAATTTTCGGGTCGGTTTTGTTAATCCCCATTTCCACCGGCCATCATTCCCATCGTGTTGATATATGGGGTTAAACATGTGTTGGTGTCTTCGATGCCGCTAAAGAAATTGAGCAACAAACCGTCCCGATAAAGTTGAGCCGTATTCATTGTAATTGGGGTGAGCAGTGGCGGTGCTGGCGCATTCTGCGGATTAAAACTGGCCCGTTGCCCTTCTGGAATGATGGCAGCTTCCCATCGGCCGACTTTGTATTGGCACTCGCCTGCAAAGCAGTAGCTGAACAGGATCTGATCTTCTTCTGAATAGACGACTGACATGCATGAGTCTGTCACTGTGAAGGTAACGTCCTCACTTTGCGTGCGGACTTCGATTGCGGCTCCGGCTGTATAGCGTCCTGTTTCGATCAATACATCGCTTTCTTCAAAAATGCGAAACTCTACTCGATCATCAACTTGTGAAAACTCTAGCGAACTGCCTTGTAGCAGATAAAGGCTGGCATCTCGAATGGTATTTTCATCTGGTAAAACTTCCATTTTTCGGATCAGCTCTTCTGTTGTTTGGACGTGATTAATTTGGATTTCTGCTGTTTTGCTTGCAATAATCGCCTGGTCTTCCCAAACAACCGGATAATTCCGTTCGTTGCCCAGGCGGTAAATGCCAACAGATTTTGGAGCCAATGTCGGCCGGAGCATTTCATCGATAGAAGACACCTCTTTCGCATCACCTTCTTCTCGTTCAGCGGCAACTGCTACTGTGTCCTGCGCCAGCTCATCTGTTATCGGTTTGACCGGCGCTGATAAAGCGGGCGTTGGCTGTGCCGTGATTGTTTCAGGCTGTACTTTTGCCATTATTCCACCAACTTCGCCCTTATTTATTGCGGCAATCTGCTCCGCTATATTTTCCGTGTTTAAAACAGCTGGCTGCGCTTGAGCCTGTGATTGACCTTGGAAAAAGAAGACGGCCAATATGCAAAGGGTTAAAAACCCGGCCGTAATTCCACCAACGGTCAAGACTCCATTTTTCCAAAATGATTTCGCGGGTGGGATGAACAAAGGGTCAAGATAGGGATCAGGATATTGCAGGAGCGCCACTGAAACATCGTCTTTTGCTCCCCGTCCCAAGGAAAAGGAAACCAATCCTCGTGCACCGCGATTTCCCATTTGTGAACTAAGCACCTGCGTCATTTCTCTGTCGAGGATGAGCGGCATTTTTCTACTGTTTGCTGTGCCCAGACCGTCTGAGCAGACAACAATTGAATCGCCAAGGTGTAGAGGCAAGCCTTGCGTACCGCGTAGCTGAGCCAGCTGATACGCTTTTTCACTCGCTTTCAAGCCAACATGGAATCCGGTATCAACTTCAAGATCAGGCGCTAGCCCGACTGAACGCACAATGTCGTTTGCTCTCGGGTTGCATGCGGCCGTTTCATAATCCATCTTGCCTTGCAGGGCTGCCACATTTTTATAGTTATGGTCGAGGGTCAATTTGCTGATATTTTGATCGCGTACCAAGTAAATTTGGCAGCCGCCAACGTTGGCAATATAAAGCCGCTTTTCATTGATGATGATCGCTATTGCCAACGAACATCCAAACTGACGGTTGGTGTCTGAGTCTGAGCGGAAAGAGTTCATCACAAGCCGATTAGAAAGCTGGACGGCGTTTTTTAGTAAATCTGGAATCGAAGCCTCTACACTTTGTTTTAAATAGGTTATGACACTGTTGACTGCGATATGGGCCAACATATGGCCTGTTTTCTCGTTTTGGCCGCCATCGGCAACCAAAGCGATTGAAATATGATCTCCATTCGGCCGTGTAAAAGACAGTGCTTTAGAAAAATCGCTCCGTTGTGTTTTATTTCCTGACTCTGAGCAAAATCCAGTAATTATCTGCGACATAATAATCTCTTCAAGGTTTTTCAATTTACTTTTGCATTTCTGCCAAGTTCAAAACGTGGGGTGGTGATAGTGGTGAAAACCGTCACAAAAATCACACAGGCGCAGTGAACCATACGGTGAAGCCGATGGCTTACGTTTTGACAATATTTAATTTCTTCAAAGTCACCTAGTGACAAAGACTTGGATTGTGATCGGCAAACTTGTTGCCTCTCATACTGTTGTACGCACAGGATCTTCGTTCGTATTCCCTAAAACCAAAATTGGTCGAAATTGGCCTGAAATAAGCCAGAAGATATTTTGCCGCATAAAAAAAGCATGGCGATTAAGCCATGCTTTTTAGTCTAAAATAAATCGAGAACTCTATGCATCGCTTTAGGCATTTGCGAAGAGAACGATGTCACCTGTCGGTTGCTCGCTGCCTCCGGCCGGCTCTACGGAGATTCCGATGGCGCTGAAGTCGATATCTTCAAGAGCGACGTCTATTTCAAAAATACCGGTGCCTTCGGGTGATATCTCGATCAGGCCAGCACTAACAGGTTGATCCTCAATAAGCCATAGCTGATGGGTTTGATCTTCAGATAGGGGCTCAAGCTGTGAGATGACCAGCAGGAGCTCGCCCGTTTCCGGCCGGATAAACAGCCCTGCGCTGGCATCTGGCTGGGCATCAGTCCCTAGAACTGAGATTCGCTGACTATTGGCGTCGGCCGCATACGCGACAACCTGCTGCTGGCTTGCAAGCTCATCGGTCAGTGCCAGATTTGAGATCACAAGCTGCCCATTTTCAGATTCAAGGTCGGCGACCTTCGTCTCAAGCGACTGATTATTAGCTGTGAGTTCATCCACGTCACTTTCTAAACTATTCACATCGTTTGTGAGGCCAGCCACAATACCGTTGAGTCGGGTAACCTGTCCTTGAGCCGATAATAGCCTGTTTGAGATAATGCCTATAGCTACCAATGAAAGTGCCAGCGCAACTGGCAATGCGAGCCCAGTTTGCATCGATTTCCACCAATCGCGTAGCTTTTGCCCAAAGCCTGCCTCTGGAGCAACGGGGACCTTCGCTATCGGCCGTTGTACTTTTTTAGGCGACACAATTTTCTCTTGTTGCGCAGCTTCAACCTGCGCCTGAGCCTGACGCGGATTGGCCTTTGCATAGCTGAGAACAGACGATTTGATATCAAGTGGAGGTGTGCGGAGCGGAGCAGCATAAGGTAAGAGATTGGCCGACTCTTGAAGTTTTTTGAGTTCGGCCGCAACCTCTGGAAAGTGGCTGATATATGCTTCTATCTCTTTCATTTCTGGCTCCTCCAAAGCTTGAAGTGCATACAAAGGAAGCTTATCTTCTAATTCTTGGTTGCGATTCATGTTCATATTGCTCCTTGAAGATCATTTTCAAGAAGTGATCCCAGTCGAATCAAGGCGCGCCTGGCTCTTGAATTTACTGTTCCTAAAGCGATTCCGGTATCTTTGGCTATCTCACGCCGTGTGAGCCCTTTGAAAAAAGCTAGCTCTATGATTTCCCGTTGGTCATCGGGTAATTCTTTTAAGACAGTCTGAACTTTTTCTCTTTGAAGTCGTCCTTCAATTCTCTCTTCAACTTTAGGGGTGTCAGAAGCCGCGAGTTCCATTTGTAAAACTTCACCCTCGTTTTGAGCCGCTTCCGGCCGGATTTTGAGTTTGCGATATTTATCGATGGCTAGGTTCCGGGCAATACCAAACATCCAGCTAGAAAATTTACCTTTTCCAGCCTCATATTTGTCGCAACGGTCCCAAATGCGAATGAATGTCTCTTGAACGATTTCAGCCGCGAGTTCATCGTTCTGCATGATTTTGTATACAAAACCCATCACAGCTCGTGAATAGCGGTCATAGAGAACCTCGAAAGCGAGGTCATCTCCATTTTTGACCAAATCCATGAGCTCTGGATCTGTTTTATGATTCATTAGTTCATACCCTTAAGTGATATTTTTTAGTGAATTCTATAAATATTACGGATAGATTACGTTTTCGCATTCACCTATATATTTGTTGGAACGTCTCCATCTTTTTAACGCTGTGGTTTTATAGTGTAAATCTGACTTTGATGCGAGGATGTTGTTGGAGAGATGCAAGGTCGCAGGTTAGATCAGGTTTAGCTTGTTCCTAATTCGAATCCAACCCCAACAGTTTTTCTGGATTGGTCTTAGTCATCAGCCGGATCTCATCGGCCGTTATTCCTAAATCGAGCATGCAGGCGATAAACTGGCGCAACCCTTCAACGGGAGTTGAAAGCCCATATCGGCCGAAGTCGGTCCCCATGATGCAATGTTCAGCCCCTATCTCTTTCATCTGTTTAGCGATAAATGGCAAGCCGCCCGCGGCCGACTCACTCATCCCCTCATCAATAGAACGATACTCTTTCTCGACATAGTAATGGGTGAGCGGGATTAGGGTCGCGGCCGTGTACGCGCCAAAGGTGAATTCAATAAACGCCCCTTTGCTCGCCATTCTTTTTAGCTCTTCCGTTGTCGCAATTTTTGTGACCGAGCTTGAAACAATGACCTTTTTATACCCATACTTTGTTTGCCAATCGACCAATCTTTCCGCTTCAGCTACAGACACGTGCCCTGTGTCTAAATAGACGTGTGGATGGTCTGCGATCATGTGCAAGATCTCATCTAACTCCGGCCCTGCATCTTCTTCAGTTGGAATCCAAATGCATCGATCCAATTCTTCAGTCTTGAATTTGGGATAAAGCTCGCTTAATGGGGTAAATTTGCCGTCTACCGTGCGCCCTTCTTTTGCGGCCTGATAGTAGGTTGAATGGGCGCCAAAGCTGATGTATTTGGCCCCATCTCCGTAATAAAGAGCGGTTTTAACCGAGCGGGGATTCATTCCGCCATAAACGGTGTTCATGATCAAACCACCAAAAGTTTGGAAGTCAGGAACCTGCTGATTAACCAGCCAAGCTGTGCCGTTGCTCATTTCGAATACATCGAGCAGTACGATGGCTTGCATGCCAGCGTCACGGGCTTGTTCGGCCGCCTGGAATGGATTGACTCGGCGAGGGCTGCTAAACAAATGTGGCCCGGGATGGACGTGGATGTCAATCGCCCCTTGTAACAGCTCGTACGTTAACTCAACTGAACGCCCTTCTTGTAATTCGATCATGGTTTTCTCCTTTATTCCCAACCAGAAATTTCTAAAGTGGATTTACCCGCTTTGATCATCTTCCGCATCTCTTCTTCGTGCGCTTCTCGTGCGGCCGACTTTTCTATTGCTTCTGCGATTCGATCTATTGGTACAACGACGACTCCATCTCTATCGCCTACAACGATGTCCCCTGGATTGACTTGAATGTTTCCAATCACAATCGGATGATTAATTGTCCCTTGACCAAATTTTGTGGTCCCTTCGATGCAAAAACCCCGACAGTAAACGGGAAACCCCATCTCATCAAGTTCGGCCGCATCTCGCACACACCCATCAATCACAAGGCCGTTTAAGCCTAATGCTTGTGCCGCAGTCCCCATCACGTCACCCCAATACCCTGCTTCGTAAAAACCGGAACAACTCACAATCAAAACTGCCCCTGGTGTTGCTTTGTACAGGGCTCTGTGGAGCATTAAGTTGTCTCGTGGCATTGTCTTTACAGTCACGGCTGGGCCGCAAATCTTTGTGGTAGCATTGATCGGCTTGATGCCAGAAGGCAGAGCACCAACTTTTCCTAAGGCTTCGTGAATCGTGGCAGCGCCAAACTGGGCTAAATCTAAATAATCAGACATGAACGTTTTCCTTTTTTATGACAATAAATGACTCTTCAACGTGGAACATCAAAATTATAGCGGTTTGTGCCATTGTCGCAGGTGTAATATTCAATGGTGCCCTACGGGTATTTAATATTTGGCTGTCACCAACCGGCCGGGTATTAGATTCACTTGTTTTTGCGATATGGGTCGTGCAGGTTGCCACCTTTATCTTGCTTATCCTCAGCTTTATTCTACGCTCAACCAAAGGGCAAGATTTATCAGAGGGGTGGAAAATGATTTATCTGTCGGCCGGGATTTACTTGGCTGCCGCATTGACCTCGCTACCCATTGGCAACTTGATCTCAGGGCCGATTCAGCAGCGTGGGTATGAAGAATTTGTGCTTGAAAATCGATTTTTGATTGAGGCGATAGAGGGGTTTGAAGCTGAAAACGGCCGTTCACCAGAGACGTTGCAAGAGCTGGTTCCAAACCAGCTTGCGCCGCCTATCGCTGAAATTGTGCAAGATGAAGTGGGTGACGGCCTTGTTCCTAAACTGAAAATATCGGCCCCGTACAGCTCAATCGATGCCAGAAGCGCAGATGATGTGTTGTATAGTTTTGAACCGGCCGTAGGGGATGATCCGTGGCAGCTGCAAGTTAGTATTTATCTGGGCTCATTTCAGTCGACTCGATTTATCTACAACCCAGAGGAACGTTATTCAAACCGATATTCAAAAGTTGGCCGCTGGGGATTGGCCGAGTAATAAACTACTAATTGCTGGTCATTTCATGATTGTGTCGAAACAGCGAATGGGGTTTTTCCAACCCATGCGCTTCCATCAGCTCCTGATTCCCCATAACCTCACGAGTTTCACCATCTGCAACGATTGTTCCACCATCTAGCAAAATAACACGGTCACAAATCTCAACCACCATTTCCAAGTCATGGGACGAGAGCAAGATCGTTTCACTCGATTGCTTGATGAATGTGATCAAACGTCGGCGTGAGCGAATGTCTAAGTTGGCTGATGGTTCGTCGTAAATGATCAATTCCGGCCGCATCGCCTGCACACCCGCAATCGCTACCATTCGTTTTTGCCCACCAGATAAATGATGCGGCGCGCGATCCGCCAAATCATCAATTCCAGTTAGCTCCATGGCTGCTTGTACCCGTTGAGCCAGCTCATCATCAGTTAGCCCCATATTGCGCGGCCCAAAAGCGATATCATCGTAAACGGTGGGGGAGAATATCTGGTCATCAGGATATTGGAAAACCAGCCCTACTTTCGGGTTGAATTTGCCAGATTTCACCCCTTCACCAAAGAGGCTAACTGAGCCTGCAGCCGGCTTTAAAATGCCGCAAATCGTGTGAAAAAGCGTCGTTTTGCCAGCTCCATTTGGACCAATCAAGCCGACTCGTTCGCCGGGAGCGATTGAAACGTTGACCCCGTTTAGGGTATTGGGTTGGTCTGGGTAGGCGAATTTGAGAGATGAGATATCTAGAGCAGTCATATGTTTAGGTTTCGATTTTAGGTTGCAGGAAAATTGTTTATAACCCACCAAGTAACAGTTGAGCGGCTACAAACGCGATAGCGATGAGCAAGACAATTGCGAAGAAGAGACGATCCCGGCCGGTGGCGTGAAACATATCCGGTGTTACAACGGTGGCCCCATAGCCACGCAAAATCATCGCATGGTAAACCCGCTCTGATTGCTCGTAGCTGCGGACAATCAAATTGCCGAGCAGCGCGGCCAATGTTTCAAGCTTGCCACGAGATAAGCGATCATTCTGGAAACCACGTAGGCGCACGGCCGTTTGTGTGGTGCGTAGAGAGTGCCCCATCTCAAACAGATAGCGATAAGTGAGCAGCAACATGTCAGCCATGATCGGAGGCAGTTTTAGGCCGGTTAGCCCTTTAATCGTGTTAATGATCGAGTCTGTTGCAAAGATCAGCAGACTGAGCGTGATGATGCAGACAAAACGGACCGCAATTAGGACGGCTGACAATACTCCCTCAAGTTGAATTGAAACGGGGCCAATCGAAAAGATTTCCGTTGTACCAGCCAAAAACGGAAGGGAGATTACAATGCCTAGCAAAATGAAGCCGGGGATTTTTAACCGGGTAAAAAGGAAGGGCAGAGGCAGTTTAGATGCTGCATAAAGCCCGGCCGTTATCAACAGCATAAATGGCAATAGACGCATGTCTTTGACATACGCAAAGGCGAACGCGAGAATAAATAATCCCGCGATTTTGTATCGGTTCTCCCACCGATGAAGTGGAGAATCGAGGTGAGCGTATGTATCAATCCCCTGAGACTTCACTCAATTTCCCCGTCATGGCTGTCGCTTTTTGCTGACTGATTTTTTCGCGAGTTAGTCCAAGTAGCTCCGGTTTTACTTTAGCCAGATAGCCTATCAGCATGCCGGTCATTGCTCCTTCAACCAACATTAATGGCAAGTGGGCAAGTGTCAACGTGATGATCGCGCGACGTTCGGCCGCTGGGTCGATAAGGTCTGCTGGAATAAAACCGATCAATAGGCCGAAAAAGACTAAAACTGAAAGGCCAACGCCGATTCCGCCTGCTAAACTTCCGGCCGAAATGAGCCGCCAGCGTGAGCTGCCATCGCCGCGAACGGCTAAGAATAAGAAATGGGCGAGCAAGGCTGGTATGCCCATGACCAATGCATTGACCCCAATCGTCGTGATGCCCCCATGCCCAAACATGATCGCCTGAAGCACAAGGCCAATGACGATGGCTGGGACGGCAAACCAACCCAACAGCGCACCCATCAGCCCTGATAGGAGCAGATGCACGCTTGTTGGTGGTACCGGAATATGTAAGATCGAACCGACAAAAAATGCGGCCGTGAGCAAAGCTACTTTCGGAATTTGTGCCTGAGGGTTTTCAAGCTGATTAATTTTTCGGACTGAGTACCACGTTAGTGCACCGGTAACAGCGTAGCCACCGGCGATTGCGGCGGCTGGGAGAATTCCATCTGGGATGTGCATGAGTTTTCCTCTGACTGCTAGTTTGCTTGGCAGTTAGATTGTTTGTTGGTGAGTGAGCCACTACCCAACAAACGATCTAACCCGCTAACTACCTGTCGTTTTTTGTTTTGACTGAAAATATAAGGCTGTGCCTACAAAGCCCCAAATGACCGCAACGGCCATGACAATACGTTGTAAGTTGCCGGTTAACCCACCACCACTTCCGGTGACACCTTCGCCAACTGGAATATAGGCGATGTCACCATGCCCGGCTGACCGATAGCTAACGGTCCATTCCCCTTCAATTGAAGCGTCTGGTGTAAAGGTGTAACGACCTTCTTCATCTGCAATGCCTTGTCCCCATGCGTTTTGGGGGTCGGTCGGGGTGAAAATAGTTACTTCTGCATTTGACATCGGTTCGCCGCTTTCAAATGCACCTTGGACTGTGAGTGTTGTGGCATAGGTGATTGATGTGCCATGCGCGTTTGCGGCCGGAGCTACGCTGCTTAAAAACCAAAAAAGTGCGGCCGTGAAGATGGCCGCACTTACTAAAATTTTTGATAGGATTGTCGAATTATTTGTCACCACTATACCCACCATTTGTTTCGTAACAATGTCCTTCACCCACGTGGCCCAACGTCTGGAGTGTGTCGATGAGGCGTGCATAATTGTCGGCCGAAAGCTGTTGCTCTAGCATGGCTAAATTAGCTGTCAGTTGGCCATTTTCTGCGATTTCAGCCAGCGGTCCAAAGCCTAAAGCCCCTTGGTTTAGAGACTCGTCGGCCGGGGCATCAAAGTCACCAAAAACATGGTCAAGGTGGAACGTCATTTCAATGTCACCCGTTTGGTCTGCATTGACAAATCCTTTGCGCTCGTCACCGATGAATTCGCCACAGCTATAAGCAAAGGGTGTTTCGATCGTTAAATCAAATGCAACGGTTTCGCCGTCTTTGCTTCCTTGGCCAGATAATTGAACAGGCGGTTGCCCATCTGCTGCGACAACGTCCCACGAAATGGCGTTGTAATGGCCTGTAGGGATGTCATTTAGGCTGTCGACTAGAATTGGATCGGCCGAAGAATCACCTGCGGCTAAATCGATCACGTAGTTTTCTTCAAGGGTGATGCTTTCCCCTTCAGGTGGCTGTCCATCGCTTGCATCATACGGCGACTCTGAGCGCCAGACTGTGATGTTGTCTAGGGATACGAGAAGCTGATCAAATTCAACAGCCCAACCATCAACAGAGACAAACCCTTCACGTACAAAGTCTTCTCCGTTGGCTACAACGTCAAGTGATCCAGTTTCGGCCGACTGGCAGCCAACCAAGAATAAGCTCAACATACTGACGCACAATATTAACTTTCCGACTAAATTGGAATTGGTCCTTTTTTTCATTTTCTTTTGAATTCGTTTTAAGGGTTATTAGTTTGGGAAGGGAGGCTGTTATTGCGAAGTTTTGCAATAACCATCAAAATGATAGTCTTCTTTTTTGATTAATGCAATACCTATTTTAATCTGTAAATGTTTTGTATACATTTTGTCTAATATTTCGCTATGTTCGGCCTATTATTAGCTTTTGTACACATTTTTGCCTTACGTTCGAATCACCAATTATTTGAAACAGGGATTGATTGTGTTAAATTCTAAAAATGGACCATTTTGATCATGATCATCATCAGTTTGAAGTTGATTTAGCCGAGAAACTTCGCTCGCTGGGCTACCGCTTTACACCGCAGAGGCGAGTTGTGATGGATGCGGTGCAGCATATTCAGGGACATTTTACGCCGCAGACCGTGTGCAATCAGATCAATGCCTCGGCCGTAAACAAGTCGACTAAAGCTGACCAAGCAACCGTTTACAGGACGCTTGAGCTGTTTCAAAAGATAGGGATTTTGTATAGCTCCCAAGTTCATGGGCAGACCGTGTTTGAATTAGCTGGAGAAGTTCCACATCATCACTTGGTATGCCGTAACTGCAATAAAGTGATGGCTTTAGACGATCATCACTTTGACCACTTGGTTCAACATTTGTATGAAGACCATCAGTTCAAGGCAGAGCTGGCGCATCTGACCATTTCAGGCTTATGTGACCATTGTCAGTAGCTCTGGCTTAAGACAGCCCTCTTGTAAAAACTTTTCATAATATTTCGCCTGCCATTCGCCTACACCTTCTCACGACTCTTTATTTTGATAATTGAGATATCGCCCTTAGTTTGCGGGCAATTGCCGAATACGCTAAATTAATATTTTTACGACCTTGAGCCTATTTATCTGCAAAAAAGAGAGGTTATCATGCGCCTAACATTCATTACCCTTAGCCTTTTATTGATCGGTTACGGCATTTTCAGTGCAATCGATACGAGCGCCAACACTACCTTTAGCCAGAGCGACCAAACAGTTGGTTTTGGCGATACGGAAGCTCTTTTAGTCGGCGACTTTAACCAAGACAGCTATCCTGATCTCGTTATGATTAATCGGGGTGTGACGGGTGATCAGGTATGGCTAAATACCGGTGACGGAGGATTCAGCCAGAGCGCGCAAACGCTGCCCATGCACAATGCGAGCGGCTTCGGATTAGGGGGAGATGTTGGTGATATAAACGGTGACGAGATACTCGACTTTGTAGCCATAGGGCGCAATGTTAATTACCTTGCTTTAAGTATGGGAGACGGCACATTTACGATTCAAATGCTCCCTGAAGACCTGATGGCTTCGGAGCAATCGGCCGCTCTTGGCGATTTAGATGATGATGGAGACCTTGATCTATTTATCATAACGACAGAAGCAAACCAGGTATGGTTCAACGACGGCACCGGCACGTTCAGTGACAGTGGTCAGGCGCTTGGCGCT
This sequence comes from Anaerolineae bacterium, assembly GCA_045105475.1. GTDB lineage: Bacteria > Chloroflexota > Anaerolineae > Promineifilales > Promineifilaceae > WTJY01. Next base: position 13,339 of record JBGCDP010000243.1, read on the forward strand.
TTTTGGAGCAACGAGGTTGAATTAGGTGATCTCGACGGGGATGGAGACCTCGATGCCGCTACTGCCAATGGCATAACCAACAATTGGCCCAGCAAAATTTGGATCAACGATGGCAATGGCGTTTTTAGTGAAGGGGCGACCACCAATTCCGGCTGGGCTGAAGGTTTGACACTGGCCGATTTTGATGGAGACAATGATCTCGACATCTTTTTTTCAAATTATGGTCAACCCAATACCGTATGGGTTAACGACGGCAGTGGAGGGTTTAGCGACAGCGGCCAGCAGCTCGATAATCAATTTAGCTTGGGGGCTGGCGCGGCCGATGTCGATGCAGATGGGGATCAAGATGTGATAGTAGCGGCTGGCACCGATGATAGCCTACTCCTACTTAATGATGGCGCAGGTAATTTCAGCATAAACGCACAAACCTTTCCTGCACCAAGTAGCAGTACAACTGCCGCGGTCCTAGACGATTTTGATAGGGATGGTGATGTTGACGTAGCTTTTAGCAATTTGGGCTTTAATCGGCTGTGGTTCAACGAAGGTGCCGCACCGCCTGAGCCGACGCCCCTTCCAACCCGGGTGGCGAACCCGTTGATTGACCGAGTTTCAATTGCTAGTGATGGAACCGAGGGGGACGCTTGGTCGAGCGATCCAGCAATATCAGCAGATGGAGCCTACATCACATTTTCTTCAAGTAGCAAAAATCTGATTGTCAATGATCGAAATCGAAGATCAGATATATTTATCCATAATCGTATTACAGGTGTGACTGAACGCATTTCGATCAGTAGTAGCGGTAGCGAGGCCAATGGAGCCTCGTTTAGACCTGACATTAGCGCTGACGGCCGTTATGTTGTTTTCCAGTCAGACGCGACCAACCTTGTGGAGGGGGATGATAATGACGCAGTCGATATTTTTCTTCATGATCGCCAGTCTGGCACCACGCAACTTGTCTCTGTAAATAGCAACGGCGACACCGGTAACGGCGACTCAAAGAGACCGGCGATTTCGGCCGATGGCAGCACCATCGTCTACGAATCAGAGGCGACCAACCTCGTCATTATTGACCAGAATGATCTGCAAGATATATTTTTCTATGATACGACCAATGGCACAACTACGATGGCCTCAGTGGCCAGTGCTGGATCACAAGCTAACCAAGAGTCGTGGGGGGCTGATGTGTCGGATGATGGCAACTTCATCGCCTTTGCCTCAGAGGCCACCAACCTCGTAGCAGGTGAAGTCGATGACACATCTGACATTTATGTCCGTGACCGGAGAGGCTTCATTACTCGTGTCGTTTCCATACCAGATTCAGGTACTCCCGTGCGAAATAGTTCACGCGAGGGTAGCATCAGCGATAGTGGGGACCGTGTGGCGTTTGGTGCAAATTTCGACACCCTCGTACCCGAAGATACGAATGAGAAAGCTGACATTTTTACACATATTATTTCATCTGGTGATACAGAGCGCCGTTCAACAGCTTCTGATGGGTCGCAGGCTGATAGTCTCTCCCAATCACCAGCCATATCAGGCGATGGCTTATCTGTAGCATTTGTTTCGTATGCAGATAACCTAGATGGATCTGCGGTTGAAGTTAGAGATGTTTTTCTGCGCGATTTGCAGACTGATTCCCTGTTACGTGTCTCGGTTAATATGGCTGGAGGGAACTCTTATAGCGCATCGGAATACCCCGTTGTTTCGGCCGATGGGCGCTATGTTGCATTTGAGTCGTATGGTCCGCTTATCTTGAGCGACACCAATCAAAAAGGTGATATTTATGTTTATGATCGCTTAGGTTCTGTGGAACCGGTCAATTTCCC
>JBGCDP010000244.1:0-8666 GCA_045105475.1 Anaerolineae bacterium
TTCACTGCGTCCAACTTCTGCTAATTTCTCTTTTAATAGATGAGACAGTGCACCAAACAAAATCACCGTCTTAACCTGATCTTTCACCGTTTTCGCCCACGGTTCCCAGACCATATTTTTATCCCGGCCGCCTGCGAGCAATATGAGTGGGTCACCACTCTCTTTGTACGCTGCTAAAGCGGCCAAAGCCCGTTCTGGAGCCGTTGCGATTGAATCGTTGACATATTGCACACCGTTTAAAGTTGCCACCAACTCTTGCCGATGCGGAACCGCTTCAAACTCGCGTACGGCCGCTTCGATATCGTCAGGACCAATTCCGGCCGTATGAGCCAACAAACTGGCCGCCAACACGTTTAGCACATTGTGCCGTCCGATGAGCGGGATAGCATCAACCGACATCACATCGATTTCACTATCACCCGTGCGGATCACAATCCGGCCATTTTTGACCGTTGCACCATCTTTGCCAGCCATCTTCGCTTTATCAAGACCGAACCACAACACCCGGCCGCGTGTGAGCGGAGCCAACTGGGCCGCGCCTGCATCATCTGCGCTGAGCACAGTGACATCATCTTTCGTCTGATGGCGGATCAAATTTCCTTTGGCCGCCGCATACACCGCCATCACTTTGTGCCGATCTAGATGATTGGGCGTCACGTTGAGAATCGCTGCGATTTTGGGGCTGTGTAGCCAAATCTCAAGCTGAAAACTTGAAAGTTCCTGCACAACCAAGTCGCCGGGGTTAATTTCATCTACCCTTTCTATTAAAGGAAATCCGATGTTGCCACCCACCCACGTCTGCTGATCAGACTTGGCACCGATGGCGGCGACCAATGAGGTGGTGGTCGTTTTTCCGGCCGACGCTGTGATCCCAATGATGTTTTCCGTTTTGCACCGCCGCAGAAATTCCTGCGAGTCATTGGTCAACGGAATGCCCCGCCGCCGTGCTTCAAGCACAAACGGAGCATCAATCGGCACGCTGCCAGACAGTGCGATCAGATCACAGTTATCGAGCAAACTTAGAGGGTGTTTACCCAGAACGTATTCAATTTTTAAATCAGCCAAGTCATTCATGACCGGCCGTAAACTTTCTTCACTACCTAGATCGCTAACGGTGACAGTTGCACCAACGCCGGCCGCAAAACGGGCCAACGCCTTGCCCTGTCGGGCCAATCCTAAAATCAGGAGGTTCTTGCCAGTTAATCGATCCATTTAGATGAGAGCAAGTGCAATTCCGCCCATCGCGGCCAAAATACTAATCAGCCACCAGCGTTGCACAATTTGCGTTTCACTCCAGCCAATCGCCTCAAAATGATGATGGATCGGAGCAATCCTAAAAAACCGTTTTCCATCTGTCGCCTTAAAATAACCCACCTGAATAATGACCGACATCGTTGTTAATAGCGGGATGATGGCGATAATCGGCAAAATGGCCCACTGGTTTGTCATGAGCGCAACAACGGCCAACATGCCGCCTAACGGCTGTGAACCCACATCGCCCATAAACATTTGGGCCGGTTTGGCGTTAAACCACAAAAATGCCAAAATCGCACCGACGGCCGTAAAGCAAAATGTGACCAGAAACTGCTGCCCCTGTAAAAGGGCGATCACGCCATATGCGATAAAAGCGGACGATGTCGTCATCCCAGATAAACCGTCTAATCCGTCAACTAGATTCACCGCATTAGACACACTGGTGATGATAAAGGCCGCAATTGGGATATAAATAATTCCCATATTTAAAAGTACGGGCACGGTGGGAATAGCAACATATCCAGCTCCGTCGTTGGAGCCGTAATAAATCATTGTCGCGGCGATCAGGGCGATTCCCGCCTGAAACCAAATTTTGTAGCGGGCCATCATCCCTTCGCCCGGCCGTTTATGGATGCCCATATAGTCATCTATGCCACCCAGCAAAGAGTAAGCCAACATGACACCCAGCGGAATGATGACACTTTCTGCAACATCTAAATTGGAAATGAGCCGAACAATATTAACCATCAAACTGGAAATAAATACCCATCCGATGATCAGGATCCCCCCCATCGAGGGGGTTCCCATTTTTGACATATGAGATTGCGGACCATCGATCCGAATGCGTTTTCCTAAATTGAGCCGCTTCATCAATTCGATGAACGGACTGCCCCAAATGACCGCTAGTAAAAAAGTGATTGAACCAACTGTGAGTGCAAATGCCATTGTGTGAGTTATCAGCTTTCAGCTTTCAGTTTTCAGCTATTTGTTATTAGCCACGCTTTTAGCATGTACTCATAACCGGTCACTGTTTACTGACAACTTGTCACTGTTCCCCTTTTGTCCTTGATAAATTTGCCACAATCCGATCCATGCGCGCGCCTAAAGAGCCTTTAATCAAAACAATATCTGTGCTTTCAATAATCGACTGAAGGAGTTCGGTAGCTAAAATTGCATTGTCCAAAATATGGACTTTTTCCTCTGGCATACCGGCATTAATGGCTTCGTTACCTATGATTTTGCCACGTTCACCGACTGTCACCAAAATGTCAGAAACTTGTACTGCGCGGCTGCCAACACGCCGATGCCCTTCTTCTTCGGCCGACCCCAATTCAAGCATATCGCCCAGTACCGCAATTTTGCGGCCGCCGTCTAGAACAAGGTCATCTAGCAAATTCAAAGCTGCAATGACTGAGGCCGGACTGGCGTTATAGGTATCGTCGATAATCAGCGATTCATTTGGACCACGAACCGTCACCAAACGCATTTGATTCTTGCTCGATTTAAGACCCAGAATGATCTCATCCATCGAAAGCCCAACGGCTAAACCGGTGGCGGTTGCTCGCAAAGCGGTATGAACGCTGTGTCGGCCCAAAAGTGGCACACTCACAGACCAGCTTTCACCCTGATGGTGCATGGTAAATGCGATCCCTTCTAACCCCATTGAACTAATGTTGTCAGCCCACAGGTCGGCCGATGCGTCTAAACCATAGGTGAATACCTGAGCTTTACTGTGGCTTGCCATCGACATGACATGATGGTCATCTTTATTCAAGATTGCGATGCCATCATCTTCGGCACTGGGCAATGCTTCAACCAGCTCACGTTTCGCTTCAACAATCGCTTCGATGCTACCTAAGCGGGACATATGCACTGGGCCAATAATCGTGAGTACACCCACTTCCGGCCGGGCTATCTCACACAACAGCTCGATCTCACCCTTTTCGTACATACCCATCTCTAAAACCGCATGGGTATGTTCAGGTTTAAGCTGCAAGATCGTCAGCGGCAATCCGATCTCATTGTTGTAGTTTTTAGGTGTTTTTAAAGTGCTGAATCGATTGGATAATACATTCCAAATCAATTCTTTCGTTGTGGTTTTACCCACGCTACCGGTAATGCCGATAACTTTTAAATTCTTAAACTGATTGCGCCAAAAACGTGCAATCTGCTGTAATCCGGCCATTGTGCTGTCAACGACTAGGCAAAATGGGGAAGCTGGAAGCGTGCCAAGCGTTTCACCCGCGGCCACGGCCGGATATCCGTCAACCGGCCGTTCTACCAGAGCGATGGCCGCACCGCTTTCGAACGCTTTTGACACATATTTATGTCCATCGACTTGTTCACCAGCAAAAGCGACAAAAACCGACCCCGGTTTAACTTCCCGGCTGTCGATTTCAAATGATGTGATGGCCGCTTCATGGCCTGTAACCGTGTAGCCACCAAAGGCCGCTACCGGGTGTCCGATGTTTAACATGTGTCCTTTTTTTCCGAAAAGATATTTGATGTTAGAGATTAATGGGTAACGCTCGGCCGACTAATCTCTATTTACCGTTGCGCCAATCTCACGCTATCTGGTGGAATGTCGAGCAAAACCACCAGCTGGCTGGCCAAATCTGCAAACGCAGGTGCGGCCGTTTCTGAACCCCACTCTGAACGGGTCGGGCGATCTAGCTTGTACAAAATCACAAGCTGCGGATCATCGGCCGGGAGCCAGCCTACAAACGACGCAATCGTCTCGGTCGGGTGATAAAAACCACCTTCCTCTGGAATCTGCGCTGTACCGGTTTTACCCGCTACCGTGTAGCCTGGAATCGACGCTTTATCAATTTGGTTGTTCACCGCGAATATCGCCATCTGGCGCACTTCACGCGCTGATTCGGCCGATACCGCCTGTGATTGAGCAAACGGTTCTGGGTCAGAGATAACCTCTTTCCCTTTCATGATTTTTTCGACAATGTACGGTCGCATCAAAACACCATCGTTTGCAATCGCCGCAATCGATGAAACCATTTGCAATGGTGTGGTTGTCATCCCCTGTCCGAAAGAGTTGGTGGCCAATACAACTTCTGTCCATAATTCATCGCCAGGGTAATGCATCCGGCCGGGTGATTCATGCTCAAGATCGATCCCTGTGCGCTGGCCAAAGCCAAAGCGTTGCATGTAGGTGTAATATGTCTCAGGCCCCATGCCTAACGCCAGTTTAGAAACACCGATATTCAACGAATAGTTGATAATGTCGCGCATCCCCATCGTCCCATAAGACCCTTTACCAGAGTTGTAGATGTAGTTGCCATCGATAACCAGAACCCCTTCGTCAAGATAAGTTGATTGTGGAGTCACGGTACCTGAATCTAGCGCAATCGCCATGGTCACCAGCTTCATCACAGAGCCTGGCTCATATGGCATCGTGACAGATGGGTTGGCAAAAATCGGAATTTTTTTGTTTTCTGGCTGCTTAGCCTCGGCCGATTCATAATATTCAAATGGACTGTAGCAAGGCAAGTTGGCCATCGCCAAAATCGCACCCGTTCTAGGGTTCATCACAATAACAGTGCCGCTATGCGCCCCATAGTATGACAAGCTGTTAGCCAAGTGCTCTTCTACCGTATGCTGAATCGTGCGGTCAATGGTTAGCTCAAGGTCATAACCATCCGTTGCAATGACAGACTCTTGTTGAATCAAAGGTGAGATATGAGCACGACTGCTGTCACCTTGCCCCGCCATTTCAGTGTTAAACCGCTCTTCTAAACCGTTAACACCAACATATTCACTATACTGGCTGGCCAAACTTGTATAGCCCAACGTGTGGCACAGCAAGTCGTCTTGCGGATAAATGCGACGTGGAAGCTCGGTTGTGTAAACACCATAGTAGGGTTCATTATCACGAGTAGTTAGCTCATCAACAGCCAAAGCCTGATCGTGATCGATGCGATACGGAAGCAAAACGTTGGTACGTGTAATACTCAACTGTTCGCGAATCTCAAAGGCGGTCACATCAAAACCGCCATCGTTCAATATGAGAGCCAACTCACCTGATAATCCTGAAAGTTTTTCCGCGCGTGCAGGGGTAACTGGCTGCTGAATTTGCACATTAATCTGATAATCGAAGCCATTAGAAGCCAAAATATTCCCGTTGCGATCGAGAATGTTGCCCCTTTGCGGATTTGACTGCTGTAAATACTGATGCGAATTTTGGTCGCTCCATTCATCCGCTTCGATGAGTTGAAATGTGACGAGTCGAATCAGGATGACACCGGTCAACATGCCGATTAAACCAAGAATTATGATGAGTCGATTTCTTTGCTGGAGTTCCATAAATAGCTGCTGGATGTTGGATATTAGTCAGTTGGTTAATCGCTAATATCTGACATCTATCCACTAACATCGCTGTTGTTAATCGGCTGATCCTTCAACAAACCCACTAATTGTTTGATAAAAAAAGAGTTGAACCGCTTCCTGCATGCTGTTTACCGGCTCAACTTGATTGAGCATCGCTTCCGCCTCTGTTTCAGGGAAAGGGACGAAAGGCGCAGGCTCAACAGGATAGTCAGGCACGACGATATAAATCGCTTCTTGGGGTGTTGCACGATGAAAACCTAATGCAGATGCTCGGCCCTGCATATCCTCAATCGATTGGGCTTCTGCAATTTGACGCTCTAAATCGAAATTAACGGCCCGAATGCCGTTGAGCTCGTATTGCAATTCTTGGATCTCACGGCCGACTGCGGCTACGGCGCTCGCCTGTACCAAAAGGAAAACGGCCGCCATCGCAATGAGGGCCGCCAACATGACCCAAGTTAGGGCCGTTTGGGCTTTTGAAAGCGTCCAAAGATCTTGGAGCTGAGACCGCCAGCGCATATTCTGCAATCCGGCCGACCAGCCGTTTGCACCGCCGATTTCTCGCCTGCTCCTGGGTTGATTTTCGTTTTGCTCAAATGTGTTATCAATGACTGTCATAATGCATCTTCTTGTGAAAGCGGTTGGTTGTTAGCTACTAGTGGCTAGACTAACCACCACCTACTAATCACTAACCACTCCTAGTTTCTCTGCTACTCTCAACTTCGAACTACGGCTACGAGGGTTTTGCTCAATCTCCTCGGCCGATGGTGAAATCGGCTTTTTCGTAATTCGTTTTAACTGCACACGTGCTGTTTCTGGCTTCATTACATGGGTTGGAACTTTGTACCAAGGATCACTGCGCACCCGGAATGTTTCCTTAACGATGCGATCTTCAAGTGAATGAAAGCTGATAACCGCCAATCTTCCACCAGGCCGCAAAATCTCAATTGCTCCATCGAGACCTTTTTGGAGGGCGTCTAACTCGCTGTTAACTGCAATGCGCAATGCTTGAAAAACCTTTGTTGCCGGATGAATCCGCCGCTTACCACGAGTTTGGCTATACTTTTTGCCCGGAGCAGCTTTTTCGACAAGGTCTGCTAACTCTGTCGTGGTTTCGAGCGGCCGACCGCTAACGATGGCACGCGCAAAACGGCGGCCGTGTTTTTCGTCGCCAAATTCCCAGAAAATTTCAGCTAGTTCGTCCTCGCTAAGGTTATTCACCAAATCGGCGGCCGTCAGTGACTGAGACTTATCCATGCGCATATCAAGCGCGGCAGACGCACGAAAAGAAAAGCCCCTTTCAGGCTGATCAAATTGCATCGATGAGACACCTAAATCAAGCAGAACGCCGTCTACCTGTGGGTAGCCAAGCGCCGGCAAAAGAGTGCCCATGTCGGAAAAATTAGAATGATGGTACTGCAGTGATCTAGTCCAATTCTCCTGGCTTTTCTGCACGAATTCCAGAGTACTTTGGTCCCTGTCTAAAGCGAGTACAGTTCCACCCCGTTCGATAATCCCCCGCGAATGGCCACCTGCCCCAAATGTCCCATCTACGTAAACACCATCCTCTCTAATATTTAGAGCTTCTAGTGATTCGTTAAAGAGGACGGAAATGTGTGACATGATGTATGGAGGAATAGAAAGCAGGATCTAGATACCTAGATCGTCAAAATCAGCAAAATTCTCACTGTTTTCAAGCTCCTGCTGGACAGCGTCCCATGCGTTAGGATTCCAAATTTCGAGAAATTGAAAGTTCCCTACAGTGACGACAGAATCTCCCAAACTTGCGAACTCCCTAAGTTTGGCTGGAATCAAAATACGACCTTGGCGGTCAGGCTTCAGGTTATCAGCGGCTGAGAAAACTCTGCGCCGGAAGTTCATAACCTGCTGGTTGGACATCGGTCTTGACAGAATACGTTCAGTAAGCTTCTCCCACTCATCGAGCGGGTAGATAGCCAGATTGTTCCCGATGCCACGGGTCACAACTAGCCCGGTGGCTAGCGTGTCGCGGTACTTCGACGGGATCGTCAATCGTCCTTTGTTATCGATTGTGTGACTGTATTCGCCAAGAAACATTTTAATATCGGTTTAAGTCACGCTTCTTCGTGACACTTTTTACGGCCGAGGGATGCCCATCCCTCGGCCGAATGACCAACCGTATTCTTGTGTTTCTGATTCAAATTGAGGGTTAAGGTACCATTTCGCCCCACTTTCACCCACAACATGCCATATTTTAACGAATATGCCCCACTTTGTACATGGAACAGATGTGCTTGTTTTGAGTGAGCACCCGCTTCTGTGTAGGGACAATTAAGTTGGTTACAAGTACAAATAGTTGGTTGCAGGGACAAATAGTTGGTTACAAAGGCTTGCCTAAAGTGTGTCTAGTAGGGGTAAGCACTATGAGTCGCAATCATACTTACTATATAGGCGAAAGAGAGTAATTGTTATCAACTCAGCTCCAAATCATCCAAAAACTCCGATGCTGGATCAACCCCGGCCGCCAACAAATGGTCCCTCGCGCGGGTACAAGCGACGTAAAGCAAATGCCGCTCTGTGTTGTAGACCTCTTCGAGATCAGCCATGTCTGCGACTGATTCGATGCGCTCTTGCTGAGGAACAACTTCATCATCACAGGCGATGACAGCGACGGCACGGAACTCAAGCCCTTTGGCCAGATGCATGGTCGAGACGGCTACGGCACCCTTTTCTGGGGTGATCATGTCGTCTAATTCGGCCGACTGTTCGCCAGATTCGGCAATTGCTTGAATGGCCCGTGGTAGCTGAGCCCGACTGCGAACAAAGATTCCGATCTCTTCGGGGGCGATCCCGTCGGCCCGGCGAGCCTTGATCCATGCGGCAACTGCGGCCGTTTCTTCGGCCATATCACTATAAATTTGAATATCCGGTACAGGGCCATTAAAGACTGAAATCGTGTGGTGGCGGTCTTCAACATTGCCATCGACATCTGCGATAGAGCTGGGGAGCAGTTGATCGGCTTGGCGGCGGATTTGATGGCTGGTGCGGTAGTTGATGTTGAGCGTGCGAGAACGGCCGCGAATGTCAACGCC
>JBGCDP010000245.1:0-8431 GCA_045105475.1 Anaerolineae bacterium
TTCATTATTTTCTCTTAAATAATTCCAATTGTTGGTAAATCCTTCAACGGAGGCTGTCATATCGATTTGAAAAATATCAAGCTCGAGCATCTCTTCTTTTGTGTAACCCAGGCTTTGAAAAGCCGCTTGATTTACAAAAACGAATTTCCCTGCTATATCAAGCCAGAATTGGATACGGGGGGTATTATCAACAGAGAATTGGGTGAGTCTAAGCCTTTTTCCTGTCAGTTTTTGTTCAGTACGATCGACAAGAATACTTTGCAGGGTAATAACTTTTCCGGCTTTATCTCGTTCTAAATTGACCCGATCCTCAACCCAGCGGATGTCCCCACTTTTTGTAATCACACGATATTCTCGAATGAAATTGTCGACTTTTTCAGCCAGGTACTTGCCAAACTCTTTACGGACTTTCGGTTTGTCTTTATCAAGAATAATTGAAAAAGAAAGCTCAGGATCATTAAGGAAATCTTCTGAATCATACCCAAATTGAATGCAATTTGAAGAAATATATTCAGGTTTCCATTGATTGTTAAATTTAATCCAACGCATCAATATGAATTGGCTATTACTGACAACCTCATTGACTAATCTGAGTTCCCGTTGCTGGCTTCTAATCTCGCTGAGTGCAATTTTTTGTTGATCAAGGAGTTGTAGATTATAGATTGAGGCTGCTGCTTGGCTTAGGATGTTTTCCATCAGGTCGAGAGTCTGTATTGAAATCGAAACATCTGGGTCCCAAATGCCAAGCCCCACCGTCCCGATTACCTCGCCGGCAACAATCAAAGGGAGAATAGCGATTGCATGGTTGCCTTGCTCACGCATTAATTCCCGTAGCTCTAAATCTTCAGCTGTATTTTGGACATCGTCTAGAAATACTCTTTGTTTGCCATAAACAACAGATTCATTCAGGGTATTTCCTTTAAACGGGATTTTCAGGCCTACGGTAGAAATTGATGTACCAGGTTCAAAATACTCAGAAACTACGACCAAGTTTTCTTTTGCGTCATCTAATAAGGCGATACCCACTTTGGCGATACCTAATATTTGAAATAGGCAGTTTGCGATGATGTCTAATGATTCCTGAAAGGTCTTTGCTTTGACGGATTGGCTGATTAAAGAATTTATGAGGGCTAGCTCGTCACTGGTTCGATGCGCATCTACTAAGGCAGACTCTACTTTTTCAAATAATCTTAAGTTTTCCAAAGTTCTAGACAGCAAAACGGCCGCCTGCCCTATTAATATTTTGTCATACTCATCGTAAGCATCTACCTCATCAGATGAGATATTTAAGGTTCCGATGACCCGCCCCTGACTGATCAATGGAGCTTGCATGATGGATCGAATCCCTAAATTAGAAATCTCTCTTAATAACTTAAATGGCGAATTTCGAATGTCACCTGAATATAAGGTGACTTTTTCTTTGACCATTTTTTCGAGATGAGACCCTTTGAGTTTTACTTTTCCTGGTTTTTTCTTTTCGTCACCGACCCCGTTAAATACCTCCCAATGGGTCTGTGCGTCATTAATCTGCGTCATACTGGCCCTTGCGGATGGAATTAGCTCAATTAATGTCTTGCAGGTTATGTTGAAGGCTTCCGTCCAGCCAGTCGATTCGGTTAAGTCTAATGCCAAAGCATTCAGCACATTAAGACGTGAAGCCTGATATTCGGTTTTTCTAAGGTTGTCTGCAAAGTTATCTAAAAGTCTCTGTCTTTCTAGAGTAGAGGCAAGCATTGTGCCTATTTGCTGGGCGACAAGATAATCTTTTTGATTAAAAGAAGTTGCGTTTAATCGGCCGACATTGAGCGTCACTGTAACCTTGCCATTTACAAAAAGCGGGACGATAAGCCCAGCTTGCAATCCAGATTTCCGCATAAGCACAATATCAACCAAATCGGTTTTGGTTAATGGATCCCATGTTTGGATGATTCCCGATTGAAACGCTTGCCCGACAACTGAATTATGCAATTCAAATACCATTGTTTTGGGACCGATAGTTTTGGGTGAATCAGTGCCTAAAACGTTTAATGTATTTGTTTTTTCATCATATATTGTGAAGCTGGCTCTATCTCCTCTTAGCATTTTTAAAGCAGCTTTTATGGGCAATTCAACCGCTTGTTCTATATCGGATATTTGGCTAAGAGCTATAGATAATTTATTTAATTGCTGTAATTCAGTTATTTGTTCTTGGCTATGTTTAGCTTTTTCCGTGAGCTGAGCTTGTAGCTCTATGCGCTCAATCGAGGATGACAAAAGAGAGTTAATATGCCAGATGCGTGCTTCAGCTTCTGGTAATAAAGCATCTGATTGTTGGTAGCCTATGTTCAGGGTTCCAACCGCTTCATCATTTACTATGATTGGAAAAGAAAACACAGATTGGCAGCCATTGTCGCCTAACGTCTGAATTTCATGGGCTGTATGTGTTGTCGCATCTTCGACACGGGTAGGCTCATCTGCATTTCGTACATTTGCTAAAAAAGTTGCTTCTATAGAGCAGGATTTGAGCTGTTGCCACCCGGCTTGATTGCTGGCAAGCATGATGTCGGCCGTGGTTTTATTTTCTTGCAATATAGCTATGCTGATCCCATGGCAGGGAACAAGATCAAGCAGATGGGTGCAAATAAGTTCGTAGACTTTGCTAGAACTTTTGATTTTGCTAAGTGATCTTGCCAAGGTTATCAGCTGTTTTTGTGGGTGCATAAGGAATCGTGATTTTAGGGGCGATGAGGAACTGCTGTCAGTGCGTTTTTATGTTTGTTTTGATCTATTGCTAAGAATATGTGCTTTTAAACCAAATTTTCTTGTAAGTTTCGGTCTGTTCTAAGTTTTCAACAATACCCTTTTAGGGCTACAAGCCCCTTCAACGAGGCGCACGAGCGCTTTTGAACGATCACTTTTTAATTTGAGTTTGAGGATTTTTTAAAGCTACACGATACTTAGAGCCGACAATATTTACCCCTATGGCCTAAATATTTATTGGTCTCACTTTATGACCAAATATTTGACCCACATCATTGAGGTTTTGAATGAATCAAGAAAAAAGGAACCGGTTGTCATTCGACAGCCGAGCAGTTTACTATCCGCCTGAAGAGGCCACCCAGTCGCTAAACGCCCCGATTTACATGGCATCTAGCTTTCAATATGATGCTGAAATTTATCAGCGCGTGGTTGATGGGGAGCGTAAGACGGTCAATATTTACGGCCGGTGTGGAAATCCGTCAGAGTATCAGTTTGAAGAACAGATGATGCAGGTGCACAATGCAGACGCCTGTTTAGCGACCGCTTCAGGTATGGCTGCGATTTCTGTCGCCTTGTTTGGCCTGCTCAAAAGTGGGGACCATATTGTGTGTGACTGGACCACCTATAGTTCAACCCACGAGATGCTTGACCATCGGCTGACAGACTATGGGATCACAACCACGTTTGTTGATACGGCGAACGTTGAGGCGGTCGCGGGTGCTATCCAGCCTAATACCAAAGTGCTGTACATGGAAACGGTCGCGAACCCCTCGATGAAAGTATCCGCGATCCCGCCGTTGGTTGACCTTGCGCACAGTAAAGGGATCGTCGTCGTGTGTGATAACACATTCGCCAGCCCATATGTGATGCGACCGCTGGAATGGGGCGTTGATCTTGTCTTGGAAAGTGCCACCAAATTCATCGGGGGCCACAGCGATGCGATTGGCGGTGCGATTTGCATGAAGTCTGAGCTGTTACCGGCCGACTTCTTGGAACAAATTCGCTGGAACACGATGGTCAAGTGGGGATCACCCATTTCTCCATTTAATGCGTGGCTGCTCTTACGTGGCATTCAGACACTGCACGTTCGTGTTGAACGGGCTTGTCAGACCGCAATGACCTTGGCTCAACACTTTGAGAGCCATCCAAAAGTTAAACGTGTTTGGTATCCTGGCCTGCCGTCTCATCCGCAGCATGATATCGCCTTAAAACAAATGCCAAAGTTTGGGGGTATGCTCACCTTTGAAGTCAAAGATGGGGAGTCGGCCGTGAAAGTCCTCGATAGCTTAGAGCTTGCAACTTTTGCCGCGAGTTTGGGCGGTGTGCGCACAACAACGCAGGTGCCAGCCACGATGGCATTTTTGGATATCCCTCAAGAACAGCTTGATGAGATGGGGATTGCACAAGGGATGATTCGAGTGTCGGCCGGGCTGGAAGATGCTCAAGATTTAATTAAAGACTTTGATGCTGCGTTAGCGAAAATTTAGCAAGGATCGGGTTGCGAGGAGCAACACAACCGACCAACTATCTCGTGGCTCGTGTTATACCACTCACCAGATAATTAGTCACTGTGTCGCTCCCTGCCCCACGCTACCCACTCCTTTTGAGAGAAGAAATGACAAACATACCAATTATCGATATTGGGCCATATTTAGATGGCTCTGACAAAGCTGGCGTTGCTCAGCAAATCGGCCGAGCGTGTGAAGAAATCGGCTTTTTTACGATTAGCGGCCACGGAATTCCGGTTGAATTGATTCAGCAGGCGAATGATGCTGCACGAACATTTTTCGATCTATCTATTGCTGAAAAGCGTAGGGCTGAAGCAGCGGGCGGTATGGGCTATATCGGGCCAGATGGGGAAAACTTAGCCGCCAGCCTAGATGACGATGCTGTGGTTGATCTGAAAGAATCGTTGAATCTCATCATGCCAGTTAGCGATGAGATTTGGCCGCAAAATCCTGAGCTGCTACGCGTCTATTGCCGCTCTTATTACCAGTCTTTGCTGGAGCTGTCTCAACATCTGATGCGCCTGTTTGCACTTGCGCTTGATTTGCCTGAGATGTGGTTCGACAACAAAACAGATGACCCGCGCACGATTTTGAGACTGCTTAACTATCCGGCGTATGATCCTGCCAAAGTTAATTTGTCTCGGGCAGGAGCACACACAGATTATGGGACGCTGACGATTTTATGGTCGGCCGATTCGCGCGGGTTGCAGGCTCAATCAAAAGCGGGTGACTGGGTAGATGTGGTGGCCCCATCTGATCATTTTATTATCAATATTGGTGATTTAATGATGAACTGGACCAACGACAAATGGATATCAACTTTGCACAAAGTGGTCCCGCACCCTGAAACACTAGGGCAACGTAGACAGTCGATGGCCTTTTTTCATAATCCCAATGAGGATGCTTTAATCGAATGTATTGACAGCTGTCATGATGAGAGCCATCCAGCTAAATACGCTCCGATTGTGGCGAAAAAGCACTTAGAAATGAAGATTGCCAAGAGCTTGGGCAAAGATGTGAAGCTGTAATGCAACAGCTTGTTGCCCAATTTTTTATTCAACCATTGCGAACGGTAGATAAAGGAAGTCAGTTGGGTTAAACGGTTCGACCGGTGTTGGGCTGGCGATCGGCGTCGGCTCAGGACCATCGATCCGGATGAATCTAAATGTGCCTAACGGAATATTGGGAAATAAATCGCTATCTTCGATGCGGCTAATCGGCTCGGCCGGATTTGTGTTTTCATTGGGTGATGTGAACTGCGGCCCGCTGTCTGTGCCTGAATCGTAAGGGGCTAGTTCCACTATGATCTCATCGATCCAATCTCCTTCTTCATCAATTAAAGAAAGACCAGAAACCCCCACAAACCAGTCGGGGCTGGGCGCAATCATTGAGACCAATGTCACCAATGGATAATCATGGTCAAGTGTGACTGAACTGATCGTGGTGCTGTTGGGGGATGGAAAGATGCCGCCGCCTGAGATGACTAGATTGGCGTTGGTGTCCGCATTGATTTCACTACGGAGTGTCGAAGTTCCTCCGGTTTCGGCCATGTTTTCAATGCCGTCTGTCGCTAACTCACCAGTTTTCCAAAACGAGGTGCTTGAATTATGTGAGGCTCCGATAAGGCCTGAAAAGTGAGGGTTAGGTACGTCAGCAGGGTCCCACGATGCTTCAAAAACAATCTGATAGTCGGCCGATTGTTCAGCATGGGGTGCCAAGCTGTTACCGACCGCTTGTTGGCTAGCGACTAAAAATATCGATGCGACAAACAGCGCACTGATAAAAATTCTCTTGGTTCGAATGGGGGTCATGTTGCGTAGCATGGTTTTCTCTCTTTTTGGCAGGCAGGCGACTTTTTAGTTTTTGAGTAAATAGTTTCCTTGATTTTAGCATCGTGTGGCCTGCGGAGGATTACAAAAGAATTACGATTGTTTAAATTTGCATGATCTAGAAAAGTTGGTAATATTTCCGCCACAATATGGATGAATAGTCCATATTGTGGATTTTATGGAAAAATATGCAGGTACACAGTCATTAGCACGCACCTTTGGCCTGATTCGGCTATTCACTGATGATCGGCCGATTTGGACCTTGCCTGAAATTATCGAAGCGAGCGGGTTAAAACGGACAACAGTTTTTCGTTTACTTTCAGCGTTAGAAGGTGAAGGGATTCTGCGTAAAACCTCGGCCGGGGATTATGCGCTGGGGGCTGAGCTGATCGTTTGGGGCGGCCGTGCCATTCGATCAAACAATTTACGCACTGTGGCGAAACCCTACATGGCAGAACTTGTGCGCCAGACGAGTGAATCGGTGACGCTAGATATTTTATGGGTTGATGATCAAAATCGGCCGATGTCGATGGTGATTGAAGAGGAGTTGGGTCGACACGTTATGGGGATGGCACAGTACATCGGCGGCCGGTTTCCGGCACACACTACATCAACAGGGCAGGTTTTATTGGCGTGGAAAGACGAGTCTAAACGTGATCAACTTGACCTCACGGGGATGCTAAAGCTTCAGAAGACCACAATCAGTTCGCAGAAAAAATTTATTGATCGATTAGATCAGGTACGCGCACAAGGCTTTGGGGAAACTCAAGATGTATTGGAAGTTGGACTGTCGGCCGTAGCTGCCCCGATCTTCAATACGCACAGTGACGTGCAAGGGGCATTATGTATTGCGGCTCCCAGCTCTCGAATGAAGGCCGACCGAAGGTCGGCTGGAGCTGAGCTAACGCTCAGCAGAGGTCAACGGATTGATGAATTGGCTGAAATGATTGTGAAATCGGCAAACGCAATCTCAAAAGAATTAGGATATTAGCTGTAATTTGATATGGAGAAAGTATGTCAAACTTTATATGTGTAACTTGTGGTGTCCAATTCGGAAAATCTTCAACAACCCCGTCCCATTGTCCGATATGTACAGATGAGCGGCAGTTTGTCCGACGTGAAGGGCAGGCATGGACCACACAATATGATTTACAGAAAACACATCAAAATGTAATTAAGCATCACGAGCCTCATCTCTATGGTATCTATACTGTCCCTTCTTTCGCGATAGGACAGCAAGCCCTTCTGATTCAATCGGAGCATGGTAACGTCTTATGGGACTGCATTAGTCTGATTGATGACCAGACGGTAGAACGCGTCAATCAGTTAGGGGGAGTAGGCAAAATCGCTTTATCGCATCCCCATTTTTATGCGTCGGCCGTTGAATGGGGTGAGCGATTTGATGCCACCATTCATATGCATCAAGCCGATGCGGAATGGATTATGAGACCATCCCCTCGCATTCAATTTTGGCAAGGGGAAAAATTTGCCCTGCATCCAGACATTACTCTAATTCACGCCGGTGGCCATTTTGTAGGCAGTGCGGTTTGCCATTGGGCCGCTGGCGCCGATCATCAAGGAGCATTGCTCACAGGGGATACGATTCATGTTGTGGCGGACCGTCGTTGGGTCACATTCATGCGAAGCTATCCTAACGTAATCCCATTGTCGGCCGCTAAAGTGAATGAAATTTTTAAAGCTGTTGCTCCTTATGCTTTTGATTGTCTTTATGGTGCGTGGGATGGCTATGTTGTTAGCACCGATGCTAAGGATGCGGTGGAGCGATCTGCAAAGCGGTACATCCAAGCTTTAGAATAAATCAGATAACATGACTCAAAAAACACGGAAACGCAGACATGGTGGTAGCGCCGCCAAGCGAGAGGCAATCGCGGCCAAACGGTCGCCGATGCTCCCAACCCTCAAACGTAATTTGCCCGTCGTTGAACCGTTGGATCAAGGGCAAATCGAAAAGATCGACCATGAATCGATGCGGATATTGGAAGAGGTCGGCGTTATTTATCGTGACGAGATCGCTCTGCGCCAGTGGAAAGCGGCGGGAGCAAATGTTCAGGGAGAACTGGTCAAAGTAGATCGTGGCTTGATCCGTGAACTGATCAAATCGATCCCATCGAATATCACACTGAATGCACGTGACCCGCAGAAAACGGTCAAACTGGGTGGCCCACACTCAATTTTCGTGCCGATGACCGGTGCGCCGTATCTGCGAGACTTAGAGGATGTGCGACGTAATCCCAGCATTGAAGATTTGGGCATGTTCCATAAGCTGTGCCAAGCGGTGCCCGCCATCCATTCAAGCGCCCATCATATTTTAGAGCCGATGGATTTACCCGTTGC
>JBGCDP010000246.1:0-14616 GCA_045105475.1 Anaerolineae bacterium
GGCTCGATATTTTCAGGATCAGGAAAGTCGATCAAAATTGATTTTGGGTCAACCCGATTGTTGAATTGGGAGACCTCAACATCTTCATGAATAAGCCCTGCCCAAATCGGCTGTGGGTTGCGTTCACCGAAAGGCCCTACAATCCGAATACCACCCGTGACCAATGAGCGTTCGCCTGGCATGAGATAATGGAAGCCATCAATTTCAACTAAATCTTCTTCGCTGCCAACGGCCCAGCGGAACGGATAGTTGCTCAGCTCGTTTTCAAACCCGATGGCAATACGCCATGCACCTGATTCTGTAGACCAGCCGACTGCGTTGTAGTTTTCATCGGAGTCATAAACCGTGCCGGTTGCTGGGCCCGTAGTCCGAATTGGGGTGTCACCATAGTTTTCAACCGTCATTGTGAAAAATAGGGTGTTGCAAATTTCGATGGCGGTTGCGCTGACTTCAAATGTATCGCCAGCGGCCGGGGCGAAGATGTCTGCCCGTGGCACACCACCTAGCTCGATTTTTAGCTCATCCTCAACGACCATTCGCTGACCTTCAGCATCTTCAGCCACCGCCATGATTTTGTATGTGCCGTCGGCCGGAGGTGTTTCGCCATTGTCGACACCACCCTCGTAGTCGTACTCATGCCGGCCGGGCATACCTGCCGGGACATTGCGCTCACGCTCAAAAAGCGGCAGTTCGCCGCCGTTGGGTAAGACTAAAACCACGCGCACATCAGCTTCTTTTTGTAAATCATAAGAGATGATGACACGGTCTGAGATTCCATCTCGGTTAGGGGTGAACGTGTCTACGTCCGTTCCAAATGCACGCATTTCTGGTAAATCACTATCGGCGTCTATAACATTTAGCGGCCTTTCTGCCATCTCACGGACACCATTGGTGTCTATGGCTTCAATGACCAACTTGTAAGATCCATCCTGTAATAGCCTTTGGATAATGGTTCCCTGTACAATTTCATCAGGTAAGCGATATCCATCAACGACGCCACTAAACAGAACTTGGTACTCGCCAACGCCGCGCGGCCGGTCACGCCGAAACCAGAATTTTTCACCTGCTTCATCTTCAAACCAGATCGACACAGTTGCATTACGAGACACATCGTAACTTATTTGAATAAGGTCAGTGTCTCCATCAGCATTGGGCGTCATACGCTCACTGCTTACCATTACATTGCGCAGAAGTGTGTTATCTCCGCGGTAGACACGCCACACGATGGCACCTACAATGGTGACTAGCACAATGGCAATTGTTCCTGCAACTATGATTGTTCTGACTGAGTTTCCTGTTCCCTGATTCATGTTGCGAAGTGTAACAGAGCAAAAAATCGGTTGCCAGCGTCGGCCCCCGTCGCTCAGCAAACCGTTACCCTACGACTGCACAATGGTTGTTTCATCACACCAATCCAATTAAACAACGGTGGTTGTAATCTCTCTGTAATATCTGCTTAATATAAGTGTAATTTCGAAGGAGTAAGCTGTTAGGTGTTCGATTTAAAGATTTTGGAGAACCTTTTTGCCTTTGCTCGCTGCTTTTGAAGAGTCTTAATTTTCCGACACCCATCTATCGTACTTATTTGTAGAGCCGAAAAGCTGTAAGCACTTGGAAGCTCAAACATTTTGTGATTTTTCTTCATAGCAATTTGTGCTTTCATGTAGGCTTGCAAAAGATTTGTTTTACGCCCATTGGAAATTAGTTTTTATGTTTTTATCTACTATTATCCCCACAATCGGCCGTACTAAATTGCATCGAACGGTGCAAAGCCTTTTGGATCAAAAAGTTTCACCTGATTTATTTGAAATTATTGTTGTGAATGATACTGGTCAGCCACTGCCTCACGTTGATTGGATGGATGAGCCAAATGTTCAAGTTGTGACTGCCAATCGACATCGCCAAGCTGTGGCTCGTAATGTGGGTGCGGCATTGGCTCAAGGAAAATACCTGCACTTTTTAGACGATGATGATTGGTTGGCTCCTGGCGCATTGCAAGCTTTTTTTAAGGCGGCTGAGCAAACACAGGCTGATTGGATCTATGGCAGAGCCCAACTTTGTGATGTTTCTGATGAAGAGCTTCCCAAAATTGGCTTGGATCGCACTGGGAACTGTGCGGTTCAAATTATGGCTGGCGAATGGATACCGATGGGCTCATACATTGTTTCAAACGAGCTGTTCTTCTCTGCTGGCGGGTTTAACGCTCTGGCGGCCCCAGGCGAAGATATTGCGCTGTGCCGTCAGCTTGCTCTTCGGGCTGATTTTGCGGCAATACCAGAAACGGTCGTTTTTCTTGACCGTGGTGACCATAGCTCCACCGACTATACGTTGGCCTGGGAATTGAGCCGCCGCTACCGTGAGCGCGCTTTAGACCACACTGGGGCTTTCAAACGCTTGCATGCCTCGGCCGAGGACGGTTATTGGAAGGGACGATTGGCTCGAATCTATTTGACCTCAACGGTCTGGAATATTCAACATCGCCAGCTCGCACCTGCCCTGTCTCGCTTGTCACATGCTCTTTTGAGTAGCGCGCTGGCTGGTCTTAGCTTGTTTAGCCGTTCATTTTGGCGCGGTCTTTCTTCCGTACATATGAGCCGTACTATTAACTAAAATAGCTTAGGATTCTTAATGACTGATCAAGATAATTCTGCAAGATCGTTTTATGATGATGGCTATCGGCAAGAGGCGTATGCCCCGTTGCAAGATCAGCATGAGCATAGTTATCACGAGCAAGTTACGGACTTTGTTGAAACGTACGATCTGAATCTAGGCCACTGCCTTGAAGTCGGCTGCGGCCGTGGTGGCTTGCAAAATATTATTGAGGATTATGTCGGGATTGATGTCGCTGTAACGGCTGGTGCTCACCTTGAAAAACCATTTGCGGCGAGTTCTGCAATCCAATTGCCTTTTGCCGACAACAGTTTCGACGCTTTGTGGAGCATTTGGGTGTTTGAACATGTGCCTAACTTAGAACAAGCCTTGCGTGAGGTTCGGCGGGTTGTTAAACCAAACGGATTGCTCTTTTTGGCTCCTGCTTGGCGGTGTCGGCCGTGGTATGCAGATGGATATCCTGTACGGCCGTACTCAGACTTTGGAATAAGCGGAAAGTTGATCAAGGCTTCGATCCCACTGCGCGATAGCAAAATAGCGCAAGCATTGACTCTATTACCTAAAAGAGTAGCGCGCCAATTCTTCTACCAAGCTTCAAATCGGCCGACAGTTCTGAAAGTTCAATCATTGGACCCCAACTATGAAACTTACTGGATGCCAGATTCAGACGCCTTAAACGGCATCGATCCGCATGAATTTGTCTTGTGGTTTGTATCACGCGGTGATGATTGTTTATCCCATCCATCTGTCAAAGAGCAACTTTTTGGCAAAAAAGAAGGGGTCGTTTTAAGGGTGAATAAATGAGCGAATCATTTCCGGTTGTCAGCAAGTGGGAACAGCGTGTGGTTCGGCTTTTAGATGCCGTTTGCTTGGCGCCACTTACAACAAAGTTTGCGCGGCGTGATTTGATTCTGACTTACCACTCTGTTGAGTCACAGCCCTCTGGCTACCGATATGCGGTTGATGCACAACTTTACGTTCGACAGATCGAATATCTTGAGCGTCATTTTGATATTGTCAGTCTTGATCAAATTTATGATGAGCAACCAAGGAAGCGGCCGCGGGTAGCGATCACATTCGATGATGCATATGCAGATTTTTACGAAAATGTATATTCACTGATGCGGGCAAAAGGGCTGCCAGCCACCGTTTTTGTACCGACTCAGTTTATTAGCAGCGACGTCGGGCTTTTAAAGCGCGATGAAAATTTAGACAAATCCCATTTAACGTGGGAACAAATTCGGGAGATCGCGGCATCGTCAGCGATTACATTTGGGTCGCACACCCATAGCCATCGTAGCGCCGTAGCTGAAATTGATAATTTTGAAGCTGATCTCCAAAAATCATTAGAACTCCTTGAGTCACAAGCCGATATTCGGCCGGACTACCTCGCTTACCCGTATGGTCAATGCAATGCTCAGACAGATGCTATCGCGTTGGCTTGTGGGTTTAAAGGATTGCTGACGATGGAAGACGCTCCGCTCCGTACTGGACCGATTCAAGGGCGACTTGATGTGTATCAACGCAACCAAGAGCTGCCATATTTCAAGTTAACAACGGCCGGATTGTTGGGGCCTGGCACGCGTGAGCGCATGCGCAATCTGCTTGCTCGAAATTGATATGACCAAAACTCCGATTCTTCTGTATCACCAAATAACGGCCGAACGAGACGCTGATGACCCATTTAGGCTCAGTGTCTCACCGCAAAATTTTGAGCAACAAATGTCTTATCTGGCCAAAAAAAATTACCGCTGTGTTTCACTAACTGAAGCGTTGCGCTTGCGTGCAGAGGGAGCGGACGGCCGAAAGACATTTGCGATCACATTTGATGACGGTTACCTAGATAATTACGAGGTCGCATTTCCAATTCTTAAAAAGCATGGCTTTTTTTGCACAATTTTCATTGTGACTGAATTTGTCGGTCGCACTTTGGCTTGGCCCGGATTGCGTGAAGTGTCATTTATGACTTGGGACCAGATGAGTGAAATGCTTCCAAGCAGTAATGAATTCGGTGCACATACCGCCACTCATCCAAACCTGCATGAAATTAGCGTGGCTGAAGCTGAGCAAGAAATTCGAGAGTCGAAAGAGATATTAGAGCAAGCGCTCAGTCGGCCGATTTTGCATCTGGCTTACCCTGGTGGACATCACTCACCAGAAATACGTGAAATCATGCGCAGAGCTGGTTTTGCGGAAGGACTTGGCGTTGATATTGGCCCCGACCAACTATATAACCGCTGGCGTGTGCAAATCAACGGTGATGATAGCCTGTCTCTTTTCCGACTGAAAGCGTCCGGCTATTTTGAGATGTTGAAGAAAATTCGCCAAAGCTCCGGCGTGGCGCACCGAGTTACACAGGCGGTCGGGGGCGCATTAAACCGCTGGCGGTAGTGGTTTGCATATTGTTACGTTATGAAAGATCTACTAATTGTGGCCACATCGGCTTTAAAGCCAGAGCAAGAAAAGATGCTTTTCGATTCTCCTTATCCGCGGGTTGAATATGTACTGCTTGCAAAGCAGTCTGGGGCTGACTTTTTAAATTATGCTTTATACGATGAGGTCATGTTTAGCAAAGCATTGCGTCGGGTTGAGACCTTTTTGCGGTCAGATATAACGTTGGCTTTTTTCTCTTTGCGCCGCGCAAGGGGATATAAAACCGTGTTAGCCATGTCCGAGCGGGTTGGCTTGCAGTTGGCTTTGTTTAAACGGTTAGGCCTATTGAAATCGAAACTGGTTTTGCGTTTTGCTGCATGGTCCCACAGGCAGGAAAAACTGCTTAGAAACTTAGATTTGCTACCCTACATCGATCATATCATTGTTGAGAGTAAACCTTTGGGTGATTTACTTACATCTAGTTTTGGTGTTCCGGCAGAACGTGTCACCTTTGTTCCCTATGCGATTGATGTCGAATATTTTTCTGAAGATCGTGTTTCGTTGCCCATGCATGCTGCTGCTCAAAAAAGCACCCCTAAAATTTTTAGTGCTGGCGAGATTCGGGGGCGTGACTACGCTACATTGCTTGATTCTGTTTCATCGATGCCTCAGGTTGAAGTTGAAATTGCAGCCTCTGGAACTTGGTTTGCACGGGAAAAAGATGACACGTTCAAAGCGGCCGAGTTGCCGCCGAATGTCACGATTGCAGGGCGTATGCCACATTCTGAGATGCGGGAAAAATATGCTGAGGCGACTTGTGTAGTTATTCCGGTTTTAGACCAAGTTTTTTCGGCGGGGGTCACTGTTGCGTTAGAAGCGATGGCGATGGGGAAACCGATTGTCGCTACACACTCTCAAGGTTTAGCCGGATATTTGCAAAATGGTAGAAATTGCATTTTAGTTCCCCCGCAAGACCCAGAAAAGATGAAGGCTGCTATCGAGTATCTTCTCAACAATCCAAAGTGTGCCCAAACACTAGGCTACAATGCGCGCAGGACGGCCGAGAAAGAATTTAGCCTTGAAACCCATGTGGCTGGGTTTCGATCAGTTTTAGATTCAGTTTCGCCACTGATTACTGGTTAAAGAGAAGATGACTTTCTAACTCTGTAGCTGATACGGGGCCTGCTAAGCGTGCTGTCACTATCCCATCTGCATCTAAAACATAGGTCCACGGTTCACTCTGCAACTCCCAATCAAGCACCGTTTGGTCGGTAATAAATTCTTGGAAGTCAGAGAAAATTTCGACATGTAAAAAGTTGATCTCATCACTTTTTACCGCTTTAACGTCTTTGACTGTTTGGAGAACGGGGGCACAAAAGGCGGTTGCACAATATGCAGGGGTGCTAAATGAAATCACTGTCGGCCGTCCGTTGCCCAACGCTTCTGCCACTGTCATTGAATAAAGCTCTGGATCGGGCTCTTGAAAATCAGATGAAATAATCTTGATCGACTCGAGATCAAATGCGGTGCGACTTTCACTTAGGATGCCCGCATCACCAATACCAGGGGCGATTGAATCTTCTAAAATAGCAACTGCAAATTGAGCTTGACTTGTTGATCCATCAGTCGCCAGAATATTTGCCCGGATACCGTAATTTCCGGCTGTTTCAATTTCCGGATGAAAAACCCAATATGGCACCGTGTAGTCTGAATAGTTTATAGCTGGCCCTTCCCACACAACGCTGTATGGCTGAGTGTTTATATCTAGAACCGTCAAAAACACTTGATTAATCTCACGCACCATGTTGTCCCCATCTCTAATGATAAATGGGATGCGAGGCTCGCCAACGTGCATATCGTTGGCAGGTACGATAATCTGAAATTCAGATGTGCCAGAATCGGACTCGACGATGGCTACTGAATCTGGATCAGCATTAGTCGTAGAGCTGGTTGGGGTACAGCCTGAAATGAGGCCGATCGAGATCAAAAACAAGGAGGTTAAAATGAGTTTAATTCGCATGGTCCCATCATATCAGGGGTCACTTTTTTTCCAATGATTCATTATCGACTATTCATCAGTCTGGTTACATTTACATGTTAATTGCGGCCGAAAATCGATCACTCTATAATCGATCTGATGTTGAAAGGGGAAAAGAGACAATGAAATTAATTCGATATATTTTTAGATTGATCGGCTTCTCGCTGACACTGAGCATTGGAACAGTCATCGTACTCTTAATTGGATGGGTTAGAACTGGTAGTGACCGGGCAAAGCTGGGTCCAAAAATTGTTTCACAAATGGCGCGTATGGCGCTCAAAATCGTCGGTGTGAAGATGACGGTTGATCGGCCGGAAATATTGCGGGACCATGTCGGCTTTATTTTTTCAAACCATACCAGTTACATGGACATCGTCGTAATGATGGCCTTTGAGCCAGTGCGCTACGTTGCTAAAAATGAAATTAAAAGGATGTTTTTTGTCGGCCGTTTAGCATGGGCCATCGACTGTGTGTTTGTAAAACGTGAGAAAAAAGAGTCACGCCAAGCGGCACGCAGTACACTCGGTCAGCTTGATAGCTACAAACCGGCCATTGTGCTTTATCCTGAAGGGCGTACGGCACCAATTGGCAAGCTTCAACCATTTCGTAAAGGAGCGTTTGAAATTGCTCAAGAAGCCGGTATCGCTTATTTGCCTGTGTCGATGATTTATAGCCATCCGCATCTGGTTGATTGGCGATCTGTCCCATTTTTTACAGCGCTATGGAATATTATGAGCCGTGACTATGTGCTTGAAGCTACGATGGTTGTGCATGATCCGGTGACCCCCACAGCTGCTGATGACCCAGCTGAACTGTGCGACGCAACCCGGGCTGAAATGCTCTATACACTGACAACAAAAGGAAATTACGAGCCAGAGCCAATATTAGGCATGGCTGGTTCAAAACAACCTGTATGACATTACAAAATAATGAGCAACCGCCTGCTCGACCCTTAGAGCCTCATCCGGCCGCTATTGTGGTGGGCGCATCTACTGGGATGGGAGCTGCCCTTGTTAAAGATTTAGCAAAACGTGGTTACCACGTGGCGGCATTAGCTCGCCGTGAAGAAAAGCTAGATGAGTTGGCAACGCGAATTAAATCCAACCTGTCGATTCAAACAAAAGTAGTGACACGTGTGCATGATGTGACTGATTATGCAGCTATTCCGCAGTTATTTGCGGAACTCACTGATGAATTGGGTGGATTAGATTTAATTGTGTATGCGGCCGGGGTTATGCCTGATGTCGCAGCTGACGAATATGATTTTGAGAAAGATCGGCAGCAGGTTGAGATTAACCTTTTAGGGGCGATGGCTTGGCTAAATTTAGCCGCACGCCGTTTTCAAATTACTAAAAATGGGACGATTATCGGAATTGGCTCTGTGGCAGGCGATCGCGGCCGTAAAGGGAACCCGGCCTACCACACGACAAAGGGAGCTTTGGCCATTTATCTAGAGTCGTTGCGTAATCGATTGGCCGAGCATAATGTGCAAGTCACGACGATTAAACCCGGCTTTGTGGACACGGTGATGCTGGAAGGGGTTGAAAAAACCTTCTGGGTTATTTCACCTGAAAAAGCGGCCGGTCTAATTTTGAATGCGGCCGAAAAGAAACGCCAGGTCGCCTATGTACCGTTTCAGTGGCGCTTTTTAATGCTAATTATTCAGCATTTCCCGTCATTCATTTTCCGGAAGTTAAGCGTTTAGGGAGGGTGGGAATCGATGCAGACCTTAAAACCGGAACTCTCTGATGATCATCTCGAAACGGTAGAAGCCTGGGGCGGAGCTAGCCGTAGCGCAGCTTATGTTTATCGGCCGTCAACGCTTGATGAGCTGAAAAAGGTTTTTGAACTGGCTAAGAATAGTGGCCGGACCGTTGGCTTAAAAGGGGGCGGTAACAGCTATGGAGACGCTTTCAGCAATCGTGAGCAAATTGTGCTTGATTGTTCTCGCCTCAGCCGCATCATCAATTGGAATCCTGAAACAGGTGTGATCAAAGTGGAAGCGGGTGTCACGGTTGACCAGCTGTGGCGCTATGTTTTGGCTGATGGCTGGTGGCCGCCTGTTGTAACTGGAACAGCAAAAACAACCATAGGCGGCTGTACGGCGATGAACACCCACGGCAAAAATGGTTGGAATATGGGCACCTTCGGGGATCATGTTTTAGAAATTGAGTTGCTCATGGCCAACGGCCGCAAAAAAGTTTGCACCCGTGAAAAGAATACAGAGCTATTTCGGGCTGCGATTGGTGGATTTGGAATGTTTGGCTGTCTGACGGCCATTACGTTACAGCTTAAAAAAATCTATTCTGGTTTGCTTGAGGTTGAGGCCTGTACCCGGCCGAACTTGAGTTCATGCTTGAACTGGTTTGATGACAATCGCGATAATTCAGATTATTTGGTGGGATGGCTTGATTCGACTGCGAAGGGGGCACGCTTGGGGCGTGGAGAAATGCATCGCGGCCGATATTTGCAGCCAGGTGAAGATTCAGCACCAGCCAAAACCCTTTCATTGCAAGCGCAGGCGATCCCTGACAGCATTTTAGGCATTATCCCCAAGTCGAGCATGTGGTTTTACATGGGATTCTTTTTCAATAATCCCGGAATGACCTTAGTTAATACGGCCAAATATTTGGTATCACGGGCAACAAGCGGGGAAGCTGGGAAAACATATCAGCAACCCCATGCGGCTTATCACTTTTTGCTCGACTATGTCCCCGGCTGGAAGTGGGGATACGGGAAAGGCGGCCTAATCCAGTACCAGACGTTTTTTCCAAAAGAAACGGCGGAAGATGCGTTTGCCGCCTTGTTGACGCTGAATCAAAAGCGTCGAATGCCAAACTATTTAACTGTGGTAAAACGTCATCGGCCGTCGGATTTCTTGGTTTCGTATTCACCCGACGGCTACTCGATGGCGATGGACTTTCGCATTACTTCCCAGAACCGCACGAAAGTGGCGCAGATGGCCCGAGCAATGGATGACATTGTGGTCAAGCATCAGGGACAGTTCTATTTCGCGAAAGATAGCACTATGCGGCCGGAAATCGCTGAAAAAACGATGGGCAAAGAGAAAGTCGCTGAAGTGATTCGGTTGAAGAAAAAATACGACCCGAACCACTTCTTCCAAACTGATTTGTGGAATCGTATCTTTGCACCAGTCTCTAATGATTGACACATATGGTTCTGTCACATAAATGTCACATGTGCTTAATATTTGACACAACTGTGACACATATTTTCCCCTTTTTTAATATTTCTGCCTGCTAAACTCTCCCCTGTCAGCCTTAAAGCTGATCCTCCAAATTAGAAATTTTAAAGCAAAGATTTTGTTGTGCTTACACCACTTCATGGTGACTTTTGTGTCCTGTTTTGTTTGTGTGTGTCTGTGCTCATTCAAACAAAAAGGGAAAAATCATGAAGAAACATGGTTTGATATTAGGTCTGTTCTCAGTGGCCTCATACAGTATGAATACGCCACTTTCGCGCGGCATTATGCTTGAAGGGATGTCCCCTGTGACGCTATTGTTGCTACGCTTTGCATTAGCGGGGTTTGTCTTTTCCTCAATCATGCGTTTTTCGGGATTAGCAAAGGCTAAAGAAGGCCAACTGGCTATGAACGGCCGTGGTTTTTCGTTGGCACTATTTGCCGGCCTTATGAACGGTGTTTCCGGGGTTTCATACTACTACGGTGTGCTTCAACTCGATGCGTCGATGGCTGCGATGATCGGAGCCGCTGTTTATTCTGTAACAGCTCTGGTCATTGGCTCATTTATCAACAACGGACTAACCCCACATACGTTTTTGCGCTTGGGTTTAGGGTTGCTCGGGCTCTACTTTCTGATTGGTCCATCTGGTGGTGAAATAAGTTTGATTGGGGCAGGGTTGGTTGCATTTGCCTCATTTGTTTACGGTACTTATCTCGTCTTTATTCAGAAATTCTTGGGGGAATACAATACGAGTGCTGTATCTGAGCTTAGTATTTGGGGTGTTGTTATTGCAGTAGCTTCTTTCTGGTTATTTTTTGATGGAGGGGAGATTCATGTTTCAACGGCCGCAGGTTGGATTACGATTGCGGTGCAAGCGATTATTGTGAGTATCTTGGGTCGGTTTGCTATGCTAATTGCCATCAAACAAATGGGGAGTGGAGAGTATGCATTGCTCAGTCCAATGGAGACATTGTTGGCGGTTTTGTGGTCGATTTTGTTCTTGAATGAAACCTTGTCTCAGGGACAAATGATAGGTGCCTCTCTCGTTTTAGGTGGATTGTTGATCTCTGGCGATTGGTTTGCTGTGCGCTTTAATCAGATGTTTACCAGCCGCCGTCGAGCGTTACGCCGCGTTCCCGTTGCATAAATGCAAAGAGCAATGGTCATGGTCATGATGCTGTCATATAGCCATTGCTCTTCAGCTTATTTAAAACGCCTCTTTAAACTCTGATACTGCTCGCGGCCCATTCCGCTCTAAACCTGCATAGAATTGGTCTTGATCTTGATTGCGGTAATCGATTCGTTCCACCCTGAACGGAGCGAGCCTCTCTTTATTTTTACGGCGCTTCGTCACATCTAAATAATATGCGATTGCACTGTCAACGCTGTTGGCATCGGTCCAATCTGACTTGTAGATGGGGGTGCCGGATCGATTGAAAATCCAGGTCATGTTGGGTTGTGACCCGTAACGACGATGACAAGAGCCGTCCAAGGCGTCAAGCAAAATCGGCCGAGTGACCCCATACACCTCACGTAATTTAGCCGCATGCTCGAACTTCTGCGCCATTGAGCGCAGTGGGGGCATAATCTCACCCGGATGCGCTTCGTGCGTGTAGAGGAAGTAAGATCCTACATCTTGGTCTGCATATTTATCAGCAATTGCATTCATGGATGGCGACGCCATCCCACAATAAGGTCAGGTAAAGCTCCCAAATTCAACGACCGTAAATAAATGGCTACCCCAAGCCTCGCTTAATTTCTTCTCTGCATGTGTGTCGGCATCCCAAAGTTGGAAATCTGGCGCTTTTTCACCTAGTTTTGGACTTTCCGCAAATTTCATCCAAGGCATGAAACTTTCTGGCACGAACTTTTCATAATTATATTTTTCGATTAACTCTTGATCAGACATGGGGGATCTCCTGGATTTGCATCTTTCTATAAAAAAAGCTACTTCTAAATTATTTAAAGATTTAAGCCTGCGGTGTTTGCTCTTGGTTAATTGCTTATTAGATTTTAGCCATGGCTTGCTGAATGAACCAGCTTAAGGATTGGTTGATGGCTGTTTCGGTTAAGTCCGGCCGTCCTAAACTGGGCCAACCGGCCGCCCATTGGGCGATGGCTGGCATCGCTCGGAGCGATGCATAGAGGTCCCATCTCGCTAATTGCGCGTAGTCAAATTGATTGAGTTCGAAATAAGTACGAGTTAGACCTTCAAATGCAGATTGGCCGAGAATAAATAGCGTATCAAAGCGACTGATGGCTAAATCCTGAAGTGGATTGCCAAATCGCGCATCTTCCCAATCGATCACTCCAGTGAGCGTGCTATCTTTCCAAAGCAGATTGCCGGGCCAAAAATCACCATGGAGCAAGACAGGTTGCTTCGGGCTGGGAAGGGGCCAAAAGGACTCTAAGATGTCATGGAGCGGCCGTTCTGCCAGATCATCTGATGCTGTTGGTAGATCAACTGTATGCAGCGGTAGAAAGGAGTGTGAAGCGGCCGAAAGTTGTGCTGAGTGGATTGCCGCAAGTTCTGCACCGATCATTTCCCCAGCTCTGGCTGGTTCTTTAAATCGGTATTCTGGTTGGCCCGAGATATGCTCAAGAATGAGATAGGGGGTTGGAACCAAATTGCAACTTGTGTCTAAAATGAGCGGTTTAGGAGATCGAATTTGGGTGGCCTGCAAGCTTGTTAGGAGTTTGAATTCGTTTTCGGCCGTTGCGGTTTGACGAATTATGACCTTTTGACGTTGTTTATTTACCAATATTTCGACAATAGTAATGTCGGCCGAAATGCCCCCTTTCGGCCGACTGCTGTCAATTAATGTAGCGTGTGGAAAATGCTGTTGAATAATCTTTTTAAGTACCATACGCTATTTTCTACAATCGTTCTTATTTCGCAATAATCTCGATCTCTTTCCCGATCAGCTCTGTGCCATTGGCAAAGTCGGTACCATCATTGCCGTTTAATATCACGACGATTTTATGTTTTCCGGGGGTGAGCCTGCCTAAATCGAACCATGGAGTCAACATCCGGCCGACCTCATCCCCATTGTCATAAACAATCGCGTGCCCTTGGGCTGGAAAGACCGGACCACCAACCAATTCGGGCGTAAATTTAAATCCTTCTATCTGGGCATTAAGTGTCCAATTCCCATTGCCGTCATTAAATGCTTCTAGGGCCGTGATTTGTGGCACCGTGTCAAAATCGGCCAAGTTCATGACTTCTGGGTTCGTTTGCGCATTGGCGAGTGCGGTGCTGTACTGCCAGCGGGCCGATGCGGTGTATGCAAGGCCAAAAATCAGCATTGCGATGACGAAATTAACGGCACCAAAGGCGATACGCCAATTAAGCTTTTCGTGAATCGCGATGGGTGGTTTATAAAATGCACCGGGTCCATTGAACAGAAAGACGATAAGTGCTGCGTGCAGAGGTGTGTGACCAATTACTTCAATTTTGCCGAAAACTAGAGTTGTCAAAAAGAAGACAAGGGTAATCGTGGCGGCTAGCGGCCGTTCTAATAGCCCGATGATCAATAAATAGCCTAAGGCTAATTCAACAAATGCGGCCGCTTGTAAAAAGAATCCGGCCTGAAATCCAAGCGTTAGCTGCGGATTTTGTTCTAATAGATAGATGGCCCAATCAGGATAAACCAGCTTTTCATACCCCAACCAAATCAGTGAAAAGCCGATGGTGACATAGAGAGCTGGTAGTGCTAAACCTCTAATTTTGGAGTCCTTGAAATCGCTAACCAGAAAATAGATCCCGATCCCAGCGTAATGCAGGTAGTCGAGCATGTGAAAAATGCCGAATTCGAATATGGTTATCACGTAAAGCCCTAGTAATCCCGCACCACTCAGCCAAGTTGTTTTTGGAAACATCAGCCCTACGGCGAGTATGAACTGTATCCAGCTCAACCAAGCTTGTGGGCTTTCCAGCTCTGGTGTCAGCACGGCGTCTGATGCCCATGAGATTAACAAGACGGCGCCCATCGCAACCCGCATAACTAGCATGCTATATTTTTCACGGTCAGACAGCCAGCGGTTTAAGCGACTGTACCACTCTGTGTCTGTTAGCGTGCGTTCCAGGTAAACCATCGCACTGATAACGACAACGCTCAGCACAATCATGCTGAGATAAACAGGGGTTAATATTTGTAGGAATGTTCGAGGCTTATCGATAAAACTAAATTGGCTAAACCATTTGACGTGAGCTTGGGCAGTGTCTGGGATGAGCAGGAATAGTGTAAGTGCCAGCAGAGCGGTGGCTGGCAAAATCATGTTCTGAACTTTTAAGTTGGTTTTTGGTGTGAATATTTTCATTGTCTTTATTAGTTATGTGACAAAGGTGAGATTTAGGGTGTATTGCCACAGGTCCTAATTTTAACGAAGCAC
>JBGCDP010000247.1:0-22933 GCA_045105475.1 Anaerolineae bacterium
TGCTAAAAGCTGAGTTTGAAACATGGGCCCGTTTGGGCAACGGCCGTTATTTCGATGCGGCCGATGCGGCTCAATTAGGCGAAGCGCTCACTGAGACTTCGGCCGTACGTTATACGATTACAGACCTAGCTGGAAACGCTGTAAAAAGTGGCTCCGTTAGTGGTCAAGCCATCGACCTTGAACCTGGAATCTATAACATTGTCAACCAAAATGGAGATGTGATTTACACAAACTTGGTGATCACACCTGGCAGTACGAATGAGCTGATCGATCGTTAAAAGGTCAAAAGGCTCATAATAAGAACAAAAAAAGGGTATTGTCATCAATTGATAACAATACCCTTTTTTTATATCAAATCACAGAGATGCAATTTGCCAAAAGCCTATTTATTTGCTTTCTTTTCTCGTTTTGCCTGCTTTTTCTCTTTTGCGGTTTTTGCAGGTTTTTTCTTGTCTGACTTGCCTCTTTTGTCTTGGCTCTTTGCCATATTATTTCTCCTTTGAATAACACTATTCAATGTTGGACTTAAGCTGACACGGACTCGTTTTAACTATTTGAGCACATGCCATGCTCGACTAACTAGATTGATAATGCGCTAAAGTGCATCATCAATTTTTCGAAATGAGTTCCGAACTTTACCAAATGGTTGGTGCTTAAAATTGGAGAGAATCTATCATGCTGTTATCCTTGCAGGCTTGATAAACAGTATATATAGAGGGTTGCCTGAACGCAAATTTCATGGATATAAAGCTAAGAAAGTATGGAGAAACTGATCTGGACGATGTTCTATCGGCTTGGGAAAATGCATCGCACGTCGGCCACCCCTTTTTGACTAAAACGTTTATTGCTTCGGAAAAAGATAACGTTGCGAATATGTACATGCCAAACGCAAACTCATGGGTCGCTGTAGATCAAAATCGTGTCGTTGGGTTCATTAGTATGGTGGGGAATGAAGTTGGTGGTCTATTTGTACAACCTGCATATCACGGCCGTGGGGTCGGTTGGACTTTGATGAATAAAGCTCAAAAAAATCATGGTGATCTTGAAGTTGAGGTGTTTGAGAAGAACGCAATCGGCCGAAAATTCTACGAACGCTATGGGTTTGAATTAATCGAAACGAAGATGCATGAGGAAACTAGCAATCGCTTGCTCCGATTAAAGTTCATAGCTGGTTAAGTAAAACTAGATATTGAGTCGATTATTAAATGAAGATAGTTGAAATTCAATGTGAAAAAACAATCGATATCCGGCACAAGGTGATGTGGCCCGGTAAGCCACGCGAATTCTGCCATGTCGACGGTGATGACTCAGCTTTGCACTTTGGCGCGTTTGTTGAGTCCAAGCTAGTCAGCGTCGCCTCGCTCTTTTTAGATGAGACCAGCGGCCGACTACGAAAATTTGCCACGCTCGAAACGTTTCAAAGGCAAGGCATCGGGAGCCAGATGCTTGAGCATGTGATACAAGAAGCGCAGAAGCGGGGGATTCGCTATTTTTGGTGTGATGCACGAGAGTCGGCCGTGGCATTTTACGGCCGGTTTGGGCTGACGGTTGAAGGAAACCGTTTCTTCAAAGCAGAGCAGCCCTATTTTAAAATGAGCAAATGTTTGCACTAGACCTTTCAGGCACGCAAGCGAAAACCTGAAAGGTCTTTGATCATAGTTAAACCAACCCGGGATAGGCTCCACCGTCTAACTGTAAATTTTGTCCACAAATATAGCTCGCCTGCACGCTGCACAAGTAAGCACACGCCGCCCCTAACTCAGACGGTTGTCCCATCCGGCCGGCCGGAATCGTCGCCACGATTTGAGCCATCGCTTCATCAAACGTAATCCCCTGCTCGTCCATTTTCATTTCAGCTAAAAACTTCGTCCGGGGAGATGCGATCCGCTCCGGCAAAATATTATTGATCGTCACATTGTCTTTGACCGTCTCTTTTGAGATCGCTTTGGACAAAGCGGTCAGACCCGAACGTGCGGCCGTAGACAACCCTTGATGCGGCCGAGGAGCCTTCACCATCGCAGAGGTAATATTAACAATACGGCCGAATTTGCGCTCACGCATACCGGGTAGCAGCGCGTGAATCATAAAGATGGGAGCCAGCATATTGCCATCAATCGCTTCCATCCAGCGGTCACGGTCCCAATCTTGGAACGTGCCTGGCTTAGGGCCCGCATTGTTGTTGACGAGGATGTCTGCATCGGGGCAAGCCGCGACTAGGGACGCCCGCCCTTCTTCTGTGAATAGATCGCCGACAGCATAGTTAACTTGAATGCCAACTTCAGCCTGCAGCTCTGCGGCCGCTTTGGCCAACTTCTCTTCTGTCCGGCCGTTGAGTGTGACGATGACACCCTCTTGAGCCAATGCTTTGGCACACGCGTAGCCCAAGCCCTGAGAAGATGCACACACAATCGCTTTTTTCCCTGCAATACCTAAATCCATAATGTTTTCCCACCTGTATTTGAAAATAGAGAGAAGAGCTAGCGTGAGGGAATGTTGCTTGAGACGCATCCGTCAAAACCGAATCTTTCTCTATAAAAAGTTTGATTTCAGAACCCATACTATAGCGGCCTACGTCAAAATCGCTACTCAAACGGCCGCTTATTTCTGCCAAATGAAGGTAGTTTTTTCAAAATTAATTGCACAATTTAGGCAACCATATTATATTCAAAGTAAAATAGTTCAAAAAAATATTATTTTACTTTGAATGTAATCAATTTAGGATGGAGGCGATCATCAGCCACAATTCAAACCCGTTCAACTACAGCTATGTTCGTGATATTGTAGGCTATCTGGCCTACTTTATTTTTGGTGAAACAACCAAGCTTGCAATGGCCCACTTTTCGAAAATCGATCTAACCACAAAAGAAGGCTTAGTCCTTGAGCTTGTCGCGAATAACCCAACCGCTTCACAAGTTGAAATCGCTCGAAAAGCCGGGATGAAAGCGTCGCTGTTGGTCAAAATCTTAGACGATCTGTCTAAACGCGATCTGCTCATTCGTAGAACATCCCCAACTGATAGACGCCAGCACCATTTGCACCTCACGGAAGCAGGTGAAAATCTGCGAGATCAAATTCAGGCGGCCCATATGGCGGGCAATGATGAGCTATTTGACGCGGCCGATTTTTCGGCCGAAGAACGGGCAACCTTATTCAAACTCCTGCAAAAACTAACTGCCCATATCGAAAAAATTTAAAGCCATTTTTAAGGAAAAACCATGACGACCACCCCACTGCAAGAAACAAACAACCTAATGACCGGAGCCAGCTACCTTGAGTCGCTCAACGACGGCCGTGAGATTTGGTATGACGGCGAAATCGTAGACAACGTTGTCGAACACCCTGCATTCCGGAACGCAGCCCGCAGCATGGCCCGCTTATACGATGCGCTACATGACCCAGACCTGAAAGATGATCTGACAACCGTCGATAAGTTTGGCCATCGTACCCACCGCTTTTTTACCCCATCGTATTCGGCCGAAGATCTACACAAATCACGTAAAGCGATAGACATTTGGCAACGCATCAACTACGGCTGGATGGGTCGTAGCCCCGACTATAAAGCGGCGTTTATGGCCCAGTTGGCTGAAGGACATGAGTTTTATGGCCCCTATGCAGACAACGCCCTCAACTGGTACAAAAAGTTCGCGTCACAAGGGCTACACCTCAACCATGTGCTCATCGACCCCCCAATGAACCGAGCGAAAAGTCGGGCGGAATCTCGCGATCTATTTGTCTCGCTGGATAAAAGTGATGACAAAGGCATTTATGTCAGTGGCGCAAAAATGGTGGCAACTGGCTGTGCCTTAACCCATGCAACCTTTGTGGGTTTCACCGGCGGTGTTGCCAACATGATGCAAGAGGGGCGAGATGAAGATATGGCCTTGGTTTTCATCGTTGAGATGAATTCGCCAGGACTCAAAGTTGTGAGTCGCCCATCTTATGAGCTAAAAGCCAACAGCCCATTTGATTCCCCCCTCGCCAGCCGTTTTGATGAAAACGATGCGGTGATGGTTTTTGAGAATTGCTTTGTCCCTTGGGAAAATGTTTTGATCCACCGTGACATCGAACGAGTTAAAAAGTTTCAGGCTGACTCTGGGTTTTTCAACCGGTACAACCTGCAATCGGCCGTGCGTTTGTGCATCAAGCTCGAATTTTGCACAGGGTTATTAATCAAAGGGACTGAAGCATCTGGAACCAATAACTTTCGTGGGGTCCAGGCCGCTATCGGCGAGCTGGTCGCGATGCGTGACACCATTTGGGCGATGACAACGGCGATGGTCAGCGACCCTGAGCCAAGTATCGGCAATTCCGTTGTGCCCAAGCTAGAAACGGCCGCGGCCTGTCGCATCTATACGACCAATGCATGGACCCAAGTACGAGAAACGTTCGAAACGATATTAGCCGGTGCCCCCAGCTTCACTATTTCAAGCGTTAAAGACATGCATGCCCCTGGATTAGAGCACATCATCGACACCTATTATCAAGGAACCAATTTAGCGGGGCGTGATCGA
Organism: Anaerolineae bacterium; assembly: GCA_045105475.1. Classification (GTDB taxonomy): domain Bacteria; phylum Chloroflexota; class Anaerolineae; order Promineifilales; family Promineifilaceae; genus WTJY01. Next base: position 4,512 of record JBGCDP010000247.1, read on the forward strand.
ATCAAGCTGTTTAATCTTGTTTGGGATTCACTTTATTCAGAATTTGCGGGGCGGCACGGTTTGTACGAGCGTAACTATGCGGGCAATAAAGATCAGCAGAGAATGGATGCTTTACGCTGGGCGACGCAACGCGGCCGTACGGCTGAATACACCGAGCTAGTAGATCAGGCGATGGCTGATTACGACACCAATGGTTGGGTCAATCAGGCCTGGAGCTAAGTTAGCTAGCTTATGCCATATGGCCGGACGATTGCTTGAAATATGAAAGGGCTTTTTACGATTGCCATCATTTGAAAACCTGCTAAAAACAAGTTAAGTAGCCTAACTGATTTCAAACAAATTATTTAAGAGACGTTTTCGGGGAAACAAACAAGTTTTCAATCTAAAAACGCCTAGCGTCACGCACCTAAAACTGACGAGGAGATTGTATGTCTGACGGATTCAAAGAAATTTTCAGCCTGCTTGATAAAGAAGGAGGCATTCATCGGGGGCTAAACACAGGGATTTTTAGCCAAGTATTCCATGGTGATCAATCGACAGCCATGATCGCTCGGTTTGAGCCAAATGCAGCCGGCCGGATCCATCAACACCCACATGAACAATGGGGCTTTGTGCTTGAAGGCTCTTGCGTACGGGTTGAAGCAGGGGTTGAAACCATTTGCAAAAAAGGGGATTTCTGGGTCACAAAGGGGGGTACGATGCACACGGTGCGGGCTTTAGAAGAGGGGCTTGTGCTGCTCGACGTATTTGCGCCAGCCCGTGACGATTATCGCACCGAAGGCAAAGGATTTGGCGACGCAGACTATCAAGAATAGATGTTAGAAGCTTTAAGAGCGAGCCAATATCTAACATTCATTATCTAACTAAAAGGATTTATATATGACTAATAATGTATCCAGCATTATTCTCGATGGGATGGAAGCTGTCGGAATCAACACACTTTACTGCCTTCCGGGGGTTCAGAACGACAACTTTTTCAACGTCCTATATGACCGGACCGATGACTTTGAAGTGATCAATACACGTCACGAGCAAGGGGCGGCTTACATGGCGATGGGAGCAGCCATCGCAACCGGCAAACCACAAGCCTATTCAGTCGTACCAGGACCGGGGATGCTCAACGCATCAGGCGCTTTAGTAACAGCGTTTGGGTTGGCGCAGCCGATTTTTGCACTGCATGGTCAAATTCGGGCTCAGCACATGGGCAAAATGACGGGACAACTGCATGAAATTCCAGACCAGCTTGCTATTCTGAAACAGATCACCAAACATTCAGCCGGCGTTTATGACAGCGAGATGGCGACTGAAACGGTGCAAGAAGCATTCTCGCAACTGATTAGCGGCATGCCACGGCCGGTCGGCTTTGAAGTACCGATGGATGTCTGGGCGGCCCCGGTCGATTCAAGCGAACTGCCACTTAAAATCACCCGTACTGTGCCAGAAGTCAACTCATCTGACATTGAAGCGGCGGCTAAGCTCATAGGCGAAGCGAAAAATCCGCTTATCGTGGTGGGCGCTGGTGCCCAACATGTGAGTGCTGAAGTGACACAGCTAGCAGAAATGCTTCAATCTCCGGTAAATGCATGGCGCACCGGCCGAGGAATCGTCGATGCCCGTCACCCCATGTACGTCAATTGGGTTTCATTCCATGAGCTATGGAAGACGGCCGACGTCGTCGTTGGCATTGGTACCCGCCTGCAAAGCCAACAGATGGGTTGGGGCACAGATGAAAATCTTAAGATCGTCCAAATTAACATCGACGAAGAAGAGTTAAATCGCCACGGCACAACCACTGTTGGCATCCATGCAGATTCGGCCGATGCTTTGCCCGCACTACTCGCAAAGCTCCCTGAATTCAACATTGACCGCTTTGATCGTACTGAAGAGCTGGCGGCATTAGAAGCACAATCGGCCGAAAGATTGGCGGTTCTCGAACCGCAAAACGGCTTTCTCCGTGCGATTCGTGAAGCATTGCCAGAAGACGGTATTTTTGTGGAAGATCTGACCCAAACCGGATTTGTGGCTCGTATGCACTACCCGGTTTATCACCCCCGTACATTTATTTCTTCTGGTTACCCAGGCACCTTAGGCTGGGGATATGCAACAGCATTGGGTGTGCAGCATGCAATGCCAGACCGCAAAGTTGTCTTGGTTTCTGGCGATGGTGGCTTTATGTACACAGTGGCAGAAATTGCGACAGCGGTGAAATACAACATCCCATTAGTTGCCATTGTTTTTGCTGATGGGGCATATGGCAATGTCAAACGCATCCAGCAGGAACGATACAATAACCGTACGATTGCGAGCGATCTGCACAACCCTGATTTTGTAATGCTGGCTGAGAGCTTTGGGGCATTAGGCTTGCGCGCTCATAACGAAGCAGAATTGAAAGAGAAAATCGAAGAAGGGTTTGCGGCCAATCGGCCGACAGTTATTGAGGTCCCTGTCGGCGAGATGCCGTCGCCATGGCCATTGATTATGCAACCAAAGGTACGGATGTAATTTCTTCCCCGGCCGATTTCAATAGCGCATTATTGAAATCGGCCTTAGTGAGCCTACTCGAGCCAAACTACATGCCCCAAAACCAAGTGTTTAATAACTGCAATTCTGTTTAGCCAAGAATCTTAGCTAAAAGTAGCTTGAGGGGCTTGTCGACAACTCAGATTAATAGTTGTTTCTTTTCCTCATCGCATAATCGCACAAAATGTGAGCACTCGGCACGATTTCATAAATAATCACAACTAATCTCTGCAGTCTGTGTTTTTAGTGATATTGACAGAATAATGTTTAATTTTCGCTATTTTAGCGAAAATATAGTTTAATTCTGTTCAAACTGCGAATAGCAGGGATGGCCCTATGCCCCATCACCTCAAGCCATCCACAAAAACAAGACACGATATGAAAGGAAATCTTATGACCCAAGCAGAAAATTTAGAACCACTTGTTATTGACGGCGGGCGCAAAACATTCCATAAAGACCTCACGATTCCAGACCCGATCCCCAGCCAGGCTTTCGGCCGGATTGAAGAAATCTTAAAATCAGCCAAATTATTCCGCTATAGCGGATCAACGGCCGAACAGTCAGAAACAGCTCAACTCGAAAAAGAGTTCGCCGCTTACTTAGGCGTTAAATATGCATTAGGCGTTACCTCCTGCAGCAGTGCGATCTTCATTGGTCTAATGGCGGCCGGAATCAAGCAAGGTGACAAAGTGCTGATGCCTGCCTTCACATTTACGGCTGTTCCTTCCAGCATTGTGCATGCAGGCGCTGAACCACTTTTGGTTGAAACCGATGACAACTATGTCATCAACATCACAGACCTCAAGAAGAAAGTAGCTGCAAACCCAGACGCAAAATTCTTGCTCTTGTCACATATGCGCGGCCATGTAGCTGAAATGGATCAGGTTGTTGAAATCTGTGAAGCAAACGATATCGTACTCATGGAAGATGCGGCTCATGCACTAGGCAATACATACAGTGGGCAACAGGCGGGTACCTTTGGCACGATGGCAGCATTTAGCTTCCAATCAACCAAGATGATTAATGCTGGTGAGGGCGGTATGCTAACGACCAATGACCCGCATATCATGGCCAAAGCGATCATTTTGGCTGGTGCCTATGAAAAACAGTGGGCTAAACAATACTTTGATCGGCCAGACCTACTCGAAAAATACCAAGGTTACTACCCTGCCTACAATATGCGGATGAGCGAAGTCACGGCCGCCATCGCCCGGCCGCAGATTCCAAACATCGACTTGAAGGGAAAAAAGTTCCGTGAGAACTACTTCACCATTGCTGATATCTTAAATAAGTCAGAGCATATCGAAGTCCCGGACCGAGTTGATAACGAATTACCAGTACCAAATTCGATCCAGTTTAATCTGCGTGGCTTAACCGGTGAGAAGATTCGTAGCTTTGTTGAAACAGCAGCTCAAGAAGGCATTAAGATCGCTGTGTTTGGAATGGCGGAAGACAATGCCCGCTGTTTCTGGAACTGGCGTTATTTAGACACCAGTGAAGAAGAATTGCCAATTACTGAAACAATGCTTAAAACCGCTTGCGACCTACGCCTACCTGTATTTCTAGACAATGAAGATGTCACAATCATGGGCTCGCTTATCCTGCGTGCAATTGAGCGTGTTAAAGATCTACAAGAAAATCGAGCGGTCCTAACTCCAGCCGACTAACTGCGCATCTGGCCAAAAAGCCCTTCCAAATCTATATGCATTTGGAAGGGCAAATTAAGGGGCGCCAAATCAACCTACACCTCCTTAGCGTAAGGATGTTAGAAAGAGTTCTCAGATAATCTTAATCTGTTGCCAATCTAGTACTCAAGTAGTACCTGCTGGCCAAGCCTTTGCTCAATCTAAATCCAGCCAATCTTCACCAGATGGCTCCACACCAAAAAGAAAAAGCTATCTTTTTATAGATTTAGAGTGAGCAAGCTGACCATATAAGCAGGCAAGGTTTTTCGGCTGCCCTGTGGGGGGGATTTAAACAGTCAATCTAGTTTAAGAAGAATAGTTTATGTTGCACAAAAAACGGTTGGATTTTAGCTTGGGCGCCTTATTAATGGTTATTGCCATTTCCGCAATCATCATGAGTGGCTCAAAAGCATTTGCACAAGATGCTCTACCATCAGAAAAAACACCAGAAAAAACGTTTCTACCGCTCATCCATCAGCAATCTGATAATAACGGTGGCAAAACTGAAGCGTCTACTCCAGCAGAAGGGGATCATTCAGAAGATGATTATGTGCTGGCAGAACGAGCTAGAAAACGGAATGAGCCTCGTTTTGAAGTTAGTGAAGATCAAACCCGTGCCACGGGGCCCTTAAACCAAGTTGGTGAATGGGGGCCGGTAAGAACTTGGCCCTTTGCCTTCGCTTCGGCCGCTAATTTGCCTGACGGACGTATCGCCGTTTGGGGAGCAAACAATCTCCGTTCTTTCAATGGAGGCAACTTCACCTACTCGTCTATTTGGGACCCTGAAACTGACCAACTACTTTCACGCAACCACAATGACCATTCGATGTTCTGTGCCATTCCAACCATTCTGGAAGACGGCCGAGTCTTCGCCAATGGTGGTGATGGAAACTCGCCCAAAACCAGTATCTTTGACTACCGTACCAACCAATGGAATCGAACAGACAACCAAAACACCGGCCGTTGGTATCCCGGTTCATTGGTTCTCCCTGGCGACAAAGTCTTCACGATGCTGGGTAGACCCGGTGGCCCTTACCCTGAAGTTTGGGAAGAAGGGGCAGGCTGGTCACTCCTAACGGGTGCAAACCTAAATAATGGCGTTCTTAACTTCTCTGGGTATCAAAGCACATGGCTCCCTTATCTGCATCTGATGCCAGATGGGAATGTTTTCCATAGTGGCCCAACGGCTCAGATGAACATCATCAATCCAGCAGGAAACGGCTCGATTAGCTCAGCTGGGCTATCAAACACTTGGTATCCCAAATACGGATCGGCCGTTATGTATGATGAAGGCAAGATTTTATTTGCCGGTGGTGGGACCAATAATGAAAGTACCAATCAAGCGATGATTCTTGATTTTAATGGCCCTAACCCGACCAAAACCGCAACTACCCCGATGAACAACCCGCGTAAATTCAACAATGGGGTCATGCTCCCGACGGGTGAAGTCATTATGCTGGGCGGTAATACTTCTGGAACTGAATTTAGCGATTCGGGTTCAATTTTAGAAGCTGAAATTTGGAATCCAGATACTCAAGTTTGGCGCAGCGTTGCCAACGCATCTGTACCTCGCAACTATCACGCTGTAGCGCTTCTCATGCCCGACGGCCGTGTTTGGTCTGGCGGTGGTGGTCTGTGCAACTGTGCGGCCGATCATCCAAACCATCAGGTATATTCACCCCCCTATCTGTTTAATGCAGATGGCTCATTAGCAGACAGACCAACGATCAACTCAGCCCCTGACAGCGCGGGCTATGGCGCAACCATCAACGTACAAGCTTCTAACGACATCCAACGCTTCACCATGGTCAAGATGTCCGGCGTAACCCATAATCTTAACTCTGATCAGCGCTTTTTAAATGTTGACTTCACAAGCCCGTCAAACGGCAGCTATAGCCTAACCCTAAACAGCAATTTGAATGTGTTAACGCCAGGCTATTGGATGCTCTTCGCTCTTGATGACCAAGGCGTCCCCTCAGTCTCACATGCCCTGCAAATTCAACATGACAGCACCGCCGTCGACGTCACCAATCCAGGGAGTCAAGACACCCATGAAGGCACTCCTGTCAATTTGACATTGGATGTTTCTAACCCAAGCGGCAATAGCTTAACCTTCAGCGCAATTGGGCTCCCGACCGGATTAAACCTAAACAGTGCCACTGGAACCATCAGTGGCACACCCACAGCGGTTGGTCAATTTAACGTCTCCGTAAGTGTCACAGATGGGGCCACATCTGATACGGCTAATTTTGGCTGGATCATTATTGAAGCTGGCAATGTGTCATATGGGAAACCAGCCACGCAATCATCAACTTATGTCACCGGCACAGCAGACAATGCGGTCGATGGAGACACCAATGGGGTCTATTCATCCGGCTCGGTGACTCATACACAATCAGACGCAAATGCTTGGTGGCAGGTTGACTTAGGTGAGTCCGTAGATATTAGCCAGATCAATGTATACAACCGCACCGATTGTTGTTCTAATCGAACCTCAAACGTCTACGTGTTTGTATCAGACACCGATTTAACCGGCCGCAGTTATACCGATATCCTCAACGATAGTTCAGTCTGGCGCAATTTTACGAGCGGGCAAATCCCGAACCAGCTTGAGATTACAGAAGCAACAACCGGTCGTTACGTGCGGGTTCAACTAGCCGGCACAAACTTCCTTTCTCTAGCTGAAGTTGAAGTTTTTGCCGAGCCCCAAGCCAATCAAGACCCGATTCTGACCAATCCTGGCAATATCAGCAGCCCGGCCGGAATCTTAGCTTCACAATCATTTGCAGGAACTGACCCTGACGGCGACACACTCACATATAGCGCCACAGGGATTCCAACCGGCCTCGTATTTACAGCTTCAACCGGTGGTGCGTTGGGCATCTCCAATGTGGCCGGAGACTACAATGTCACAATTACGGCAAATGACGGCAACGGGGGCACCGCTAGCATGAGCTTTGTCTGGACCATTTATGAAGGGCTTGCCATTAACCCGATAAATACCAGACCAAAAGAAATGAATTCAACGTTGGGCTATCTAGCGGGAACCGCAGGTGGGTCAAATCCTCAGTTCAAGTGGCTCTTTGGTGATGGAACACCAGAAACTGAATATTCTTCATCATCACTGATTTCGCATACATTCACTGAACCAGGCCGCTATATTGTCACACTAACAGCGACCGATGACAGCGGGCAAGAAATAGTTCATCAATTTTCACAGCTCATCCATCGGCCGCTAACAACCGAAAAACCGGCCGTCTCAATGAGCATTGTCTACGAAGAGCACGCTGGCAACGATCGCGTTTGGAACGTTAATCCAGACAACAATACTGTCACTGTCATCAATACAATTAATCAGCAAAAATTGGCTGAGATCAGCGTCGGCGAAAACCCACGTGCTCTAGCGGTTGCCCCAGACGGCCGAGTGTGGGTAACCAACAAAAACGATGCGACGATCAGTATTATTAATGCGGACACCTTTAACATCGTTCAAACCGTTAACCTCTCACCTGGATCACAACCCCACGGCATCATATTTGCCCCAAATGGGGATGATGCTTATGTGGCGCTCGAAGCGGTCGGCCGCTTGGTGAAGCTCAATCCAGCCACCGGTGCACAACGTGGCACTGTAAATGTCGGGCCTAACCCACGCCATCTATCAATGTTGGCTGACAGCAGCCGAGTCTATATATCTCGGTTCATCACCCCGCTCGTACCAGGTGAAGAAACTGGCAATCCGCAATTCAATTTAGGCGGTGGTGAAGTCGTCGTTGTCAACACTGACATGAGCGTCTTAGAGACGATCACACTTCAGCACAGTGATCGACCGGACACAGAAGGAGATGGACGTGGCATTCCGAACTACTTAGGACCGGCCGTCATTTCGCCTGACGGTCTTGCTGCATGGGTTCCATCGAAACAAGACAACATCGCTCGAGGCACATTGCGTGACGGGGAAAATCTCGATTTTGATCACTCCGTACGCAGCATCACCTCATACATCAATCTAGCCAACAACCAAGAGCAGTTTGTTAATCGAGTTGACCATGACAACGGCGGCATCGCCAGCAGTGCGGTATTTGATCCATATGGTGCCTACCTCTTCGTCGCCCTAGAAGGCAGTCGTGAAGTAGCGGTGATTGATGCCTATGCCCGCACAGAGTTATTCCGCATCGATGTCGGGATTGCCCCACAGGGACTGACTCTTTCGTCTCCATTCGGAAGCACGCTGTTCGTTCATAACTTTATAGACCGGACGATAAGTGTGCTTGATATTAAGTCGCTGTTTGAAGAGAACTTAGCCAACAATCTTCAATTACTCAGCACAGTCGATTCAGTTGCGAACGAACGACTCTCTGCAGAAGTTCTCACAGGCAAAGCACTGTTTTATGATGCAAAAGATACCCGCTTAGCTTTAGACGGGTACATGAGCTGTGCCAGCTGCCATAATGCAGGTGACAGCGACGGCCGTGTGTGGGACTTTACCGGCATGGGTGAAGGGCTACGCAACACCATCTCTCTGCAAGGGCATGCGAACCAAGGGCCACTCCACTGGACGGCCAACTTTGACGAAGTCCATGACTTCGAAGGACAGATCCGCAGCTTCGCTCAAGGGACCGGCCTGATGAGCAACAGCGATTTCAATGCCACTCAAGATCCCTTGGGAGCACCTAAAGCCGGTCTCAGCACCGATTTAGATGCGATGGCTGCGTATGTTAACTCACTCACAACGGTTACAGACAGTCCGTATCGCCAAGCAAATGGCAGCTTAACGACAGAAGGTGAAGCCGGTAAACAAGTGTTCGTTGCGCAGGGTTGCGCCACTTGTCACAGTGGTGATGAATTTACCGACAGTGCTCCTGGCGTTATGCACAATGTGGGCACCCTCAAATCTTCGAGCGGACAACGCTTAAACGGACCACTCAATGCGCTCGATACACCGACGCTTCGTGGCTTGTGGATGACCGCTCCATATCTACATGATGGCTCAGCACCAACATTGGGTGAAGCGGTTAATGCCCATACCGGCATCAACTTAACAGGCTCAGATATCACAAATCTGATTGCTTACTTAAACCAGATTGATGAACGTGAACCGGCCCCGGCCGTTCCAAATCTCAACAGTGATCCTTCAATCACTGATCCCGGTAGCCAATCGAGTATGGTTGGTGACACGATCAGTCTCCAGATAAATGCAACAGACCCAGACGGGGACAGCCTAACCTTTAGCAGTGCAACGCTTCCGGCCGGGCTGAACATCAGCAACAGCGGCTTAATCGCTGGTAGTCCAACGACCGCAGGTGTTTCCAACGTCGCCATTAATGTTGACGACGGCAATGGTGGCACAGATAGCCTCAGCTTCAGCTGGACCGTCTCTGAAGATACCGGACCTCCTCCAACAGGAACCGGACAAATCACATGGGAATATTGGAACACAACTTGGGGCTCTGACTTAGCAACCTTACGCAATGACCCGAATTTTCCAGACGCCCCGGCCAATAGCGGTGTCCTCACATCATTCGAGGCACCATCTAACCGTGCAGATCTTTTCGGCCAGCGCATCAGCGGCTATTTATACCCACCAGTCACCGGTGATTACACCTTCTGGATTGCGAGCGATGACCAAGGTGAACTGTGGCTCAGCACTGATGATCAGGCAGCCAATATAAGCGAGATCGCTTCAGTGCCAAGCTGGACCGGCTCACAGGAATGGACCCGACATCCGGAACAGCAATCGGTCACCATCTCGCTGCAGGCTGGCCAAGCCTATTATGTCGAAGCACTGGCTCAAGAAGGTGGTGGTGGAGACAACCTCGCAGTGGCATGGCAAGTTCCAGGTGGTAATCGTGTGGTGATCGATGGACAGTATCTATCCCCAGTCGATGGAGGCACTAATCCACCCACCAATAATGCTCCTGTACTAGCCAGCCCTGGAAATCAAAGCACAGAAGTTGGAGATGCAGTTTCACTACAACTCGCAGCAACCGATGCAGACAATGACCCATTGACGTTTAGCACACCCGGACTACCGGCCGGACTTAACCTGAATGCCAGCAGTGGCCTGATTAGCGGCTCACCGAGCACTGCAGGTTTACTAAATGTCAATATCTCTGTTAGCGACGGTAACGGCGGCACTGACTCTATCAGCTTCTTATGGACGGTGACAGATAGCACACCGCCCCCTCCAGGAAATATCGATCCAGTTCTAAGCAGTATCGCCAATCAGACAAATGAAGTCGGCGACACCGTCTCGGTCCAGCTTTCAGCCAGTGACGCAGACAATGACACTCTGACTTACTCGGTGACAGGTTTACCGGCCGGACTTAATATCAATTCAAGCACTGGCTTAATCAGTGGTTCACCGACAACGGCCGTTGCAACGAATGTCACCGTTTCAGTTTCAGATGGAAACGGAGGCAGCGATTCAACAAGCTTTGTCTGGACCGTTTCTGAACCACCACCCCCTCCTCCAGGTGGCGGCACCGGTCTGATCTTATGGGAAACTTGGAATACTGGCTGGGGTACAAATCTAAGCGTACTTCGAAGCGATCCTGACTTCCCGAATAATCCTGATACAAGCGATACACTAACCTCGCTCCAAGCGCCAATTAACCGAGCTGATGTCTTTGGACAACGGATGAGCGGTTACATTTACCCACCTGTTACTGGCTCATACACCTTCTGGATCTCTAGTGATGATCAAGGTGAATTCTGGTTAAGTACCGATGAGTCCCCCAGCAACCTTTCAATGGTAGCAAATGTGCCAGGCTGGACTTTCTCTGAAGAGTGGACCAAATATCCTGAGCAGCAGTCAATTGCAGTAACATTGCAAGCGGGCCAGGCGTATTACATCGAAGCACTGGCTCAAGAAGGGGCGCAGGGTGATCATCTTGCGATCGCTTGGCAGATTCCAGGCAGCAGTCTTGAGATTGTTGCAGGTGAGTACCTGTCTCCGGCCGATGGCGGGAGTAATCCGCCCCCACCACCAACCAACTCAGCGCCCGTCCTAAACAACCCAGGAACCCAATCGCACGAAGTCGGTGACACGGTCAATCTGGCTTTAGTCGCAACGGATGCGGACAATGATCCACTGACGTTTAGCGTCAATCAGCTACCGGCTGGGCTTAGCTTAAATAGCGGAACCGGCCAGATCAGTGGTTCCCCAACCACAGCAGGAACCATCAATCTGAATGTCACCGTCAACGATGGACAGGGTGGTAGTGACAGTGTCAGCTTTATCTGGACGATTACTGAAGCTGCTCCCCCTCCTCCACCTCCTCCCGGCGGAGGCACAGGTGAGATCCGCTTAGAAACGTGGAACACCGGCTGGGGGACAATTCTGAGCGTCTTACGCGGAACAACGACGTTCCCAGATAACCCAGATTCAACTCAAACGATTACCTCGTTTGAAGCACCTGAAAACCGAGGCGATGTCTTTGGACAACGAATCAGCGGATATCTTTATCCGCCAGTGACAGGAGAGTACACCTTCTGGATCGCCAGTGATGATCAAGGTGAATTGTGGTTGAGTACGACAAATAGTCCAGCTGCAATCGAGCTAATCGCAATGGTGCCCCAGTGGACAAATCCACGCGAATGGGACAAAACCGCATCACAGCAATCGGTGACAATTACATTGCAGGCGGGTCAGGCGTACTATATCGAGGCGTTGGCTCAAGAAGGAGCACAGGGTGACCATCTGGCAGTTGCTTGGCAGATTCCAGGTCAGGCACGAGGGGTAATCGATGGACAGTATTTGGCCCCTATCGATTAGGATGAACTGAACAAGTAAGATACTGCTGGAGCACTTCTCTAAATAACAAAAAAGGCTGGTCTTGTGAAAGACCAGCCTTTTTTAGTTCTATTTTTACGATCCGCCCTTAGACCAGCTTAGGGCATTAAATCATTAATCAAGAGCGGCTTTAATACCACCGATCAATTGATCGATTTCACCTTCAGTGGTGTAGTGAATAAATGATACACGTACAACACCAGGATCAAGTGGGATGTTCATCCCCATCAGCGGCCGAACGCCGTAAAAGTCGCCTGACTTTGCAATGATTTTGTGATCGGCGAGGGTCTGCAATACCTGCTTATGTTTCTTTTTTAGTGGGATAAATGCAACGGTTGGGGCACGCAGTTCTGGATCGGCCGTACCAACTATCTGCACATCATCGCGAGCACTGAGCCAGCCCATCAGTTTAGTTAGCAGCGCTTTTTCATGCGTCTCAAACAGATCATGGACTTTCCGGCCGCGCTCAACTGCGGGGGTGCTATCGAAGTCATCAAAATGATGAGCGTAGACAGCGTCCATGTACTGAGCGACACCGGCCGCAGCTGCGAACTGAGCATGGTCAGGTCCGGCCGGGAGCAGCATACTGCGCACTTTGCCATCATTAAAATAATGGCTCTGGTTAGTCATTTTATCAAGCAGTTCCCGCTTAACTGTCATGATCCCCAAATGAGGTCCCCATGTTTTGTATAGAGAGAACATGTAAATGTCTGCGCCTAACGCTTTCACATCTGGAATCCCATGTGGCGCTTGAGCCACCCCATCTGCCACACAAATAGCACCGGCCGCGTGTGCGATCTTCGCCACTTCGGCCACAGGGTTGGTTTCAGCCACAACGTTTGATGCATGTGGGAACGCGATCATACGGGTCTTATCGGTAATCAGCGCATGCAAGTCGGCCGGATCAAGATGACCCGTTTCAGGGTTGATCAGCCACTCTTTTACAACAATGCCGGTATCCGCCATTCTGCGCCATGCACCCGCATTGGCTTCATGGTCCTGATTGGAAACGATAATTTCGTCTCCATCTTCCCACATTCCGCGTAAAGCGTGTGAAAGGACATAGGTGTTTTGAGACGTTGATGGGCCGAAGTGCACTTCATCGACACCAACGTTTAAATAGGCCGCCATCTGCTCATAGGATTCGTTCATCGCAATGCCACCGGCTCTTGAAGCGGGCGAAAGCGAAGAAGCATCCGGCTGAATTTTAGTTTGGGTGTAGAAAGTCATCAGGCGGTCGATGACCTGCTTACAGGTGTAAGAACCACCCGCATTATCAAAATAGCCCCACCCTTCTAAAGATGGTTCTGAAAATGCAGGAAATTGGGAGCGAACAAAGTCTAAATCTAACTGTGGCATCGGTTTTTACCTCGGAAAATATTTTATGTGCAACTGTATCTTGAATAAACAAACAGACAAACAAAAGCGAACTGATCTAACAAACAATTGAAGGTCGTACAGCGCCAGTTAAACGGACGCCTCAAGAGCCTCTCGAATCAATCGGCCGAGGGTTGCAATCCCCTCATCCATTTGCGCCTGATTCGCCAGCGTAAAGCTCAGACGAAAGGTATGGTGCCCAGCGCCATCTGGGTAAAAAGCGGAGCCCGGCATATACGCCACATTTTGTTCGATCGCTTTTTCCAACAAAGCGGTTGCCGAAATGTGTTCAGGCAGCTCACACCAGACAAACATTCCACCACTCGGCCGGGCATAGTTCACTTCTTTAGGAAACTCACGATCTAGAGCCGCCATCATCATGTCACGCTGTTTCACATAATAGCTGCGCAACTTAATAATCTGCCGATCCATAAAATCATCTTCAAGCACCTCAGCCAAAAATCGCTGCGAATATGATGCAGACTGCATATCAGACGTTTGTTTAGCCGTGATTAGCTTCCCGATGACCCAGTCCGGCGCGACGATCCAGGCCAAACGCAAGCCAGGCGCAATCGTTTTGGAAAATGTGCTGGCGTACATCACATGCTCTGGAGCCAGCTCTACAAGATTAGGCAAACGCTCACCCTCAAAGCGAAGTTCCCCATACGGGTCATCCTCGATAATTGGAACCCCATATTTTTTAGCCAATTCAACCAAATTCTTCCGACGCGCAAGGCTCATATAAACCCCGGTCGGATTCATGAAATTGGGAACACAATAAAGCAGGCTCGGTTTTTGCTTCATCGCGGCTTCAAGTGCATCTGGCAACATCCCTTCAGCATCACATGCCACGCTTAAATATTCTGCCCCATACACTGAGTAGGTGCTGAGCGCACCTGAATAAGTTGGCGCGGCAATGACAACTTTATCCCCCTCATCAACAAACAGTTTGGCAGTTAGGTCTAACGCCTGTTGTGACCCGGAGATAATCAGAACATTTTCAGGGGTACCGACTTTGGTATATTCGGCCGCCCATTCGCGCAGTGGTGCATACCCTTGTGAATCCCCGTATTGCAGTGATTCTGGCCCCAAGGTCTCGAAAACCTGATTGGCTTGATACCCGATCGCTTGGGTGGGGAATAGTTCTGGCACAGGCTGACCTGCAATAAATGGAATCATCCCCGGCCGTGATCCCTGCTTTAAAATGTCGCGAATAGCCAGTGGCTGCATGCGGCTCGCTCGTTTTGAAAAGTTATCCTGTAAAGACATCGTTCGTTCTCCTTTTGCAGGCTTGATATCACCCAAAGGAGGGTATCGTGATAGTCTAAAAGGGGAAACTGAACATATCTTATACCAACAAATCTTTGTGCTTCGTTAATCCATCCATCAGCTGATCAACATCGGCCGCGTTATTATAGATGTGGGGTGAAATGCGTAGATTTCCATCACGGCTCGAGACAATCACATCCTCTTTTTCAAGCCACTTCACTAGAAGATCGACACTGTTCGATTTAATCGAAACCATCGGCCCATGTTTGTCTGCACTCACAGGTGACACAAGGTTAAACCCACGCTTTAAAGCACCCTCTTTGATCATGCCGGTAGTTTCCCGTCGATGCGCATCAATCTTTTCTAGCCCAATCGACTGGATAAGTTTGATTCCGGCCAAAGCGGCGTATAAATTCGGATTAGGCGGCGTGCCGGTTTCAAACCGTCGGCCGGTCGGTGACGGCGTGTTGGCATAAATGTCCATCGCAAAGATATTGGCCTGAGCAAACCAACCACTGCTCGTTGGGTGCAGCTGGTTAATCAGCTTTTGTTTTGTATACAGCAAACCTAATCCTGATGACCCCAACAGATATTTAAGCGTGCCACCGACCAAAAAGTCCGCCCCCATCTTTTGCACATCGATCGGCATTGTCCCCAATCCCTGATAACTATCAACCATCACCAAAGCCCCTTTCCGTTTGGCGATTTTGATGATTTCAGCCACATCTTGCATGATGCCGTTCCGATAGCAAACGTGAGTTAGCGAAACGATGAGAGTCCGATCGGTGATCACGCGTTCATAATATGACAGTGGAATCGTATTGCCCGCTTCTGGCACATGCACGATTTTGGCTCCACGCGATTTTTGAGCATGCCAAATCTGGGCCGTCGTCGGGAAGGCAAAATCATCAACCACAACTTCGTTCCGGTCACCACTAAAATCAATCGAGCTTGCAATTGCGTTGACACTAGCCGACACGGACGTAGTAACAGAAATTTCGTTTGCATGAGCATTGATCAGGTAGGCGAACGCAGTTCGCACGGCTTCAAGCTTATCGACCCACAGCTCCCACGGGGAGCCTAGCTCTTGCCAGTCAGTGAGATAGTCGTTATAGGCTTGTCGAACCTCATCTGACAGTGCCCCTTTTGAGCAGCTATTGATAAAGGCTTTCTTCTTAAAGATTGGGAATTTTTGGCGAATGTTCATAGGGTTTCAGTTACAAAGTAGCGAGGTTTAAGCCTCGCTACTTAACAATTGGGTCATTTTTACCGAACGATGAGGGGTAAAAAGATCAGGGGATCACTCGATACTGGTCGTATATCTGCTTCAGTTTTCAATTGCACCATCGAGTATTGTGTACTGTCATCTTGATCAGTCACCATCAGTGTGACACTGTCGGTCACACCATCTTCCTCATCGGCCGGAACCGTCACTTTTATCTCAACTTTACCGCTTGCCCCTTCATCGAGCATCAGCGTCGCGGCCGATTTTGTTGTGTTCCAGCTATTTCCGCTTGTACTCACCGTATAGGTCGCAGGCACATTGCCATTGTTGGTTATGCCGACTGTATAAGTGACTGTCTCACCCAAAAATGCCGTTTGCTCACTCTTATCGACAGATATTTCCGGTTTGGTTTCACGCCCTGAGATTTTGATTGAGTCGAGATAAACCTTATCTCCCCCGATTACCTTGTTTGCCTTCATGTGAAAACCGATGCGGATCGGCCCTAATCCGGCCGGAATCTCCATCAAATGATCGGTCCATTCAAATTCTTTGGGGAGTGCGGGCCAGTCAGGGTCAGCCAAGCCAAGCTGGACGTCATCGCTATCACCAGCCACATTGCCACGAATCGCCCACACCTCTAAGTCACAATTGTCATTGTTGTCACGACACCAAAAAACGGTAGCCGCACTAGCAAACTCGACAAGCCCTTTTCCTTCTAGATCAAAAGGAGGGGATATGAGCCACGTACTAATCTGATCATCACCAGGATAAGGGACAACGGCCGAATGTGAGCCTTGATAAGGATCTGTGGTTGTCATCACCCAAGTGGCCGCACTACCAATACCACTTAAACCGTCTTGCATCTCCCAGCCATCTGCGGGGACACGGCCCGCTTCAAACCCCATCTCGATGGGTAATTTTTGCACCAGATGCCCACGGCCTGCAGATGCCGGGACAGCCCCACCCTGAAGGTAAACGGGTCGGATAAACAAACTGCCTCTAATCAAAGCTTCTTCTTGATCGGTTGTTAGTGAGATTCGAGAGGTGTGCGTCACGTTGCTGTTTCCTGACGCAACCCCATAATCATGGATCGCTGTGCCCGCCATCTGTGCAGTGCCTGAAACCAGTTGCAGGCTGGCCAAAATTTCACCGTTAGGATTATCTATTTCAACTGAGGTTGTGAGGAGATGTGTTGAAAAGTTGTAGGCGAATGAAGCGCTTGTGGTGACAGGTGACGTTACCGGTGGAAGTTCATTTTTCCCCTGCACGTTTGCTTCGTACATGACATCGGCCGTTAAGTCACGAATCTCAACCGCATCCAGATAAACGGCTGATCCATCTGTCGAACTGTAGTGAAAACCGACCCGCACTTCCCCTAAACCGGCCGGAATGATCCTCGTGTGGTGGGTTTCTGAAAAAATTCCAGTCCATTCGGGGTCAACCAACCCTAGACTGATATCATCACTATCACCAACTGTTTCTCCTTTGATAAGCCAAACTTCGAGGTCACACCAATCTACATTCACACAAATATTTTTATGCCCCCACGTCACAAAGTTAACCACCCCTCGTTCATTGAGTGTAAATGCTGGTGAAAGAAGCCATGTATCTACAGGGTCCAAACCTGACTCCGGGTATTTAACGACGGCTGATTGACTTCCGTCGTAAGAAAGAATTGAGCTAGGAAGCCAGGTGGCGGCGGACCCTCCGGCACCATCTTGAGCCTTCCAGCCGTCACCTGCTGTTGCGATACCGGCCGCTTCAAACCCTTCTTTGATGAGGATGGGATTCGCCATTTCTGGAGCCTGTCGGCTGGTTCCGATGTCGGCCGTGGCAAAGCTGGTTGTTAGTAAAGTTAAGAAAGTTGTAGCGGCTAGGACGCTAAGCATAAGCACGCCGAAGCGTTGAGTACTTTTGAGCATATTGAGTTCCTATAGAAAAAGTAAAAATATATTGTAACCATTCAGCAGCCTGAACACACCACCTTTAGGGGGGGTAAGCACCATGCTGAATAATTACAAAATATTTAGCGACCTCACCACAAAACTTGTTTAGGCGATTTCTGGAGACAAATCACCCAACTGCCCAACTAGAATCGCCTCAGAGCTAACTCCAGAGCAATTTTTCCAGATGATTGTTTTTCAAGGTTGGACTTATTCTGCCGGTACTAAGGCCACAACCCGTAACGGACTCCCAGATCCATTCACGATTTTGAGCGGCGCGGTCACGACGACTGCACCGGTCGGTGGCAGTTGATCAAGATTCGCCAAACTGGCTAACCCCAGTTTGCCCGCTCCATGCATCAAGTTATGGCATGGGAATGGTGGGTCAAATCCACCCGCTTGGCCAGCATCTGTGCCAACCGTTTCAACCCCAAAACCGATCACATCCCGTTCTTGCGCTAAAAAGCGGACACAGTCAGCAGTTGGTCCTGGCGTATGTGGCCCATCTTCAGCCGCATTCAAAAACGCCGCACCCTCACGTTTTGACCAGTCGGTGCGCATAAACACCCACGAGCCAGGCTGAATCTGCCCATGTTCCCCTTCCCACGCG
>JBGCDP010000248.1:0-26619 GCA_045105475.1 Anaerolineae bacterium
GGGGTACACCTGGTTTCCATCCCGAACCCAGTAGTTAAGTCCGCTAGCGCCGATGGTACTTGGTGGGCAACTGCCCGGGAGAGTAGGTCATCGCCAATTCCTTGCTTCTCTTTTTTTTTCGCCTACTACCCTTTCTTGAAATTAGAACCAACATTTCTAGATTTTTCAGAATTTGTTATAGAGCATTTGCATCCCCCTCTGTTTCTGTTTAGACTGCTATATAAACATTGAAGCGATTCCTACACTCATATGAATACAGTCCTATCCATTTCTGCTAATAATCCAGCTGAACCTAATAATCTACAGTCAGACGTACGAGTCTTTTCTTCCCATGGCGTTCATGGAAAATGCGTTATTGCCGCACTACCTGCAATATCTGAAGATAACTCCGTTTTAAATCATCCTGTGGCATCTGGCTTAATTGAAAGTCAGGTCGATGTGGCAATGGGTGGCCTTCAATTGAGAATTTGGAAAGTGGGGGAGTTATCAAGTATTTATTCAATTGGTGAGGTTTCTACTGCGATCAGAAAGCATGAAATTTCATCTGTTATTTTCAATCCAGTTTTATTAAATGCTGGAACTGAATTTTATCAGAATGAAATTATTGATTCCTTGGTCCTTGATTTACTGCCTTTATCTCGACTAGTTGTTTTAACAAAACACAATGCAGCTTATCTTTTAGAGAATTCAGACAAATCAGCAGGTTCAAGAGCTTTAGCGCAAGAATTACACGATATCGGTGCAAATGGGGTGTTTATTATCGACACACCTGATGAAGGCAGCTTTGAATACGTCGATGTTTTTCTTGACGGTGGTGTGATTACTGAAATTCGCTCTCCAATCATTGCTAAAAATATCAAGGATGGTTTGGATTCAACATTATCGGCCTCGATTGCGGCTCATTTAGCAAAGGGAGTGCGCCTAGAGCAAGCCGTTCAACAAGGGCGAGAGTATTTAACTGCCGTTATTGCATCATCAGGCGCAGATGAAAAACATGCTGAGAAGTTTGGACTTGACCATATGCTTGGCAAAGTAGCAATTGAAAAGCCTGAAACAGCCTTAAGATCATTAAGCGATACGTCTGGTGAAATTGCTACATTATCCAAATATATGGATATGATCGAAGATAGTGACCGCGAGTAGTATTTTGAGTCGGAACTCTAGTTTTGAAATAGGGAGACGTGTCTTACTTTGAAGCAGAAAGAGCTAATTACGCTATTTGAATACAACTATTGGGCAACAGATAAAATTCTTTCTTCGGCAAATGGGCTTGAGCAAGCTGAACTTTTAGCTAAGAGGGCAATTAGTTATGGGTCGATTCTTGGGCTGCTCAGTCACATCTTTAATGCCGAAGCGATGTGGCTAAACCGATGTCGTGATGGGGTTTCGCCATCAACGGTCCGATATGAGCAATCCTGCCCAAGCTTGACTGAGCTATCGGCTGAATGGCAAACTGAAAGACAGCAGTTTTTTGTGTATCTACAAACCTTGGATAAAAAACAGCTTGAGGCACCGATTAAATATAAAGGGTTCAGCGGGCGAGAGTTTGAAAACACTTTGTGGCACATTTTAATGCAAATAGTGAATCATGGCGTTAACCATCGATCTGAAATAGCTGGAATACTAACAGAGCTGAGACACCCACCTGGTGATTTAGATTTTTTGATTTACCTACGCAATTGAGAGCTTTCGAGCCTACACTACTGAGCTACTGAGCTACTTCCAAGGCCTCAGGTCTAATCAACCAGAAAATTGATTTTAGCTAACCTCAGCCTTCATAAAATACACCTCCCAGTTAACAAACTCGTCAGACTAAGAAATAACATTTATCATTCACACTACTAATTGACAGGACATGGCACAAAGAATTCTGCCCCCAACATAGTAAGAGGAAAATAGATGAAACAGTATCAAACAATCATTATTGGAAACGGATTAATAGGTAGCGCAGCCGGCCGTTATCTATCTGAATGGTATCAATCGACTGCGATCATCGGGCCAAGTGAACCGGCCAATCACAGTTCTCACAACGGGGTTTTCAGTAGCCATTATGACCAAGGGCGACTAGCAACAGAGTTTAGTCGTGATCCTGTTTGGTCACCTGTAGCCAACCAAGCGGTAAAAAAATATGGAATGCTTGAAGAGAAGTCTGGTATCAAGTTTCATGGGCCGGTCGGCCGCGTGCATGCCAGCACCCCTTCTCCAGAAGAACGTCGTGAAACGCTCGACTGGATCGAGCAAATTAACCAAGAACACAACATTGGTTTCAAGTATTTCGTTGCTGGAGATCGTTCTTGGAAAAAAATGTTTCCGTTTCTAGACTTTCCGCAAGATTTTGATCTGTTTTACCAGCCGGGTCCCGCTGGCTATGTCAACCCACGCCAAATGCTTCTGGCACAGAATGCCATCGCTCAGCAAAATGGTGCAGACGTTATAAATCAGCGAGTGGTAAATGTTGTTTCATCAGCTAGCGGAGTAGAAGTAACAACAGAAAGCGGTGACAAATTTTCAGCAGAAAAAGTCCTGATTGCCTGCGGCGCCTTTACCAATTTCAGCAACTTACTCCCAGAACCAATTCCATTACGCTTTAAAACTGAAAGCATGGTGTGGGGAACCGTATCTGAAGAAACGGCCGAATGGCTAAAAATGATGCCGGGTGTCGGTTACGACATTAAAGATTCTGATCTCGATGATCCATACATGGCTCCCCCACTTTTGTACCCTGACGGCACATATAAAATCAAAATGGGATGCAATACAAAAGGTGAAGCTTGGCCAACGACTCTAGAAGAAATGCAGGAATGGTTTCAGAGTGGTTCAAGCGACGACGATTTACCTGCAATGCAACACGCGATGCAAAGCCAGCTGCCTGATGTTGAATTTTTAGTGTTCACATCTCACCGTTGCATTGTGACCTATACTCCATCTGGGTACCCAACGATTGATGCGGTACCTAGTGATAACCACGGTCGGCTATTTGTTGCAACTGGTGGAAACGGCACTGGGGCTCAAGGGTCTGATACCTTAGGCCATGCAGCAGCGGGACTGATGCACGACGGCCGCTGGTTGGAAGATTTGCCACGAAAAGTCTTTTTAGCCACGAACCAGTGGGGGTCAACAGAAAAAAAGCTAACCAAAGCGCAAGAACGTGCAATGGCTTTGGCAAGCGATGAGTAACAACCCCCAAACGTTTTTGTCTCGACCTTATTTTTATACTATGCTTCTCATCAAAATTTCTACTAAAAATAGCATCAATCTACTCTGTAGGTTTTAAATAAATTAGGAGATAGCAATGCCAGGTTTACTTCCCAATGTTGATCCCGAGGGGCTCCTCGAATACTCAGTTGTTTATACTGACCGTGCAGTTAATCATATGTCCCAGTCATTCCAAAAAGTGATGCGAGACATTTCTACAACGCTCAAAAAAGTTTATAACGCTGATGGTGTGGCCGTCGTGCCCGGTAGCGGAACATTTGGCATGGAGGCGGTCGCGCGCCAGTTCGCGAATGATCAAAAATGCCTCGTTATCCGTAACGGTTGGTTTAGCTATCGCTGGAGCCAAATCTTCGAGATGGGCAACATCCCATCTGAGTCGATTGTGCTGAAAGCAAAAATGGTTGAAGATGCCCATCAATCTCCATTTGCCCCCCCACCTATTAATGAAGTTGTTGCCAAAATCAAATCCGAAAAACCTGGTGTCGTGTTTGCTCCACATGTAGAAACCTCAGCTGGAATGATCCTGCCAAACGACTATATGAGTGCGGTTGCAGAAGCGACACACAGCGTCGGCGGTATTTTTGTGCTTGACTGTATTGCATCTGGGACGATCTGGGTTGACATGAAAGCGATCGGGGTTGATGTACTTGTTAGTGCCCCGCAAAAGGGCTGGTCAGGTTCACCATGTGCAGGGCTAGTCATGATGGGTCCACGTGCTTTAGAGCTACTTGAAACTACAACAAGCACTAGCTTCGCCTGTGACTTGAAGAAGTGGAGCCAAATCATGAATGCGTATGAGAATGGCGGCCATGCATACCATGCAACTATGCCAACTGATGGGCTAACTGTTTTCCGTGATGTGATGGATGAAACTGAAGAGTATGGTTTTGACCGTGTGATGGCCAATCAGCAGGAATTGGGTGATCGCGTGCGCAAACTGCTCGAAAGCAAGGGGATCAAGAGCGTATCGGCTCCTGGATTCCAAGCGCCAGGGGTTGTTGTAAGCTATACAGAAGATGGTGGCATCAAAAATGGTAGCAAATTTGCGGCCGCTGGCATGCAAATTGCTGCTGGCGTCCCACTTGCTGTTGATGAACCAGCTGACTTCCAGACATTCCGACTTGGTCTATTCGGTATTGACAAACTAATGAATGTCGACCGAACCGTAAAAAAACTTGAAGATGCCTTGAACCGAATTATCTAACTATAGAGTTCAAGACATTAGAAACAAAAAAGGGTGATCCAATTACTGGATCACCCTTTTTTGTTTCTTAATAGCTTCTTCAATTGCAAGAGCACGAATATTTCTAATCTCTTTCAGTCGCAATTACATAGATTTATTCTATGCAAAGCATGCATACAATCGATTGGTTTAATCATTGTTAGGTGTTAACCTCTTAACAACATTCACATCCTCTTCACAAATAAAGGTACCTAATGCACCTCAGCCGATTCCCGCGACGAAAATATACACATGGCTTTACCCCCATCGAAGAAATGGCAAGATTAAGCCAGCATTTGGGAGGCCCAAAGCTCTACGTCAAACGAGATGACTTACTTGGCTTATCGGCCGGAGGCAATAAAACGCGCAAGTTAGAGTTCCTAGTTGCAGATGCATTGGAAAAGGGTGCCGACACGCTAATCACAGTTGGCGCACCTCAATCAAACCATTGTCGCCTAACACTAGCTGCGGCCGTGAAAGAAGGCTTAAAATGCCAGCTTGTGATCGAAGAGCGAGTTCCTGACAGCTATGACGAAAACGCCAGCGGAAACAATATGCTTTTTCGCCTGTTAGGGGTTGAAAAAATAAAGGTCTTTCCTACAGGAACAGACCTTCATGCAGAAATGCAGGCTTTGGCAGATGATCTAGCTAAAGTTGGTCGGAAAGCCTATATCATCCCTGGTGGTGGATCTAACAAGATTGGTGTTCTAGGGTATACCGGATGTGCTGAAGAAATTTTAGCCCAATGCAACGATATGCAGCTCCAGCTTGATCATATTGTCTGCTCTAGCGGTAGCGGTGGGACGCATGCGGGGTTAGCGGTGGGGTTATCTGGGAATAATGCCAACATACCACTTACAGGGATCAGCACACGAGGCGAAAAAATTGCGCTTGAAGAAAAATATCATGCACTGGCCAATGAAACGGCCGACATGCTCAATATTCGCGGTGGCATTCCGCGCGAAATGTTTAACATTTTTGATGGGTATGTAGGAGACGGCTACTCACTGCCGACAGATGGAATGATCGAAGCTGTACAGATGTTTGCTCGACTTGAAGGGCTTCTACTTGACCCAGTATATACAGGGAAAACCGCAGCAGGGTTAATTGACTTGATCCGTACCGGCCACTTCAAAAAAGATGAAACTGTCTTGTTTGTACATACAGGTGGCAGTCCCGCACTATTCGCCTACCAAGATACGATTTTAGGATAATCTTATGAGTTTTAAGCAAGAACAAACTGTAGGTGTTATTGGTGGACTAGGGCCGAAAGCAACTCTGGATTTTTACGCCAAGCTTATTGAAAGAACCAATGCTGTAAGTGATCAGGATCACCTACAAGTCATTATCAATAGCAATCCTAAAGTTCCAAATCGGCAATCGGCGTTAAATGGAACTGGGCCTTCATGCGCTCCACACCTAATTGACTCGGCACAAAGCTTAAAACGGGCAGGCGCAGATTTTCTTGTGATGGTATGTAATACGGCTCATGCTTATGAAGATGACATTCGTCAGGCAACCAATCTGCCATTTATAAGCATTATTGAAGCGAGTGTTCAAGCTTGTTTGCGGAATAATCCTAATATTCAGCGAGTTGGCCTATTGGCGGCCGATGGTTGCTTAAACGCGAACTTATATCAAAGTGCATTTGCGAATTATGGGATTGAATGCATTTTTCCAGACCCCTTTGCGCAAGAAAAACTGATGGAGCTGATTTTCCGCATCAAAGCTAATGATCGCGATTTATCCATTGCGTTAGAAATGGAGCATTTGGCTCAAACGCTGATTAATCAAGGGGCTGAAGCAATTTTAGCTGCTTGCACAGAAGTACCATTGGTTCTACAAGACAATTTTCTTCCGGCCCCGTTAATCAGTTCTACCGATGCACTCGTTGATGCTGTAGTCGATTATGCACAACAGCGAGAGTTACCACATCAGCACGACTCATATCAACTGACAGATAATATATTTCAATCATCCAATCTTGTTAGCGCCTGAGCCATCTTGCAAAAGATGGTGATTCGTTAGAATTCCTTTTTGTATTTAAGGGACAGTGGCTTGCTTGCTTAGAATCAAAACATAACGAACTGAGCCAATGGTGCCTGCTAAAATCATTATCTTTTGGACTTATCTTTGAGAGTTTACGCTCATCCTTACGAATTCGTTTACAAACTATTAACCACAAGTTATTATACTTTTAAACAATTGATCATATATCGCTGGTGAAATGGCGATATTATTGTTTAGTGATAGAAGTTAAGGTAAATTTATGGAGCTACAGCCCTTACGTTAACAAATCTTGTGCTATAAAATCCAATCATATTTTTTAACAAACAATAGAATATCTCTAAAACAAGGCTTTGGATCTGAGATATTTTGCTGTTTGTTGGAAAATACAATCATTATTTAGAGGAGAATTTAGGTTATGAACCTGAGAAGATTGTTGTACTTACTAACCCTTCTGGCACTTGCCATTACCATCGCAGCTTGCGGTGGTGGTGAAGCACCAGAACCTGCAGCTGAAGAACCTGCAGTTGAAGAAGAGATGGCCGAAGAAGAAATGGCTGAAGAAGAGGAAATGGCCGAAGAAGAGATGATGGAAGAACTTGAATGTTCTGACGCTCTTGGCTGTGTGGAAGTTGACGCAGATGACGCGATCAACCTCGCTTACATCATTGTAACTTCTGGTCCTGTTGCTTTCTTGGGTGAAGACCAAGTTGGTGGAATCGAGATCGCCATTGACGATCGTGGTGGCATGCTTTTGGGTCATGAAATTGAATTGACCGGTGAAGATGCTCTTTGTTCAGCTGAAGGTGGCCAAACGGCTGCTCAAAAAGTTGCTGCAGACGATACCGTTGTTGGTATTATCGGAACCGCTTGTTCTTCTGCTGCAACCGCAGCGTTGCCTATCGTTAGCGAAGCTGGCTTGAGCATGATCTCTGCTTCAAACACCGCACCAACCTTGACCGATGATGATCAAGCTGCTGGTGGCGTTTGGATGCCCGGTTACTACCGTACTGCTCACAATGACCTCTTCCAGGGTCGCGTTGCTGCTGAATTTGCATACAACGAATTGGGCGCTCGTACGCTAGCTACCATCCATGATGGTTCTCCATATGCTGACGGCCTCCAAGCTGTTATGGCTGACGTTTTCGTTGAATTGGGTGGTACCGTTACCTTCCAAGGTGCTGTTAACGTAGGTGACACCGACATGCGGCCGATTTTGACTGAAATCGCATCAAGTGCTCCAGATGTTCTTTACTTCCCAGTATTTGAGCCAGAAGCACCTCTAATCGTTGCACAATCTGTTGAAATTGCTGACCTAGCTGACACCATTCTTTTTGGTGCGGATGCAGCTCTTGTTGAGAGCTTCCCCGAAAATGCTGGTGCTCCAGCTGAAGATATGTACCTTTCTGGCCCTTATGTTGTCCCAGAAGGTCCTTATGGCGACTTGCTTGCCAAATGGGATGCTAAATTTGGTGGTGCTCCACCTTCAGGTTTCCACGGTCATGCTTATGACGCAGCAAACATGATGATGGACGCAATCGAAGCGGTAGCTCAGATGGATGCTGATGGCAACCTGATGATCGGCCGTCAAGCGATCCGTGATCATCTAAGTGCTGTTTCTGGCTACGATGGTGTGATTGGTAAATTAAGCTGTAACGCGACTGGTGACTGTGCAACCGGTGAAGCTCTTGCGATCTTCCAAGTGACCGCTGAAGCGATCAACGACGATGCATGGCCATTGGCTCCAATCTTCACTCCAGGTGCTGGCGTTATCGCAGCTGCTATGGAAGAAATGTCTGATGGTGAAATGATGGCTGAAGGCTGTCCAGTTGCTGACAGCGGCGAGTACGCTGGATTGAGCGCAGACGGTGCAACGGTTGAATGGTGGGTTAACCACTCTGGTAGCCGTCTTGACCTTCTAAACGAAATCTTGGCTGACTTCAATGCAACCAACGAGTGTGGCATCGAAGTAATCGCAAACAACATTGGTGGCTACGGCGACATCAGCAAAGCTTTCAATGGTTCTGTTGCAGCTGGTGAAGTAACCGCTGGACTCATCGTTGGATATCCAAACGACCAGTCTGGTTACCAACTAAACAACGCTTTGGTTGATATCAACGTGTTGATGGCTGACGGTGGCGTTGGTATGTCTGACGATGAAGTCGGTCAATACTACCAAAGCTTCTTCAACCAATCAGTTCATCCTTTGTTCGACAACCAACGTCTTGGTTTCGCACCAAACCGTTCAATCGAGCTGTTGCACTACAATGCAACTTACTTGGAAGAACTAGGTTTTGATGGTCCTCCAACCACTCCTGACGAATTTGTTGAGATGGCTTGTGCGGCTGCTGACGCGAGTGAATCTGGCGTAGGTGGTTTCGTTAACCGGACCGATGCTTCTGCCGTTGCAGCTTGGACCTTCGCCTTTGGTGGTGAAGTTCTAACCGAAGATGGTCAGTCATATGCGTACAACACGCAAGCGACTGTTGATGCATTAAGCATGCTTCAAGAATTGGCAACCGAAGGCGAAGACGGCAAAGTCTGTGCTTACTTCGTTGATGGATTCCCTAATCCTGAAATCGCTTCACGTAACGCGCTATTCGCTATGGGCTCAAGCTCTGGTATTCCTTTCTACCAAGGTGACATGAACACCTTCAATGAAGAGACCGGCCGTGAAGACGTTTACTCTATCGCTGCTATTCCTCACACGACAGCTGATCCTGTGATGAACATCTATGGTGGAGACGTTATGATTCCAGTTTCTAGCCGCGAACAAGAACTCGCAGCTTGGGAATTTGTGAAATGGTTCACTTCTCCAGAGCCACAGGCACGTTGGGTAGAAATTTCAAACTACTTCCCAACCAACTCTGGTACCGTCGAATTCATCGGCGACTATGTTGCAGGCAACCCAGTTTATGGCACCGCCATCGACCTACTGCAATATGGTAAGTTCGAACCACAATTACCTTCTTACTTCCCAGTTCGTGGTCAAGCTGAAGAAGCATTCAATGCGATCCTTCAGGGTGACGACGTTCAGGAAACACTAGACGAGTTGACTGAGACAGCTAACGAGCTAGAAGAAGAGATCTTGGCTGAAATTAATGGTTAATGGTTCTAGATACCCAGCTTATTAATTTAGGCTGAGTATTTCTAACCCTTAATCCAAAAGGGAGGTCGGCGTTTCGTCGGCCTCCCTTTTTTGTTACCCAAATTTCTGAATAAGCGATTCACATTATCCACCTTGCAAATTTGCATCCTACATCTTGCACGGTATGATTTGTTTACTGATTCATAACAATTTTTTGATCAAATTTTAAAGCTCCGTTGTACACTTAAACCTTAGACTCGAGGAAGAGAAAATTATGGCAACGATTGGAAGTACAACTGAGGAAAATTCAGTCCCAGCACCCGCTAGGCAAGAACAAACTGGATTTTTCTCCGGCCGTGTAGGCCTTCAACGACGAGAGGCTGCGCTTGCATATCTGTTCATCCTCCCGGCAATCCTTATTATCGGACTGTTTGGAATTTTCCCCCTCATATTCTCAGTTTATCAAAGTACCCGCGGCGGTATTAACAATATCATCGGCCGTCCAGATGGATTTGGGCAGTATGTCAGGGCTATCGACAACTTAGCCTATGTTCTCGCTTTTTGGATAGCGATTATCTTTGTGATTATCGGCATTCAGCGCATTCGAGAGCAAGTAAAGACGGCCGAAAAGTATGAACAAAGCCTTTGGCAGTGGATTACTCCAGGGATTTTGACAGGCGTTGGTTTTGCGGGTCTTATCCGCTGGATTTTCAACTACATGCCAGGACTGCTAGAAGTTGGGGAAAAAATCAACCAGCTGCGGCAACAAAATTCAAACATTACGTCAGATGAGGTTAGCACCGCTTTTCGGGGCTTTGTCGGTGAAGCCTGGACCATTAATGACTCCCATCTAGTCTTTTGGCCCGCATTTCTCTTGGTCGTTGCCGGTATCGTTGTGTATCAGATTATTCAGCGGGTGCCCAACTTATCATCCGGGCGTGGTGATGACTATTACTCTGGATTTATGGGGGCAAGCTTGCTTTTCACCATTGGTGGAGCACTTGTTTGGCTAACCACCTTATCGATTAATGAATCGATTGCCGAGGCGCTAGAAAAAGGTGAGGGATTACCCATCTGGTCACAAGTCATTATGATCAGTGCTGGGTTCGGACTACTTTATCTATCATGGTTGGTGTGGACTCAGGCTGAAAAGATGAGCAGTAACCTGGTTATGTTTGCTCGTTTAGCGGCGGCTGCCCTGCTCATGATTGCCGGATGGATATTGATTAGCGAATTACCGGCCGTCATCGCAGAAGGTAAAGACGATTGGTGGACGGGGCTATCAGCCACCACATGGTACGTCATCTTTGCACTCCCAATTCAAATATCTTTAGGTCTTTTATTGGCAACCCTCATGTTTGGTGACATTAAAGGGAAGACGCTTTTCAGGATGATCTACTTCCTGCCATATATCACCCCTCAGGTGGGTGCCGCCGTGGCATTCCGCATTATCTTCTCTGGCAATTCAAATGGGCCCATGAATCAGCTATTTGATTTTGTAGGCTGGGAAACCCAAAGCTGGCTGGCTGAGCCAAAAGGAATTTTTGAACTCATCGGCAGTAATTTTGGAGATTGGGCGTGGACTGAGTGGCTTGGTGGCCCCAGCCTAGCCCTCGTGGTGGCTATTATTTTTGGTGTTTGGAATTACACCGGCTACAACATGATCTTCTTTATGGCCGGATTAGGGAACATTTCTAAAGACATGTATGAGGCAGCTTCTATCGATGGAGCCAGCCGGTGGCAAAAATTTCGCAACATTACCTTCCCCCTACTTTCGCCAACAACCTATTTTCTTACGCTTATCGGGATCATCGGTATTTTCAAAGTATTTAGCAGCGTTTTTGTTTTACGCACAGGGCAAGCTCGTGGCACGATGGATACGGCGAGTATCGTCATTTTTGAAGCATTTAATCGAGATACACGCTATGGATATGCCTCAGCATTAGGCATTATCCTACTCGTTATCATTATTGGTGTATCAACAACGGCCAACAAGTTAACCCAAGACAAGGTGTTCTATGAATAACACAATAACAGACAGCAGCCGTGCCTTACGCATCGCAACTTATTCGTTTTTGATTCTTGGCGCATTTTTGTGCATTTTCCCGCTTCTACTTTCAATTAGCTTTTCGCTGATGAATTTAACTGAAGCAACCAGCCGAGCTTGGTTCCCGGCCGTACCACAATGGGGCAACTATTTAGAAGCTTGGGAAGACAGCAAGTTTGGGATTTATTTCTGGAACAGTTTACGCCTAGCCGTTATCTCTGTTACTGGGCAGCTGATCTTTACGATCATGGCGGCATACGCCTTCGCTCGCATGAACTTTCCTGGCAAAAACTTTTTGTTCGGCCTGATGTTAGCGACGCTCGTATTACCAGAAGCGATCACTTGGGTCCCTAACTTCATTACCGTCTCATGGTTGGGCAAAGTCGGCCCCTTACAGTGGATCGATAACTGGCCAGCACTAACGATTCCTTTCATGGCGAGTGCATTTGGTATCTTCTTGATGCGGCAGTTTTATATGCAGCTTCCTGAAGAATTATGGGATGCGGCCCAGATCGACGGAGCAGGTCACCTGCGTTATTTGATTCAAGTTGTTATCCCACTTACCAAAGCACCGATCTTTGTTTTGGCATTACTTGGTTTCACCGGTAGCTGGAACTCGCTGGCATGGCCACTGTTGGTAGCTAGATCAGACGATTGGCGGCCGATTGCACATGGGCTAAACAGCTTTGTACAAGAAGCAGGATCACTTCTGCATTTACAGATGGCAGGCGCCATCATTTCAATGTTGCCGATCTTAGTCCTTTACTTCTTTACTCAAAAACAGTTTATCGAAGCGATGGCTCGCACGGGGCTCAAAGGGTAATTCAACTCTAAACCGATTTACTTAACAAAAAAAAGAGGGTGGATATTTTGATCAAAATATCCACCCTCTTTTTTTGTATCTTTTTCTAGCTTCAGCGAAAAAAATAAAGAACCCCAATCGCAGATAGGCCCCACAACACCATATTGATCTGAAACTGTCGATCACCCAGCAGTATCTCTTCAGGCGCACCGCCTTCTTCTTTCACCAAAACCAGATAGAGATAACGAGAAAGACCAAAAAGTACAAAAGGGATCGTCAGCATCATTGAGTTATTTTCCGGCAAGCCCTCCGCTAAAAACGTGTACATCGTATACGAGACCAGCACACCAGATAGCACCATCGTGATCATCCGATCGATAAAATCGAGATTGTATTCTTTGAGAATGGCACGTGAAGTTCCAGCATTCTGCCCCATCAGCACCAGTTCGTGCCGCCTCTTGCCAAGTGCCATAAATAGGGCAAGCAACCCCATGCAAATATAGAGCCAAGGAGAAAAGCGTTGAACGGTAATAACGGCAACCCCGGCCGCCACCCGCAATACAAACCCGGTGGCGATAATAAACACATCAAGAATGACCACATGCTTAAGCCGGTAGGTATAGGCGATCTGAATCAGCAAATAGACAAGTAGAACAATGCCCAGTGGGACACTCAGCCAAAATCCGGTTGCTAAACTACCTATCCCGAAAACGACGGCCGCAATTGCGGCCGTCGTTTTGTTTAGTCGGCCGGATGGCAACGGCCGGTTTTTCTTAGTTGGGTGCTGACGATCTGCTTCAATGTCTGACAAATCATTCATGATGTAGACCGTACTAGACATTAGACACAACAAGACGAATGCGATGCACGTGCTCAAGATGCGGCTGCCCAAATCGCCAAGAGAGCCATCAAAAACAAGGGCCGCAAACACAAATATATTTTTAGCCCATTGGCGAGGGCGCATGGTTTCTAATAAAGGTGGCAAGCGTTCAAACTCCAGAGATGTAATTAGAATCTATTCTGCGGCTAAGACGTTTTCAAAAAACAAATAACCAATCAACCGAAAAACTTTTTACAATTTTTACAATCAGCTTAATTATCCATTGTTCAGGGCTCATTGCCCATTTAATTACCTGATTCCAAGTCAATACCGCAGTAAATCAAATTGATTAAAGGCTCAATTATTCAAAATTAACCGAGGGTAACATTCCGCTTAACCTCCTCCATTTCACCGCCTGCCCATCTCTACGATAATCTTTCTGCAAATATCATCAAATTTGGTCAGATGCGGACGTATGCAAAAGAATTCTTCCTCAAATTTATTTTTACACGGATCTGTTTTGTTAGTGGTGCTACTTCTCTTGATAACACCGCTCTATTTGATCATCCGCACGGCCGAAGCTGGCGGAGACATTTTTGACCTGTTTTTCCGCTGGCGTAACGCCCAAATTTGGGGGCGCACCATTTTACTTTGCGTCTCAGTCACATTCGGCACTACAATCATCGCGGTGCCGATGGCATGGCTCATTGAGCGGACAGATATTCCGTTACGTCGCTTTTGGAGCATCACGGCCGCGCTGCCACTTGTCATTCCAAGCTATGTGTACGCCTACCTCTTTATCGTCACATTTGGCCCTAAAGGGGTTTTACAACAGTGGCTAGAGCCATTGTTCGGAATTGAGCGTTTGCCTGAAATTCAAGGATTTTGGGGTGCCTTCATCGTATTGACACTAATTGGATATCCATACACCTATTTGTCAGTGCGAGCAGCCTTGCGCAACTTAGACCCAAATCTGGGTGAAGCGGCACGCAGTCTTGGATTAACTACACGACAAGCTTTTTGGCAAATCGAGCTCCCACAATTACGCCCCGCTATCGTAGCAGGTGGCCTGCTCGTTGCACTATATGCTTTGCGAGACTTCGGGGCGGTTACGATGCTACGGTACAGCACATTTACCCGAGTCATCTATATTCAGTATCAATCGTTTTTTAGCCGATCACAAGCGGCCGCCCTCGCCTTTCAGCTCGTGCTCATCGCACTGGTTGTCCTGTATGCAGAATATCGCACCCGCGGCCGGGCACGTTACCAACGCATCTCTGTGGGTGTCGCTCGCACCAGAAAGCGCCAGCCCCTCGGCCGCTTAAAAATACCAGCCCTACTGTTTACCGGGTCCGTCATTACATTTGCTCTGATTATCCCAGCCACATCACTTATCTTTTGGGTAGTACGTGGCTTAACTCAAGAAAGTGGCGTACGGGCATTAGCGGGGCAATCAAACGTTATCGAACTCTGGTCTTTATGGGAACCCGCATTAAATTCTCTAACGGCCGCAGGCCTTGCCGCTATTATCACAGTGATAGCGGCCATCCCTGTCACGATTTTGATCGTCAAATCTAAAAGTCGCTACAGCGAATTTGTTGAAGAGCTTTCCTATTCAGCCTTTGCCCTACCTGGATTGGTCGTTGCACTGGCATTGGTCTGGTTTGGGGCCAACTATGCGCTTCCGTTCTATCAAACGCTGCCGCTGCTTTTGGCCGGTTATGTTGTGTTATTTATTCCTCAAGCGATTGGGAATGTACGCTCATCTCTCTTGCAAATGTCCCCTCATGTCGAAGAAGCCGGACGCACTTTGGGGGAAAATGGAGTGGGTGTGCTGCGTAAAATCACGTTGCCGATTATCCGGCCGGGGCTCGTCGCTGGTGGTGCTTTAGTCTTCTTAACCGCCATGAAAGAGCTACCCGCAACCCTGCTCTTAAGCCCAACAGGCTACAACACCCTTGCAGTTGAAGTATGGACCAATATTTCAGAAGCCTTTTTTGCACAAGCCGCCATTCCTACCCTTCTACTTCTAATACTTTCCTCGGTGCCATTGGCGTTCCTTAATGCACGAAATTAAGTAGCTTGCAAGGTAAGCTGGTTCTTAATAGGCATTAAGTGAACTAATCGGTATAGTTCTGAAAACTCTCAAGGGATTCAATCCAGCAAATCTTATGCCAAAAATCACAGAATCAGAACTCATTAAAGGTGTTTACATCGTAGAACCATCCGTCTTTGGAGATGATCGAGGCAGATTCCTCGAAAGCTTTCGCAAAGAATGGTTTCCACAACGTTCATGGGACATTGTTCAATGCAATCGGTCAGAGTCAGTACGGGGCGTTGTGCGTGGCCTGCACTACCACTACCACCAAGTTGACTATTGGTTTGTGATGAGCGGCATGATCCGCGCCTGTTTGGCTGATATCCGGCCGAACTCACCTACCTACAAAGCAACTCAAACGCTTGATATGGGAGACGACAACATGATCGGCCTCTTTATTCCAGTCGGAGTTGCACACGGATTTGCCACAATTTCTGAACGAGTCATTTTGACCTACGTCGTTGATAATTATTACAACAATAGCGATGAGTTTGGTGTCGCTTGGAACGATCCAGAGCTTGGCATCGACTGGGGGCTAGACTCATCTGAGGCTGTCCTTTCCGGCCGTGATTCAGGCAATCCGATGCTGAAAGATATTGATCAACAATCGTTGATGACATTTGATTCGCTTTAAATTAATGTAGCGAAGTGGCGAGGCTCCTTCGTATGCCCCACTGCTTCACAAACCTCGCTACCCCGTAATCCCATGCCCCAACCTAACTTCCTCATCATCATGTCTGACCAAATGGCCGGACCCGCTTTGCCCATGTACGGCCACCCGGTCGTGAAAACCCCTAATCTCTCAAAATTAGCTGAAGAAGGAATGGTGTTTGAAAACGCCTACTGCAACAATCCGGTGTGTGCCCCGTCACGCTCGAGTATGGCAACGGGTCAATTAAGCTCAAAAATCGGCACTTATGACAATGCGGCCGAATTTCCCTCATCTGTCCCAACCTTTGCACACTATTTGCGCAAAATGGGATATCAAACGGCCATATCTGGGAAGATGCATTTTGTGGGGGCAGACCAGCTTCACGGCTTCGAGGAACGGCTCACAACCGACTATTATCCTGGCGGCTTTGAATGGACACCAGATTGGGAACGGCCTCTTGAAGATCGGCTGGCATGGTATCACCAGCCCGACAGCATCCGCATGGCGGGGCCGTGCAAAGCGAGTATGCAGATCGATTTTGATAACGAAGTCTGTTTTCGAGCGGTGCGCAAAATCTACGATTACCCTAGATCAGAAGACAAGCGGCCGTTTTTTCTCATGACCTCGTTCGGGCATCCACACGACCCATACAATATGACCCCTGAATTTTGGGACATGTACAGCGATGATGAGATTGACATGCCAACAGTCGGCCGACTGCCCAACGACAAGCTAGACCCCCATAGTTACCGGCTGCGCCAAATGTGTGGGCTGTTAGACGATGAAGTTGTGTCCGACGAGATGGTTCGCACGGCCCGCCACGCCTATTACGCGATGATCAGCTATATCGATGCGAAAGTGGGTGAGCTGGTTCAGGCACTCAAAGACACCGATCAGTATGAAAACACGGTGATCCTATTCACGTCAGATCATGGAGACATGATGGGTGAGCGGGGCTTGTGGTACAAAATGTCATTCCACGAATGGTCGGCCAAGGTCCCATTGATCGCCGCGAGTGGTGGCGTCAAACACGGCCGGGTGAGTGAAAATATCTCACTGCTTGATTTTGTCCCAACGATGGTTGAACTCGCCACAGATGATGCCCATCCAGCCCCAGATTGGGCGATGCCGATTGACGGCCACAGTCTGGCCGATGTGTTAACAACTGGCGAAACACGTGGCTTATCAGACACAATATTTGCTGAGTATTTGGGTGAGGGTGTGGTTCAGCCGGAACTAATGATTAAGCGGGGTCCGTTTAAGTTTATTTTTGGCCCTGGAGATCCGCCATTGCTGTTTAACTTAGATTCTGATCCAAACGAACTAGATAACTTGGCCCGCAAACCGGGGTTCGGCCGGATCGTGAAGGAATTTACAGCTGAGATCGCGCGACAATGGAATGTTCGAGAACTGCGCGACAAAATCGTGGCCGACCAAAAACGACGCCATTTTATTGCAGAGGCGATGGCTGAGGGGAAACGGAGCGACCAGTGGGATTTTGTCCCAGCTCCCGGCACCGGCAAAAACTACATTACGATGGATGTCGATCTGTACAACACGGAGCTACCGCAGATGTGGCCCCGGCCGAAAGTTGATCGAACGACTTAAACTGCCTGAGCCTGTCGAAGGCCGCGACTCTTCCGCAAACCCTACGTTTAACCTACGCTAAAAACACAAATTGATAGAAGCTCAAAATAGAGGGAACTTTTTCAACTTTCTGTCGTCTTACCAGTGTGAGGCGATCTGAGACTATATTTTCTCAGATCAACACCCCTCACACATTTATAGTGTTTAGAGGAAAAATCATGGTAAGACGAATCACCCTATATTTAGCAATCACCCTTGGCATCTTTGCCGAACTCCTAATCATCCAAAACGGCATGACATTCAGTCACATCCAAAACAACTTGCAACACAGCACACCGGCCGTTGTCGTTGCCAGCATTGAGCCGATCATCACACCCGAATACGTTCCACTGCCAAAAGGAGAATTTTCAGCCCCACACGCAAAGATCGGCCGGGCAGGGCGCGATTTATGGGTACTCGAAGAAGAATTTGTTTACGTCGATTCTCGTGGGAAAGTTTGGACAGCTCCAGCCGGAACCATCACAGATGGTGCTTCGATTCCCCAAGCATTTTTGTCCGCAACAGGCGATCGGCTGGATGGCGCATACTTAGATGCGGCCGTCATTCATGATGCATACTGTGGCATCGATAATGCGGAATTAGCCACCTATCAACAAGAAACATGGCAATATGTCCACTATGTCTTTTACGAAGCCCTACTCACCAACGGGATGTCAGAACAGCAGGCAAAAATCATGTACACGGCCGTTTATTTAGGCGGGCCACGCTGGGGAGAAGGAGCGGAGGATTCTGAAGATCAGGTTTTGATGACAGGATTTCCAACCTCTTCCCAAAACAACATGGTAGTCGCAGATCCGGCATCAACCCCTGAGGAGTTGGTTGCAGAATTTGAAGATTATCTAGCGTGGATTGAGTCGGAAAATCCAACCGTTGAAGAAATCAATGCAAGGCTCGCAAATGGTTAAATTTACACATCACTTATTTATTCTCACCCTGTGCACCATAGTTCTATTTGGCTGTTCACACGTCGGCAAACGAGAATCTACAAAGTTTTATGTGCCACCTCCAGAGCTTGAAGATCCTGTATGCACAATCCAACCAGAACTTGATCCATCTATCGGCCCTGATGAAATCAAAGTCTTCTTTGAACTATCCCCAGGTGATGTAGACTACACGATAATTGTTTGGCAAAGTGACAAGAAAATCTATGAATGCAGCAATCTAATCGCCGATCCGGCCGGCGGGCCACCAGGCGGCTTTCGTACAGCCGTCAATAAAGATGGAGAGCCTTTTCGATTTGAGATCAGAGAAAACCCAGGCTTTGCATTGGAAAGATTGATTGTACCGATACCGCTGGTCGACTCAGCCATGCCTGAAGAGGTCTTTTCCCAAGTCTTTGTACGACATTCCCATGATTTTAAATGGGATTTAAAAGTTGGTACGGAGATCTTTTATCATGAATAAGCTCTAGCACCTTCAATATGGAGGGCGCCTCTATAAATGATCAGATTATCTTTGTAGGGTAAGCACGAAATAGGCAATAAAGAATAAGATCAGGCTACTAACCATGTTCCTATCATCTCAACAAGCGGTGGTCCTAAAACCAACAAACCAACAATCGCGGCCGCTACCGCCGATAGCAGCACGCCCCCGGCCGCGACGTCTTTGGCGATCTTGGCCATCGGGTGGAAGTCTGGCTGAACCATGTCAACAATCGCTTCAACGGCCGTATTAACAGCTTCCCCCATCCAGACACCCATCATTGCCAGAACCAACAACGCCCAATCGCTACGACTAATGCCGAGCCAAAACCCAACAACAATGGCTAACACCGTCACGATTAGATGAATCCAGGCATTGTGCTGAGACTTTACTAAATAGACGATCCCTTCCCAAGCATATCCAAATGAACGAACGCGGTCTTTGATTTCTTTTAACAAGGTGGCGAGTGGCAGGTGGCAGGTATGCAGGTGGCATGCCGAGCACCTTATTTCAATTTCATTAATACACAAAAAGACGAAAGGATAGGATTGGCGCCATTACGACCCCTATCTCTATCCTCACGTCTCTATTTCTTTCTACATACGTTCTGGGACGCTGATACCCAACAAATCGAGCACAAGCTTTAGCACATCAACTGTCAGCTGAGCCACGCCCAACCATGAGGCTTGTTGAGCGGCATCTTTTTCATTAAGAATATGATGCGCCCGATAAAAGCGGTTAAACGCAATTGCTAAATTATAAGCGTAATCACAGAGGTGATTAGGTGCTCGCTGATCGAATGTGAAATCTAGCAGATCAGGCAATTCAAGCAGCTTGAGTTGCAGCTCACGTTCTTCTTCGCTCGCTGGAGGCAATATGACACCGGCCGACAATCCTTCTTCGGCCGCCTTGCGCAAAATCGATTGATTTCTAACTGCTGCATACAACAAGTATGGACCGGTTCGCCCTTCAAACGAAGAAAAACGATCTAGATCAAAAATATAGTCGCCGGTACGATGGTTGACCAAGTCAGCAAATTTGAGCGCCGCAATTCCAACCTTTTGGGCGATATCCTCACGCTCTTCGGCCGAATAGTCGGCGGCAGCATCAATCTCTGCTAGCCGCTCACGCGCTTTCTCGATGACCATTTCGACCATCACCTGTAAGCTCATCACCCCGCCATCACGGGTTTTAAACGGTTTGCCGTCGGGTCCATTGATCGTGCCGTTGTACGTATGCTCTAAGCTGACTTTGTTTTTGTCAGCAATGCCGGACTTATAAACAGCCCGGAATACCTTTCTAAAGTGATTCTTTTGTCGGCCGTCAACCACATACCAAACTAAGTCAGGATCATAATCCTGTACACGTTGAACAATCGTCGCCATATCAGTCGCTTCATACCCAACAGAGCCATTCGACTTCACAACCATCAGCGGTTCCATCTCTTTTTTGTCCGCATCGTCTTTAACATCGATCACGATAGCGCCTTCGCTCAGGTACGCGTGCCCATCAGCCTTCAGCTGCTCTACCATCGGATCAATTAGATCATTGACATCTGCTTCACCCAGCCACAGATCATATTCAACCTGCAAACTACCGTAGTTTTTCTTTAAGTCTGCAATTGAGACAGTCATAAAATGCTGCCACAATGCCCGGTATCCCGGCCGGCCTTCTTGTAGCTCACTCGTCGCTTTTTGTGCTTTTGCCCGAAACTCTTCATCTGTTTTGCTCTTGCCACTGGCGGTTGGATAAATCTCAGCCAGCTCTTTGACTGTCACAGGTGATTCTTCAGGGTACGGCCCGCTAAAGTCAACATCGAAATAGATCCAATCGGGATGACGCTCTTGTATCTCTACAATAATTTGGCCGATGGGTAAACCCCAGTCTCCCATATGAATATCACCTAAAACTTCATGACCCAAAAAGCGAGAGAGCCGTTTCAGGCTTTCACCAATGATGCCGGTCCGCACATGCCCGACATGCAGGGGCTTGGCGACATTCGGCCCACCAAAATCGATGATGATCATTTTGGGTTCAGCAACAGCCTCAACACCATGTCGGCCGGAGTCATCGGCCGCCATCGACTGCACTTGGCCTGCAACCCAGCTATCGCTCAAACGCAGATTGATAAAGCCGGGACCAGCTAAACTAATCTCAGAAAAAGTGTCACCCGTTGTGGCTTGGAGCTTTTCCATGACATCTTGGCCAATTTGGCGCGGGTTTTTCTTGTACGGCTTGGCGGCCGCCAAGGCTCCATTACACTGGTAATCGGCCAATTCGCGGCGAGTTGAAACCTCAACTGAACCATATTTTCTGTCGATGCCACAGGCTTCAAATGCTTCGGCAACAATGTCTGTAAGTGTCTGCTTGAGTGATGTCATAAAAGAATAGAGATAGGGATGGGTAAAAGATAACGAAAATCCGCAATCAGAATCATCTATAAGTATTGCTAACGTTTAAATTTAGATACCCGAAAATTGTAACCAGCGGACGAAGAAATGTAAAAGAAATTTACAGGGGAGATTTGACCAACAGGGTAGAAAGCTCCAATTTTGAGTCATAACAGCTAGACACAGTCTAAGAAAAGTGCTTCTTTCGAGCTTAACCTTTTCCAGCTTACCTCACTAATTATCTAACATCTCAGCAAATGGAATCATCAGCGTCACGACAGTTACTATATCTGAGCTTGTAGAATCTGACTGAAAGCTCACTTTGCCGTCCAGCTTGCTTATCAATTGCTTCACCATAAACAAGCTTAACCCCAACCCACGATAGAGCCTTGCGTTACTACATCGGTAAAAAGGTTCACAAACGTTTTCAAGCTCATCTTCAGGAATGCCGATTCCGGAATCAGTTACCGATATGCAGAGTTGCTTTGTTGCTCCATCGGCCGA
This sequence comes from Anaerolineae bacterium, assembly GCA_045105475.1. Lineage (GTDB taxonomy): Bacteria > Chloroflexota > Anaerolineae > Promineifilales > Promineifilaceae > WTJY01. The sequence goes on from JBGCDP010000248.1 coordinate 21,916, forward strand.
AATTTCAATAGTGACCAACTCTTGATAGTTTGAAAACTTTAGACCATTCTCGATGATGTAGAACAATATTTGGCGCAACTCAATATAGCCAATCACAACATCACCTTGAAAAGGAGTACTTTTAAGCATTAAGTAGTCGGCGTGAGGGCCAAATCGCTCTTCTATATCTTTCTTTAAATCAATCACAAACTGGCCAAATTCAATACTTAAAAAAACCGGTTTCACAATAGGCGAATCAATCGAATCAACATTAAGCACTTGTTGAATCATCTCACCCAGGTATGAAATCGATTCATTGATACGTGTAAAAATCTGATCCTGCTTGGCCTCGCTCAGCTGGGCGATATGCCTGCGTAAAAGATCTACCGAAACCTTGATCGCAGTGAGAGGTGTGCGGAATTCATGGGACACCGTCGTAATAATTTGCGATTTGAGCGTGTTTAACTCCAATTCTCGATTCACCGACCGATTCAGCTCAGCATTGAGTTGCGTTAAAGCGGCAGTCCTAGATTCGACCATCTGCTCTAACTCGATGGTTTTTAAGCGCAATATTTCAGCTTCTTTCTTTGCATCTTCAACTTGATAAGATCGTTCAAGCTGTTGAAGTTTTTCGGCCGTTTCAATTGAAAACAGCTCCTCTCGTTGCTTATGGTATAGCTCGAAATAGGCGATGGCTTTCTCAAACTCACCCATTTTTTTACACACTGCCGCCATCTTTTTATAACAGCGATTTTGGTGCGGCACGAAATTGTTATCATTCGCCAAAGTCAATGCATCGTTTAAATAACTTAGTGCGCGTTCGTAATCTTCTGAATGATAATAAGCATCTCCAAACCCGATAAGAGCATCAAGTTGCTGCTGCTTATCCTTTAGTTCTTTGGCCAACTCATAATGATCGCTAATGTACAAGATGGCTAAACTAATATCCCCCTTTTTTCGATAAGCACGTGAAATAGTGCCCAAAGCCCATGCTTCTAAATATCGATTCTCAATCTCTTTTGCTAAGGTAAGCCCTTTCAGAGCATTCTCTAGCGATTGATCAGTTTGATTGAGCTGTGTCATCACCATCGCACTATTAATTAATTTTGTAGCCTGCCCATCTAAATTCCCAAGCTTCTCATCAATTAAAATCGCTTGGCTATAAAAATCTATCGACTGGATCGGTTTTTCTAAGCGAGAATACAAGTTACCTAGATAATTGAGTGCAATCGACATTTCCGGCTCGTACTTAATTGATGTACTAATTGCAAGCTGTTGATTATGGCACTCTAAAGATTCTGCATAGTTTCCCCAGTACATTCGAATGCGCCCTAAGTGACCAAAAGCTCGCGCCTGGCCTAAGCTGTAGTTATGTTCTTGAGCAAGTTCCAAAGCCTGAATAGCATACAAGTAGGCATCATAATAATTCGTAAAAAACAAATTGAACCATGTGATGTTATTCAGACTATCAACTTTGCCCTCTTGATCGATAAGATCGGGCGGCAATGACTCATTTAGATCATAGGCAGACTGGCTCAACTGTAGCCCCTTACTTTGGTCTTTGTACTTATTTGAATAGCCCGATTTATTAAGCGCCTTAATTTCGGAGTAAATTGCTGAAATTTTTGATGATAGTTTGGCCAATCTCAATACCCTCGTATTTATTTAGCCGATTTTAGCGAAGATGGCCAGAAAACAAAATGCGCCAAGCTGTAAATAACAACCTGGCGCATGATTATCTGAGTTTATTCAGAGCAACAATCTAATTTGTGCGATCAAGCACCATATCGATTAACTGATCTAAGGCTTCTTTACCTACAGAGTCTGGCACGTTGGCGAGGGCTTGTCTAGCTCGGCTACCCATTTCGGCCGCTTGAAGCTTTGCTAGCTCCAAAGCGCCTGAGTCACGCATACGATCCATCATCCGCTTAACTGGATCATCATCTGGAAGTGCTTGAGCTACAGCTGCGCCACCATTGCTATAACCGTTGCCATTGACGGCCGCTTCTGCGACAACAACACCGCGCCCTTGCGCGACATCAAGACCAACCGGTTTACCCATCTCTTCAGCATCACCAATCACATCTAAAATGTCATCAACTAGCTGGAACGCCATGCCCAGGTTATAGCCATATTCGCGTAAGGCTTCGATCGTTTCGTCACTAGCACCAGCCGCGGCCGCGCCCATAATGGTTGAAACTTCAAACAAACTAGCTGTTTTGCGCGCAATAATCTTTTTATAGATTTCGCGGTCAATCTCACCCGTTTTCGCCGCATGTGCCTGAAGTGTTTCACCTTCAACAAGCTTTACACAAGCCTGCGACATCATCACGTTATATGGATTACCGTAAGGCGCCATCAGTTCATAGACTTTGGTAAACAAAAAGTCACCAGCAAGTAAAGCGAAGGTACGCCCCCATTTTTTATGAACGGCTACTTTACCCCGGCGAAAATCACTATGATCGTTGATGTCGTCATGTACTAGAGTTGCCGTATGAACCATCTCAACCGCGGCCGCCAAGTCATAAACTTGTGACATATCTTGACCGCCACAGGCTAAATAGGAAAGCAGCACTAAACGCGGCCGAACCCGTTTTCCGCCAGAAACGATAATATGTACGCTCGCATCCTGCAAAGTTTCAACATCGGTTGAAACAGCATTCTCTAATGTTTCTTCGACCGCTTCCATTCCAGGGCCGATTAAATGATCAAACATGACTCGCCATCCTTATATTCTTTAAATAGTGCATCACAAGTTCGTGATACTTTTAAAGTATGGGTGATGTATATCAGAGGTAAATAGCTATTTTCTACCTCTGTAAATTTTAACCTGTTTTCGCTGCAAAGCGAGAATTTTCACAACGTTCAAAAAATATTGAACGATATATGCAGTATAAAAGTTGCCCCTTAAGGGGTCAAGCATTTATAACCAAATCGTGACTTTCGGCACTGTCTGCCAAGAGCAAGAATAAAGATACCCTTAGATTGGAAACTTTGAGACGCTTGAAAAGCCAATTTTCCTCGTTATTTATCCGAAGGCAAAGCATATATCTAAGGCAGTCTATCTTGGATTGTCATCCTATTTGGCTTAATGTCGGCTACGCCTGATCTGTTGGTTTTGGGCAAGTATTGGCATGAAAGGGTAGGTACATCGACCCAGAGGCAGGCAGTGGTATTTTACCCGTATAGTCAGAGTCGGCCGTGCAGGCGATTCGCTGGTTAATTGGGCTGGTTCCAGCCGTAGAGTTTGTTTACGCTGTTACATGCTCGTATTTCTACCCAATTACCTAGGAGCTCCATGAAGAAACACAAGCACGTTCGATCTTTTTTTGACTCTAAACCTAATTACTTTTCACGCTTTGCAGCTTCAATGCTAATAAACTCAGGCAGGTAGTCTGGCGTACAATTTCGGGCAACAGGGTCTCCTTTATACAACTCAAACTTCTCTCCAAGTTTGATGCACCGCGGCCGGAGTTCGGGCTGGAAAACACCAATCCAACCGGCACAGAAATTCATCGCCCATTGCACATTTGGCTCAGCATTTCCCATATCTTTTTCTAAAGACTCAAGTAACTCGACACTATTTTCAGGCGGTGTTTGGCCCGTCCAGCGTAAGCGGCCCTGATGATACCAAAACAATCTGCGTAAAATCGATGAGGGGGCATGTTCCCAAGTTTGGATCAGGGCGATTGATTTCTTGTCTTTCATCAGTTGGTTTGCCAAAAACCATTCAGATAGTTTATTTTGCTGGTCATCATCAAGATCATGCATGTCGGCCACGAGCTGGTCGATCAATTCTTGCGTGAGCTGCTTTTTATCCATGATCAGAACCGCTAGCATACAAGGATTAAGCTCTCCCGTTGCCCAAAGCTCCATGGCCAAATCATGATCTTTCTTGATCTCTTTAGCGATCTTTTTTATGTCACCCAACTTAATGTTTTCTTGGTCAAGTTCTGAGATTATTCGATTCGCATCTACTGATAAAACCATTTTGGCCTCCTGCGTTCTTAGCTCATTAGTTCTTTTGAAAGAACATAATACAAGATTTGAAGCTGGATGTGAAGTTTCATTTATAACGAAACTCTGCTTTCTACAACTATATCGACTAGCGGCTAAAAACGTGTAGAGCTCCCTATCAATATCTATCCACCATCCAAAATCGCAGTCACTTCAGCCTCTTCGGCAACCGTTAGCATCCAATCCCCTGCTTTTGCATTCGCCTGCAAATGCTCGCTTTTGGTTAAGCCAGAAATCACCGAACAGACGGCCGGCTGTGCCAGCAGCCAACTGTGCGCCAGCTCATTAATCGTATGATCTCGCTCTTCAGCCCACGCTGACAGCTTTTCAAGGATGTCAAAGTTCGTATCGGTCATATAGCTTTGCACGTACGGACTTTGTGCTCCGCGTGAATCGGCCGGAGCATCTTCTCCTCGCTTGTATTTGCCGGTCAAAAAGCCACCCGCCAATGGAAAGAACGGAATAAACCCAACGTTGTGCTCAGCACAATAAGGGATCATCTCTTTCTCAACTTCGCGCTCAAACATATGGAAATGCCCCTGCTCGCTCACAAATGGTACCTGTGCTCTAAACTCTGCCAACATATTCGCTTTAGCCAGCTGCCACGCGGCGTAGTTTGAGGTGCCAACATAGCGCACCTTTCCGGCCGAAACCAGATCATCTAACGCCCGCAGCGTCTCTTCCATCGGGGTTTTGGGGTCAAAACGA
>JBGCDP010000249.1:0-3873 GCA_045105475.1 Anaerolineae bacterium
CGGAACAATCCCCTGCGCTAAAATTTCATCACGCGTAATTCGCTCATCGTGCTCACCCTTCGGTGCCTTCGTCGTTGGTGTGATAATTGGCCGGGGTAGTGCATCATACTTCTGCATCCCATCTGGCAACTCAATGCCATAAGGTCTGCGATCTCCATTTTCGTACAGATACCAAAGCGATGTTGTGGTTACACCTGTGATATAGCCACGCACTACAACTTCAATCGGCACCATCTCCGCCTCTCGGCCGATAATGACATTCGGGTCCGGCACACTCACCACATGATTCCCCACGAGGTCGGCCGTTTGCTCAAACCACCACGCCGCTAACTGATTCAGTACCTGCCCCTTGTACGGGATCAGTCCCAAGATTCGATCAAATCCACTTACTCGATCTGTTGTCACAAATGTTCGTTGAGCATTCGGCCGATCAAAATAAACATCCCGAACCTTCCCCTCATACTTCTCACCCAATTCAGGAAAATCGGTTGTATCCAAACAGTCTGGCAACGCCTCAAAAAGTTTTTCTGTTGAAATCATAATCTAATCACTCCGTGCCCAAGAAACTAAGAAGCCGCATATCGAATGCCATTTTCAAACAAAATCAACCCAGACTTTCCACCTTCACCCCGGTGGAACCTTGGATGTTGCCATGGGAAAATATGATCTTCAGGATGGGGCATCAGCCCCAACATATTCCCCGCCTGGTTACTAATCCCCGCAATCCCCAACGTCGAACCGTTCGGGTTGGCTGGGTAGCCATCTCCCACATAACTCAACGTAATCAAATTGTTTTCTTGCAGATAACAGGTCGTTGCGTCGTCAAACGTCACAAACCGACCTTCGCCATGTGCCACCGGACAATAAATCGGTTCGCTCATCCCCTGCGTAAACACACTGTTACTGGCCGGATTATTTTCAAGCGTTACCCAACGGCACTCAAAATGGGCCGATTGGTTATACGTCAGCGTAAACTTCCGCTGTTCATCTGATGAGTTAGGATCTCCAAACAATCCGGTCTTTACCAGCACTTGAAATCCGTTGCAGATGCCTAATACCGGCCGACCGCTTGCCACAAACCCACGCAACGCATCCCCTAAACGATGGCGTAAATCGGCCGACCATAGCACGCCCGCCCCCAAGTCATCTCCATACGAGAATCCACCAGGGACAATCAGCATCCCATAATCATCAACCCGCTTTTCCCCAGCCATCAGTTGATTAATATGCACAATTTCCGGCCGACCGCCTGCCATCTCACACGCTAACGCCGCATCACGATCACGGTTTGTTCCGTTTGCGTGCAAAATTAGCACCTTTGGTTCTTTGTTCAGTTTAGGTGTCGGGCGTCGCTGGGGTACAGCTGTTTTCGTCGAATGGGAATCGACATCGGCCCCATCGTGCGAAGCTAAGACATCGATCTCTGCGGCAGGTTTTCCACAAAACGCCTCAGTCAGTTCACCCAATGACAAACTGATCGCATCTGAAACCGTTAGCTGTTGCTTCGCCACCGTTCGGCCGATCTTCGCCACAACCTGCCCAGCCATCGCCGCTTCAAAAGCAGTCACGTTTTCAACCGGAACTGTCATCACCAAACGTCCAATCGATTCAGAGAACAACACCGTATTAGCGTCCAATTTTTCTTCAGTCGTCACTTTTGCCCAGTCAAGCTCGGCTCCCAAACCACCGGCCAAAGCCATCTCTGCCAGAGCCACCGCCAGGCCACCTTCCGAGCAATCATGACAGGCTGAAATCAACCCCGCCTGCATCGCCTTGTGGACCGCACGATACCCATCTAACAACCCTTCGGCCGCCTGTGGACCTGCTTCCGCACTGCCGCCCGTTACCATCTGCCAATGGCTACCTGCCAAGTGATCACCCGTTGTCCCCAACAGGTAAACCGCTTCATCAGCGGCCTTGAAATCCATTGTCACCGAGCGATTCACATCTGGCACAATCCCCATCGCCGAAATTAACAGCGTACCAGGAATCGCATATTTTTCTCCATCTGCCCCAGTGTATTCGTTATACAGACTATCTTTGCCTGAAATATACGGCGTCCCATAAGCAACCGCCGCATCGTAGCAACCCTGCGCACAGCGCACCAAAGTGCCTAAACGATCCGGCAGCGTCGGATTTCCCCAGCAGAAATTATCTAAAATCGCCATCTGGTCAGGATCAGCCCCAACGGCTACCCCATTTCGTACCGCTTCATCAATCGCCGCCCACGCCATGTGATACGGATCAATCGCTGTCAATTGCGGACAAATTCCGTTGGATAGCGCAACCGCCTTCTTATTAGTAGGGTCTGATAATTGACTATCAAGCGGTACTAACACAGCCCCATCACTCGGCCCATTATTTGCCACACCGACCAACGGCTTCACCGCCGTGCCACCTTGCACCTCATGATCATATACCCGAATCGTCTCTTCACGACTCCGAATATTCGCATGACCCAGCAGCTTCAGTAGCACGTTATTTAAATCTTTCGTGTCTTCAGCGTTCTCTGTATTCCCTGTTTGGGTCAGATCAGGCTTTTCCCAAACCGCTTTCATATACCGTTGAGGAATCCCATCATGCAAAAACGCCTCTTCTAGATCTCCAACCAGTTCATCCCCATAATAGATTTTGAGTCGGCCGTCACCGCTAAACGTTCCCAGAATCGTTGTCTCAACATTCTGTCCCGTTGCCAGCTCACGCACCCGATCGACATTTTCAGGTGGTACGGCCAAAACCATCCGCTCCTGCGCTTCGCTTAACCAAATTTCCCACGGCCGTAGCCCGGGATATTTCAACGGGATGTTTTTTAGCTGGATCGTCGCTCCTAGCTCTTCGCTCATTTCACCCACGGCCGACGAGAAGCCGCCAGCCCCACAATCTGTGATCGCCGTGTACAGCTCTTCATCCCGAGCCTGTAAAATCACTTCAAGCGTCTGCTTTTCCATAATCGGATGGCCGATCTGCACCGAAGTCCCCGCAATCTCACCGGTGCTTACATCCATTTCCATGCTCGAAAATGTCGCACCGCGTAGCCCGTCACGCCCCGTTCGGCCGCCTAGAGCCACGATCATGTCACCGGCTCGTGGTTCTGTCCTATGGCTACCGACAGGTAAAATGCCCAAGCACCCAACATAAACCAGCGGATTCGCCACATAGCCAGGATGATAAACAATCGCCCCGTTCACCGTCGGGATTCCCATCTTGTTGCCGTAATCTTCGACTCCGGCCACAACGCCGTCTTGCACCCGTGACGGATGTAGAACACCTTCTGGTAAATCTTCGGCCGCCATTTCCTGTGGTCCAAAACAAAGCACGTCCGTATTCGCAATCGGCCGGGCACTTACCCCGATCACATCCCGGATACAGCCACCCACACCGGTATTCGCTCCACCAAACGGATCAAGCGCCGATGGATGATTGTGCGTTTCAACTTTAAACGCCAGATCAAACTCGTCTGTAAATGCCACGATCCCTGCATTGTCGACAAAGGCTGATTTCACCCACGGCTTGGCAACCGCATCGGTTGCACCGCGCAGATAGGTCTTCAAAATCCCATCGATTTGCTCCGTTTCCCCATCTGGGCCGGTGTAATCGATAACGGCTCTAAATGTTTTGTGTACGCAATGCTCGCTCCAAGTTTGTGCCAGCATCTCTAATTCGATGTCAGTTGGCTCACGCTCTTCGCTTTGGTACCAAGCCTGCACCGCTTGCATCTCTTGCAGATTCATGCTCAAACGCCGTTCTTGGCTGATGGTGACTAGCTCATCATCATTGGCTTCGATCAGTGATACAGTCTCGACCAAATCATTGGCCCCGGCCGGATCAAAAAACGGTGGAATGATGGGTTGGTTGACGGCCGACTGTTGTACA
>JBGCDP010000250.1:0-14999 GCA_045105475.1 Anaerolineae bacterium
GTTGATTATCAACTATCTGGTGGCGTTTTAGGCAAGATCATGGACCGATTGTTTGTTGAACGCACCTATGAAAATAACTCAGAGCAGAGCTTGCAGAAATTGAAATCGATGGTTGAAGCTTAGGCTACAAAACAATGTTCGCGGGTCAGAGGAACCCCACTTCGGAGGACTTACATGTCTGGTGTTTGAATGAACACCTTAGATCGGCCGGAGGCTAATTTCCGGCCGATCTTTTTTTCATTTTTTTGACCTACATTTACATTTGAGCAGGCAAGAACAGCATAGACTACAGGAGTTTTATTAAAAAAAAAAAAAAAAAATTTGAAGTGTTGGCCCCACGGTCAAAGTTTTATCAAGGACCATTCGGCCGGATTTTCCCCGATTTGCCTGCATGGGAGCCAGATGTATCTGCTGGTAATAGCGCTGGTGCGCTAGAAAAGGCTGTTGAGGAAGAGTTTCTTAGAGTTGCTAACGATCACATGATCGAAGTGCGGGGTCCGTCTAAGAGCCCCTCAGAGTTGAAAGGAAGCGATCAAGATGAGAAAGACGATTCCAATATCCCGGCCGGGTACACTTACTTTGGACAGTTTGTTGACCATGACATTACGTTTGACCCTATTTCTTCCCTCATGCGCCAAAATGATCCAAGCGGGCTGCTGAACCATCGCACGCCAAGGCTCGATTTAGATAATCTCTACGGGCGAGGGCCAGGCGCGAGCCGGCATTTGTATGATGCCGACGACAAATTCAGGTTTGCAATTGCGCATGTCAAAAGCAAAAAAGAAGGAACTGATTCAGAATTCTGTATTCAAGACCTGCCACGCATTGTAAAAACAGCTGTTGATTGCTCTGAACCCGAAGAGTCAGATTCAAATAGAATGGCTATTGCCGCTATAGGTGACCCACGTAACGATGAAAACATCATTGTCTCGCAGCTTCACCTCGCCTTTTTACTAGCGCATAACAAGCTTTACGATACAGCCATAACGCTCATTAAACGTAAAATAGCTAACGCCAAAAAAATTGATGAAGCTGAAGTTGAACTAACTGGTGAGCAACAAGAGTCAGCGTTTCACCAAGCTCGCACCACCTTGCGTTGGCTCTACCAGTATATTGTTTGGAATGATTTTCTGCGTCGCATTTCTAATATAAAAATCCATGCAGCAGCACTACAGTTTGATGCTGTCGACAAGGGGAAGAAAACTAAGTTTAAACAATGGCAAGCGGGTTTCAAGGATGTCTACAATTGGAAACATAGACCGTTTATCCCTGTAGAATTTTCCACGGCCGCCTATCGCTTTGGCCATACGATGGTGCGTAATAGCTATCGGACGAATATCATTCGAGGCCCACAACCTGCACATGCGGTTCCGATCTTTGACAACAGCAAACATAATCCTGCACCTGATGATTTGCGCGGTAACAGAAAGCTGGAAATCAAAAATCAAATTCAATGGAATTGGTTTTTGAATATGGAAGGTTCGGAAGGTGATTTCCCTCAGAAAGCCCGATTGCTTGACACGAAGCTTGCAAATGCATTGGCATTTTTGCACGAGGAAAAGCTTTTGCCTGGCGAAGTTGTAAAAGAGCCGAGAGACCGCAAGTTAAATTTCTTGGCCTTCCGTAACCTCATGCGTGGATATCGTTTTGACCTGCCTTCGGGTACGGCGGTTGCACACAAATTCTGCTTAGATCCAATCCCGTTGGGAGATGATGATCTTGATTCACTCTGGTTTTACATTTTGAAAGAGGCGAAGGTACAGGGTGAAGGCAATAAACTGGGCGAGGTTGGCTCAATGATTATCTGTGCGACCTTTGCCGGGCTTTTGTTGGGTGACCCCAATTCTTACTTTAATGTTCAACCATGTTGGCAGCCGAAGGAAGATATCCTACTCGCTGTAGCTCTGGATGGCACAGGTTTCAATGAAGACTCACTCTTGGTTGATGATGAGGGCAAGTCACACTGGACCCTTGCTTCAATTATCCGCTTGTCAGGATTGCCTGTCAGTGCTGATGATCTCCAGCCTGTTACACCTGGTGGTAGTAGTGCCAGCCCTCGATAACTGTTGAATTGAACAGTTTAATTGTCTTATTCCGACCCGTGGCCGTCTATACTAGACGGCCATTGGCCTAGCTTTTGGGAGATCGCTCAATGAAAAAATATCGGATACTTACACTAGATGGCGGGGGAGTCAGAGGTGTATTCTCTGCAGTTCTTTTAAAGAAAATTGTAGAAAGAGTAGATGAAGATTTTTTGTCTACAATAGATTTTGTTGCAGGAACATCAACAGGTGCATTGCTTGCATTGGCAATCGCAAATGAAATGCCAATTTCCACAGCTATTGATTTATATGTGAATGATGCAGATACAATATTCAATGACACTTGGATAGATAACATTATTGATTTAGGAAAACTGCGAGGTGCTCAATACAAAACAGCTCCCTTAAAAAAGAAACTCAAGGAGTTATTCGGAAATGCTGTATTAGGAGACCTAAAAAAGCATGTGCTTATTCCAACTTTTGATTTGTATAGCGAAGATGAAGATGAGAAAGAAGAAAAGCAAAAAGATCATTCTTGGAAGCCGAAAATCTTTCATAATTTTGAAGGGAAAAACAGCGACGCCAATCAGAAAGTTGTGGATGTTGGGTTATACGCGACAGCGGCTCCGACCTACTTTCCTTCTGTAAACGGATACATTGATGGTGGTGTCTATGCTAATAATCCAACTCTATGCGCTCTTGCACAAACACAAGATGGCCGTTACGAAAAAACCTCATTAGAAAATGTTCACATCTTATCATTAGGTACAGGAAAAAACCCGCAGCATATAAAAACAAAAACGAATAATTGGGGGATTGCACAATGGGCGAGCCCTCTTCTATCACTTATGTTTGATGGAACCATGGGGATAGCAGACTATCAATGTAAGCAGTTTTTACAAGACCGCTACTATCGTCTTGCACCAAATCTACCACAGAAAATCGAACTTGATGCGGTCAATAAAATTGGAGAACTAGTCAGATTAGCTGAGGAAACCCCTATTGACACCGCTGTTGAATGGATTAGCAGTCATTGGATGTAAGTTCCATGTGCTAGAGAGGCTGATCATGACAAAAAAGCAGCCTTTCCTTTACCTATACCCAGTATGCAGCACATACTAGCGGTTATTGTTTGCAAAGCGACAACATTTTGCAAAAGAAGCTAATGTATTAGCTTTACTTATTTATTCCTGCGGCCATTCATCCCCATCCCAATACCGCGTCCCCTGATGCCCTCTACGTGGAATCGGAACTGCAAGCCTTTCTCCCGGGCATTCAACCATCACCAATACCCGTGGCTTACCTGACTTTGGATTCACATGCCCTGCAATAAACTCCTTAATTTTGCACCGGCCGCGGATTTGATGATCAAAAATCGTGTAAACATAGTCGCCTACATTTAAGCGGGGGGATTGAGCCTTCCCCGCCATATGAAATTCAAACTCCGTTAGCGTCCCATCGTATAAATGATCAATCGCTTCCATCCCTCTACTTTTTGGAACTGTTTTGGTAATCCCGTGCATTATTTCTCCTAAATCGCCTATCGATAGTGTTCTGTCTTTAAGTATTCTAGCCGAATGTACTGTCCTCTAAAAGAAATCTTGTGAGAAGAGCAAAGAGCCAATGCCGTTTTCACTAGAATAAACCACAAATCGGCCGACTATGTTTAGGCAAAATTAAACTAAAAATATGAATGATTTAGAATCTATCACCTGAGCTACAAACAGTACTATTACCTTATGCCAATAGTACTGTTAGTCTAATGCCATTTAAGGTCGAACATGAAAAGATTAACCTGCCTGTAGTTATTCTATTTCCTGACACAAAGTCGGGAGCAATACTTCATGAACGATCACATTATCGAACAGGAAATTATTAAAGGAAGATATCGACTCGAAACCCCCTTAGGCTCAGGGGGGATGGGAGTTGTCTATCGTGCATGGGACCGCCTCACCCACACAGACGTCGCCTTCAAGAAAGTCCAAATCGATAAAAGCTCTGACTATCTACATCTTGACCAAACAATTGCTGATGACTACACAATGGGGGATTTGCGCCTTTCTTTGGCTCAAGAGTTTCAAACAGTCGCCACTCTGCGACACCCCAATATCATAAGTGTTTTAGACTATGGCTTTGATGACAATAAACAGCCGTGGTTTACCATGGAGCTTATTGAGAATGGGCAAAATCTACTAGAAGCAACTCAAAACAAATCTTTATCAGCCAAGGTAGATTTAGTTGCTCAAATGATTCGAGCTATCGCCTATTTGCATCGACGGGGTATCACCCATTGTGATTTAAAGCCTGACAATGTCGTTGTTACAAATGACGCTGTTAAAATTCTAGATTTTGGTTTAGCCAGTACGCGTGAGCGCATTGAATCGACCAATGAAATTTCAGGCACAATCGGCTATTTAGCACCTGAAATTCTGCGGGGAGAAGTAGTTGATAGTGCGGTTGATTATTACGCCGTAGGTGTGATGCTTTATGAAATGCTACTGGGAGAGCGTTACTACCCTAGCTACAACTTAGGGATTGTTTATCGTCATGTACTAACTCATGAGCCGATTATTTCTGACCCTGCGATTCCCCCAGGCTTGGCTGAGTTGATTTATAGCTTAACAAGCAAAAACCCTAAAACTCGCCTCACTGACCCTGTTCAAATTATCAATCGGCTTGCTCCCTATTCGACTAAAACGAAACTACATGTCGAGACAACAGCAACCCGTGAAAGCTTTTTACAAGCGGCTCGATTTGTCGGCCGGGAAGATGAGCTTACCTTGCTGACTACCGCCCTTTCCAGCGCCTCCGAAGGACATGGCTCAGCTTGGCTAATTGGTGGGGAAAGCGGTGTTGGAAAATCTCGCTTGGTCAGCGAAATTCGAGTTAGAGCCATGATGGACGGAGCCTTAGTTTTACATGGGCAAGGAGTTGAGGATAGCCAAGGGCTACCTTACGAAATCTGGCGTGAGACAGTCAGTCAACTTTTATTGCTCGATGAACCGGACCATTTAACGGCCGGCGTGCTGAAAGCGATCTTGCCCGGAATAGAGCAGCTATTAGAAGTCAAAATCCCTCAGCCGCCACAGCTAGACGGTTCTGCCGCTCGCCAACGTATTTACAGTACTGTGACTAACCTGTTTGACCGCAAACAAGGTTGGACACTCCTTATCCTTGAAGACCTGCAATGGGATCAAAACAACCTTGATATTTTGATTCAGCTCAACCGAGTTGTCCATAAATACAAGCTTATGATTTTGGCTACTTATCGTTCTGATGAACGGCCTGATTTACCTAACAGACTTCAAAACATGAACTATATTCAACTCCAAAGGTTTTCGACTCACGAAATTAGCGTGTTGAGCCATGCGATGTTGGGCCCAGTCGCTCAATCTGAGCCTTTGCAGCAGATGCTCGAAAACGAAACTGAGGGAAATGCTTTTTTCCTAATCGAGCTGGTGCGAGAATTGGCAGAAGTGACCGGCGGTTTAGCTAAGATCGATCCGGCCGATTTGCCGGAGAAGCTACTGCCGAAAGGGATTGCAACGATTATTGAGCGCCGCTTAGAGCGGGTGCCTGTCAAAGCTCGGAAATTACTTAAATATGCAGCCATCAGCGGCCGTCAGCCTGATCCCATCGTGCTGGAAAAAATAGCAACCCAGATTTCGCTTCCCTATACGTTAGTTGAATGGCTTTCGCTATGCTCTGATGCAGCCGTACTTGAGACGTTCAACGGCGTTTGGCGCTTCTCGCATGATAAAATTCGAGAAGGATTGGTTTCTGCATTAACTACAAAAGAATCAGTTGAGTACCATCATAAGATGGCTGAGACAATCGAAGACGTCTACCCTAACGATGCTTCTCAAGCCGCGATATTGACCCACCATTGGCATATGGCCGGGGACCTGAGCCGCGAACGAATTTATGCTGGACAAGCTGGAGAATTTGCGCGCAATCGTTTCCTTAATGAAGACGCCATCGATTTCTACTCCCGTGCTATCGAACTGACACCTGATGATCGAGCTTTAGATGTATTTGATCTGTTACTTTCAATGGAAGATATTCAGCACTTGCTGGCTGATCGCACCAAGCAAGAAATATCGATTGACCGTTTGAAAGAGCTTGCGGACGTCATTAACACAATTGGTGGACCAGATGTTTTAAACGAAGCCCGCTTGCGCTTGGGACGCTTTCAGATCGCACGAGGACAGTTTCAAAATGCGATTGAGACGTCCCAATCTATTCTTGAGTCACAAATTGATGAAAGCTCATCGATCCAGATTGAAGCGTTTCGCCAGCTAGGGGAAGCCAGTATGAGCTTGGGTGACTACGATCAATCGATTGCGATCCTGCAAAAATTAATTGGAATTACAAAAAAAAAGAATCAACGTCTCATGATGGCCGAGGGGCTGCAGCAGATGGGCGAGACGATGATCAACAGCAAACGATTTGATGATGCTCGACCCTATCTCATTGAGGCACAGCAGACGTATAAAAAACTTAAGTTAAGGCAAAAAGAGGCGAGAGTATTTAACAATATCGGGATTGTTGCCCAGGCTCAAGGGAAAATATCTGAAGCGATTAGATATTGGGCAACCTGTCAAAAGATCTATCAAGCGATTGGGGACCGCTTGGGCAATGCTAAAATTTTAACCAATTTATGTGCTCTAAATCTGGATGTGGGTGATTTTGATTTGGCGGTACGGTATGGAAAAGAAGGGTTAAGAATTTGTCAGGAAATATGTAGTGACTTTGGAGAGTGTCTGAACCTTCTCAATTTGGCGATTATTCATCTTTATCTCGATGAATATGAACTCAGTGAAATTTACTGTCATGCTTCAATTTTTATCGCTAAAAACATTAACAATCCCCATCTTATTGCCAATGCCAACCGCGAGCTTGGTTTGATTCTCACTTACATCAATCGACTTGATGAAGCTGAAGACGCTTATAATCAGGTGCTTGAAATAACCGATGAGATCGACCAGCCAATTTTGGCTTTTGAAGTAAAAGCGGAGCTTGCGCATCTGTATTTGCGCCGAGGCGAGAATAAGCTTGCTGAAGAAATTATAGGCCCGCTACTCGAATTTGTGGCGGATGAAGATCAATTAGACGCGGCGATTCATCCGTTTCGGATGTACAGCATCTGCTATTTGATGATGCTTTTAACCGAGCATGAGTTTGCAACTGATATTCTTTTGCAGGCTTATGATGAGCTGATGATTCGGGCCGGCCGGATAGAAGATCCAAGCAAAAGAAAACTTTTCCTGGAAAATATTATTGAACATCGCCAGATTGTAAATGCCTATGAAGCGATCAGCGATCGATTAGAGATGATTTTATAATCGGCCGCTATTTGTCCCAATGTAAAATCACTTTGCCAGAATTCCCGCTGCGCATCGCGTCAAACCCTTTTTGAAAATCAGCGGCATCAAAATGGTGGGTAATCAGAGGAGCCAGGTCTAAACCACTTTCGATCATCGCCAACATCTTGTACCAAGTGTCAAACATCTCGCGGCCATAAATCGCTTTAATCGTTAACGCTTTAAAGATGATTTTCCCCCAATCTGTCGGCATTTTTCCGGCCGGAATACCTAACATGCCGATCTTGCCCCCCATAATCATCACATCGATCATTTGCTCAAATGCGGCCGGGGCACCACTCATCTCAAGTCCAATATCAAACCCTTCCTGCATGTTTAGTTCTTTCATGACCCCGCTTAAATCTTCTTCGGCCACATTGACAGTTCGGATGTCAGACTCGACTTTTTTAGCTAGCTCTAATCGATAGGGGTTCACGTCGGTCAAGACAACATGACGCGCACCTGCATGCCGGGCAACGGCGGCCGACATAATCCCGATTGGGCCAGCACCTGTAATCAGCACATCTTCCCCCACAATATCAAACGAAAGCACCGTGTGAACCGCATTTCCAAATGGATCAAGGATCGCCCCAATCTCTGAAGGGACCGAGTCTGGCAAGGGAATGACATTGAATGCAGGGAGCACCAAATATTCAGCAAAGGCGCCTGGCCAGTTGACCCCAACCCCTTTTGTTTCCGGATCAAGATGAAAACGGCCGGCCCGACTGTTGCGGCTGGTGTTGCCCACAATATGCCCTTCGCCCGACACCCGTTGCCCGATTTCGAGATGATCAATGGCGGAGCCAACCTTATCGATGACACCAACATATTCATGGCCGGTTACTAAAGGAACCGGCACCGTTTTTTGTGCCCATTCGTCCCACTCATAAATATGAATATCAGTTCCACAGATCGATGTTTTTAGAATTTTGATCCGGACATCATTGGGACCTGGCTCCGGAATTTCTAAATTGTCGTGTAGCCACAATCCTTGTTCTGCTTTTGCTTTAACTAATGCTTTCATGATTTTGGGGTGCAGGAGCGAGCCGCCAATAAAGATATCGCGACGCGCTAGCTGCAGTCTTCATCTAACATTGATCAATAGAATAGTCTAAAGGGAATTACTGACTAGACTGGCTACTTTAAAATGCTTAATTCTTTGCCCGCATGGGTAAAGGCCGCAATTGCTGTGTCTAGATTTTCAGTGGTGTGGGCGGCCGACATTTGGGTGCGGATACGGGCTTGGCCCTTAGGAACCACAGGGAAGAAGAACCCAGTGACATATACGCCCAACTCATACAAACGATTGGCTAAATCTTGAGCCAACTGCGCTTCACCCAGCATGATCGGAATAATCGGGTGTTCGCCGGGGAGTAGATCGAAACCGGCCGCTTCCATACCTGCACGAAAGTATTTAGCGTTTGCAATCAGTTTTTCACGTAGATCATCACCTTCACGGCAAATTTCAATCGCTTTAAGCGCACCACCGACAATGGCAGGTGGCAATGAGTTTGAAAATAAATACGGCCGTGAACGTTGACGCAGCATATCGATCACCGGTTGTGCGGCTGCGACAAAGCCACCGGCCGCACCACCCAGACTTTTGCCCAGTGTGCCGGTCAAGATGTCAGCCTGTAAGCCGAAATGGGCAGCTGTACCACGCCCTTCTGCTCCCAAAATTCCGGTCGAGTGGCAATCATCGATCATAAGTAGCGCATCATATTTATCGGCCAAACGGCGGAGATCCGGCACATTGGCGATGTAACCATCCATTGAAAAAACGCCGTCGGTGGCGATCACAATCGTTCGGGGGTTTTGCGCGGCTGCATCTTTGAGCTTTGCTTCCAAGTCAGCCATATCGTTATTAGCAAAACGATATCTTTTTGCTTTGCACAACCGAATCCCGTCAATGATTGATGCATGATTTAATGAGTCTGACACAATAGCGTCTTCGGCCGTCAGGAGCGGTTCAAACACACCACCGTTGGCATCAAAGCAGGCTGCAAATAAAATCGCGTCGTCATGATGGGTAAAATCAGCAATCGATTTTTCCAAAGTACGATGAAAGTCAGTTGTGCCACAGATGAAGCGGACCGATGCCATCCCATAGCCGTAATCCCGCATCGCTTGGCTTGCGGCTTCAATAATGTCTGGATGGTCGGCTAAGCCTAGATAGTTATTGGCACATAGGTTGATGATAGGCTGCTCTTTCCCATTAATGTTGACTCTAATCTCGCCTGATTGTGGCGATGTAATCAGCCGTTCCCGTTTGTATAGACCCTCTTGATCGATGGTGGTTAACTCTGCGGTCAACCGTTGATACGTTTTTTCGGACATTGATCACCTCTAAAAATCCAATATAATGGAATTCTTGTCCATAATGATGGAATTGTCAAGCGGTAATCGTTTTCAATAATTTGCTCGTTCGACATACAATTCAGTATTTTCAAGTGAGGCGAAAACTATGAATGCAGACCATTTAACAATTGCACTAGCCCAAGTGGCACCAGTTTGGTTAAACCGTGAGAAGACCTTTGAAAAGATAATGGCGTACACGGCCGATGGTGCTGAACAGGGGGCTGAGTTGGTCGTGTTTGGCGAATCACTATTGCCCGGCTATCCGTTCTGGGTTGAACTAACAGATGGGGCCCGATTCAATTCGGCCGTGCAGAAAGACATCCACGCTCATTACATGCAAAATGCAGTCAACTTAACCCGTGGGGATTTAGACCAACTGTGCCAGTTGGCAAAGCAAAAGCAGGTCGCTGTTTACTTAGGGACGATTGAACGGCCGGATGATCGTGGTGGTCACAGTTTGTATTGCACGTTGGTCTACATCGATAAAAGCGGCACAATTCAGTCGGTGCATCGCAAACTGATGCCAACGTATGAAGAACGGCTCACCTGGTCACCGGGTGACGGGCATGGATTGGTGACTCATAAGTTAGGAGCATTTACCGTGGGTGGCTTAAATTGTTGGGAAAATTGGATGCCGTTGGCCCGTGTGGCCTTGCAGACTCAAGGGGAAGATTTGCATGTTTCTGTGTGGCCCGGTCATCTTCGGAACACAGTAGACATCACCCGATTTATGGCGCTGGAAGCACGCTCGTACGTTGTTTCAGTGTCTGGGCTAATGCGTAAAAGCGACTTTCCGGCCGATACGCCCCACCTTGACTTAATCCTGAAAAACAGCCGGGATATGCTGAGTGATGGGGGATCTTGTATCGCTGGCCCTGATGGGGAATGGGTCATTGATCCGCATGACAATGTAGGGGCAGAAACGTTGAAGCTTGCGACAATTGATCATCAAAAAGTAAGGGCCGAGCGTCAGAATTTCGATCCATCTGGCCATTACTCGCGGCCAGATGTGACCAAGCTTGTCCTCAACCGTAAGCGCCAATCTGTGGTAGAGATTTTGGATTAGTTTTTTTGAGCTGCGAAAAACGATTTACGATTGGAGTTAGCTCAACCCAATCGTAAATCGTCAATTGAAAATCTTAAATTGGCCTACCCTCCAAAAATTATGGTGTCTGGCTTGAACGCCGCCCATGAGAACCAGAAGTGGTTTCCATGCACAATCGGCTCAAGCGTTGAGCCTGCGAGCGGTCCGTCTATTGCGTCACCAAAAATGTTCCAAATGCTACCTGTTTCAGCATCGACAAAAGTTTTGTCATCTGCACGGCTAAAGGTCAACTTTTGGCCGTCGACGACAGGGTTGAATACAGCAGCCGAACCGACGTCTTCTCCTCGAGCGATGACAGAATTGCCTAACGCTGATGTTGCACCACCAATGTGGAAGACGGCGATATCAAGATCACCCTGCTTGTCATTGACTGCACCCACCTCAGAAATAATGCTGAATGGATAAGCGACGTCAACGCCAATATCCTCGGCCGAAATTGCAACCACCCGCTCTACAGCCGGTAGACGGCCGTCAATTTCCCCTCTGAATAGGAATGGATTATTGCCAAGCGTATCGTAGCCACTATACGGATTCCGGCCGTAGTTACGATCATGACCCGTTTCACGGGAGAGGACGGTTCCATCTGGAAACTGAGTTTGGAAATCATCAAAACTGATCAGCCATGTTGATAGGAATTCGAGTCGGGTTCCGACTGCGTCACCGACGATGGCGTCACCCGTGAACTGCTGCCACAAGCTTTCTGTTTGCCGGTCATACATCACCATGTCTGAATTGCGCAATAAACCAGAGACGCCAAACTCAGTGGGTTCGCCGTTGAGGGTTCGGTCAAACGCGATGGCAGCGTTGCACAGCGGGCAGAAGGTGACAATAATCGGCCGGCCACCGACAGTGTCATTCACAATTTCGTGCCAAGTTAAAATTTGGAGCGGGTATGCTCTAGCATCCCCATTGACTTCAACCGCGATAACCGGTTCTTGCCCTTCAAGCCAGTCTGATGCCTCAGCAGGTGAAATGAATACAGGGTCGTCAATCGATGGTATACCATCACGGGGTGGCCCACCGGAAAGAAACGAATCATATTCAACCGTGCGGAGTTCCCAATTTGTATTCCATCTAGAGGTAAGGGACTTTAATTGCTCGCTTCGATCATCTGTGGTCATGATACCGCTATCGTCTGTGTTCTCTTCCATTTCTTCGCCTACCTTTTCCTCAGCATCCGCTTTTTCAGTTGCAATGGGTGCTTCGGTTGGTTCTTCCATTGCTTCTTCTTCCGTTGGTTCAAGTTCGGCCGTCGGTTGTTCAGGGGCCTCTGTCGGCTCTTCTGGGCCAGCAGTGTTTTCCGCTACTTCGACCTGTATCTCCTCAAGCTCAAGAGGGGCGATTTCCTGGGTGCATGCGGCTAAACCCAGCAACAAACTCAACCCGATGAGGGTTTTGATTGATAATTTTCTATTGTTATTCATTAAATCTCCTAGGACCCAAAAATGGGTCGGGTTATGAAGGCATAGACAACCTCGCCCAAGGATACTTTACGAATAGATTGATCTCTTTTCGCTTAAGCTTAGGTGGAACCTGCCATAAACGATCTATTTATCTAAAGACTCTAAAATGTGGAAACGAGGTGGAAACGATACGTAGGTATAGTAGGGTGTAGGTAAGATCAACTTTTGCCTGACTTCTTATTCTCTTCGGTGAGCAAGTTATCCATGTGGACGATTTGCTCACCTCCTTTCTGCTGGCTTCCCACCAAACAAGCATTTGGGTGGGAAGCTTTTTTATTTTGCTTCAGCCAGCCACTCTTCTGTTAGGCTCCACATTTTGCTCCAGTTGGCTTCATCTAAGGTCTCACGTAGAGGCTTCTTTTCGGCCGATTTTGTGAAGTATTTGCCGGTAACCCCAGTAACTTCGGGTGATTGAGCCAGATACAAGCTGGTTTCAGCCCCTTGTTCAGGTGAAAGCATGAACAACCCTGCAATTTTAGAAAGTGCCCGCACAATTATATTATTCCCCATTCCTAAGAAGATATTGGTCCCGACAACTCCTGGGTGCAATGCATTAACGGTGACACCGCTCCCATCTAATCGCCGTGCCATTTCATGGGTAAACAGCACATTCATCGCTTTGCTTTGCCCATATGCTTTCATGGCTGAGTAGCTTTCCGCATATTGAATATCATCCCAATTCATACCGCTGTAATGGGCATCAGAATTGACATTGACGATGCGAACTTCTTCGCCAGTGGCGGCCGCTGTTTGTTTGAGCAACGCTTCAAGTTCTGTTGTTAATACAAACGGCCCGATATGATTTACCGCGATGTGCATCTCTTGGTTATCTTCGCTTACCGCACGCTTGCCGAAAATCGCTCCAGCATTGTTAACTAAAATATCGAGCCGATCATATTTTGCGAGATAGGCTTGTGCAACAGCCTGAGTACTTTTGATCGATGAGAAATCAGCCAGAAGATAGTCAAGATCAGCATCGGCGACCTTGGCTTTGATCCGGCCGATTGCCGCTTGGCATTTCGCCTCGGTCCGGCCGATGATGATGACCTTTGCCCCAGTTTTTGCCAATGCTAAAGCTGTCTCTTCCCCAATACCGCTTGTTGCTCCTGTCACCACAAAATGCTTTTTCTCGTTCATGCTTGTCCACCTTCTTAGATTTTCGTTGTGTGTGGTGTGATAGTAGCGATGACGATCACTCAAGACAACCCGATGAATCGGGTTTCTTATCTTAACTGAGGGATTAATCCCTCAGCAGAATCGTACTGTCATAAAGCTGGCTCTCTCTTCAAATTAGAGGAAAATAGCACCATGACCCTCTTGACTTCAACTCCCAAGGCCGATGGCTTTCGTATGCCCGGTGAATTTGAACCCCAATCTCATGTTTGGATGATTTGGCCCGTCCGGCCGGATGTATGGCGTAATCAGGCCAAGTTTGGCCAACGAGCGTTCGTCGACGTGGCAACCGCCATCAGCCGCTTCACCCCGATCACGATGCTGACACCGGCCAATCAGCTCGAAAACGCTCGGGCAATGCTCCCAAAATCAGTCGCCGTGCTTGAAATGCCCTCCAACGATTCATGGATGCGAGACTCTGGCCCATCATTTGTCATCAACGATCAAGGGGAATTGCGCATTGTCGATTGGCAGTTCAACGCTTACGGTGGTCTCGAAGAAGGGCTTTATTATCCGTGGGACGATGATGATCAAATCGCAGCAAGGTTAAGCGAACATTTGGATGTGAGCCGTTATCGTGCGCCGATTATTTGTGAGGGAGGCGCGATTCATGTTGATGGGGAAGGGACGCTTTTAACCACACCCGACTGTCTTTTGAATCCTAATCGTCGTGGAGAAATGAGCCAGGGTGACGTTGAACAGGCGTTGTCTGACTATCTTAATCTCGAAAAAATCATTTGGCTCGACTGTGACATGGAAGAAGAAACTGACGGTCACGTTGATCAGCTGGTCGCTTTTGCTGGCCCAGGTGAGATTGTTCTGACGTGGACCGATGATCAGCAAAACGACTACTACGACATTGTGCATGAAGCGTATGAAGCGCTTGCGTCAACAACTGATGCGAAAGGAAGATCCTTCAAGATTCACAAACTTTATCAGCCGGAGCCGATGTCTTTAACGGCCGAAGAAGCGGCCGGAATCGAACAGGTTGACGGCTCGTTTCCGCGTGAGGCCGGGATGCCGATAGCCGATTGTTACATCAACTATCTGATGACAAACAAAGGCATCATTGTGCCAACGTTTAACCAACCAAAGGCCGATAACCTCGCTATGTCACTGTTGGCAGAGGTTTTCCCAAAACATGAAATTGTGGGGGTCCCTTCTCGCGAGATCGGGATTGGTGGTGGATTGATCCACTGCATCACGCAACAACAGCCGGAAGCCGGGAGGGCGGTGCCTTCGACCCGGTAATCGGTATTCGGTCCGCTTCGCTGGTCGGTAGACGACCTGCCGACCCACTGACCCACCGATCACTGGGCGCATAGCGCACCGGGTACTGAGCACTTTATGAACCAACAAACTAACCAACCAACAAACGAACCATCTAACCAACCAACCCTCTTCAACGTCGTTGCCAGTTCGATGGGCTTTCGCCTGCTGGCTGACACATCAGTTCAATTTGTATTTCCCTATTTACCGCTTTTGGCGGCCGGAT
>JBGCDP010000251.1:0-8635 GCA_045105475.1 Anaerolineae bacterium
GGGTCAATCTTGTATTCTTTATCATCATGGTGCTTGTGCTTGCTCCGCAAGCAACAGGGATTCCCATCCATGAATGGATCAGTTTTGTGGTAATTGTTCCACTCTTTATCCACCTGATTATGGATTGGAAGTGGATCGTGAGTATTACAAAACGCCTATTTAAAAGCGTTCCGGCCGAAACACGATTCAATTACATTCTCGACTGGTTGCTCTTATTCTTATTTGTTGTAGCGACGTTTACCGGGGTACTGATATCTGAAGCTGCGTTACCTTCGCTTGGGATCAATGTTGTAATCGATCCATTTTGGTCGAGTTTACATGGCACGAGTGCCAACCTAATGATGATCATACTTGGGGTCCACCTTGCAATGCATTGGAAGTGGATTGTGACTAATTTTAAGAAGTATGTTTTACGCAGACCGGCAAACAGCATACAGCCACAAGGAGCGAAATAATCATGCCAACATTAAAAGATGCATTTTGGGCAATTTTCTTCGTCACACTTGTGTCGGCCGCTATGATGGTTGGGGTTGCCCAACTTGATGGCAGTGGTTGGGCAGAAGGGATTCGAGCGGAAGCCGCGGCTGAATACGAAGGGACCGAAAACGAAGGCGGTGAGGGTGAAACGGCCGGTGATGAAGGGTTAGAAGGGTTATCCGCCCCACTCATGTTCATCATCGCAACGGTTGGCTCACTTCTAAAGATTACGCTTTTGATGGGTATTCCAGGGCTGATCACAATCGGCACACAACGCTTTATAGATCGCATGCGCAAGCGCACCTCGGTGGGAACAGCACCTAGCTAACATTAACAACAATAGCCAATGCAATTGTCGGTCAAACAATTCTCCTCTATGAAGAATGGCTTGCTGGCAAGTAAACTTTCTAACACTCTGTTTTATTAGGAATTCAAATGATTCATCAAAATACATCGATAGGCGCTATTACTTTAAAAGTTGCCAATTTTGAAAAAATGGTCGCATTTTACCGGGATGTGATTGGGCTACAGCTTCTAGAAAGCTCGGCCGGACAACGACTGGGCTCTCATCGCAAAACGGCTACCTTGGGGACTCCTGAACGGCCGCTCATTCACTTACGCCATCTTACTTCCGGCCGTCGGGCTCAAGGGCAAAGTGGCCTCTTCCACCTTGCGCTGCGCGTTCCAAATCGTACTGCTTTAGCGACTTGGTTTCGCCATTACACTACGGTAAACGGTCCGGGTTGGGAAGGAGCGAGTGATCATGGAGCAGCAGTCGCCATCTATTTAAATGACCCTGAAGGAAATGGCATTGAGATTTGTTACGATCTACCACGCGAACAGTGGGAGTATGATGAAAACGGGACGATCAAGATGGTGACGAAAGCCTTAGACCTTCACGCCTTATTGCGCGAAGCAAACGACAATAGTTCATCTCTGCTGGACCCTGCAACAGTTATGGGACATGTGCATCTGAGCGTCAGTGAAATCCCCAGTGCCAAACAATTCTATGTAGATCTATTGGGCTTCGATCTGCAATTTGAGATGCCCGATTCAGCTCTGTTTATTTCGGCCGGTAACTATCATCATCATGTGGGGCTCAACAACTGGAAATCAAGAGGCGGTCCACCAAATTCGGCCGAATCGCTTGGGTTGGAACAATTCGAAATTTGTTTTGGTTCGGCCGACAGTCGGCAACAGGCCATCGAGCGGCTGACGGCCCATCAAATCAAAGTAGATACCTGCAACGATATAACGACTGTCGTCGATCCCTTTCACAACAGCGTTGTTCTCACTATTCCAGACTGATTCAAACTTAGCAAGTTCATAACTAAAACTAGCGGTCTGGAAGGCAGAGCCTCAACTCACTTTGCCTTTCAGCTGGCTAAATCATAAGTCGGGAACTGCTGACACAGTTTCGCCACAGCCGCCTTCGCTTCAGCAGCCACCTGCGCATCAAGTTCATACCCATCGGCCGCTTTCCAGATGCGGGCCAACAACCGGCCGCACTCCGCCATCTCACTCTCTTTCATGCCACGCGTGGTGACGGCCGACACACCCAAACGTACCCCACGCCATTTCATCGGATTCACCGCATCGCCCGGCATCGCGTTTTTATTGCATGTGAGTCCTGCCAATTCAATCACTTTTTCCGCCTGATCCCCTGTCAGCCCGGCCGAACTTGTGTCTACCAACATCAGATGATTGTCAGTGCCACCAGACAAAATCTCAAACCCTTCCTCTTGCAAAGTGGCCGCCAATGCCCGGCCGTTTTTGACCACCTGGGCCGCATAGGTTTTAAACTCCGGCCGTAACGCCTCACCCAAACAGACTGCTTTCGCCGCAATCACATTTAGATGAATACTGCCTTGCGACCCAGGGAAAACGGCACTGTTCAGCTTCTTTCGCCAGCTTGCGTCTTTGGTGAGGATCATCCCCCCACGTGGGCCACGCAACGTTTTAGTGACAGTACAGGTCACGATGTCCGCATGCGGAACCGGGTTTGGATGAGCACCACCCGCCACAAGCCCAGCGATGTGGGCCATGTCAACCAGAAAGGTTGCATCAACAGATTTTGCGATTTCAGCCATTCTGGCGAAATCGATGACGCGCGGATAGGCGGAGCCACCTGCAATGAGCAACTTCGGCCGATGTTCTTCGGCAAGCTGGGCCATCTCTTCATAGTTAATCTGCCCCGTCTCTTCATGCACGCCGTAGCGGACAATGTTGAACCATTTTCCTGACAGATTAGGATTCGCACCGTGGCTCAAGTGCCCTCCGGCCGATAGTGCCATACTCAACACCGTGTCCCCCGGTTTGAGCAGCGCCGTGAATATCGCTAGATTGGCTTGCGAGCCGGAATGAGGCTGCACGTTGGCATAGGCCGCACCAAACAGCTCACACGCTCGGTCAATCGCCAGCTGCTCAACTTCATCGACGATTTTGGCCCCGCCGTGATACCGCTTGCCCGGATACCCTTCGACGGTTTTATTGGTGATATGACCGCCTAATGCATCCATCACCGCTTGGCTGACGATGTTTTCTGAGGCGATCAGTTCGATCGTATCGATTTGACGTTGGGCTTCACGGTTTAAAATATCTGCCACCAATGGGTCAGATTGTTCAATTGTTTGGTTAAAGAATTCTTGTTTCATAGGGTTATCTCTTTATTTAGGGAAAGTTTTAATATTTGGTTTTTCAGAGTCGGGTCTCATCCGCACTTCAAACTTGCTGTTGTAATTGGACGAGCTTAGATTGGTGGCATGCGGCCGAAAATACTGGTCTTTACCGGGAATCGATGCATCGTAATCCCATGACGGAGCCTGCCCGATCGCATTCGCTTGATCGACAATTCGGCGTGCCGCTTGGTTTGCTAGCACCCGTTGGGTGAGTTCATCCATATCCCAATTGTCACCAATCAATTTGGCTAAACGAGCCTCAAGCTCAACCACTTCTGGCCGCCCTGAAAGATTATTTGTCTCATTTGGATCTTGTTCAAGATCATAAAGTTGAGCAGGGTCAGTCTCACAATAGATATATTTGTAGCGATCTTCGATGACGAGCACGGCCGGAGTTTGCAAGCAATCGCCAGTCATTTCCGCAAATATTCGATTAGGTTGGTCGAGTGGTTTTCCCTCTAACAATGGGCGAATACTTTTCCCATCGTATCGGGTTTCGATCACGGCCGTGCCTTCTTTTGGATTCGCGAAATCAACCACGGTGGGAAGAATATCTACCAGTGACACATTTTCTTTGACTCGTGCAGCAGCAAAACGCTTAGGTGCAGAAACGATAAACGGGACTTGCAAAGCACAATCGAAAAATGAGCGTTTGGACCACAACCCACGTTCGCCCAGCGCTTCACCGTGGTCAGACAGAAACACAACAATGGTATTTTCGTCTAGTCGGGCAGACTCTAACGCTTCGATTAGGAGGCCAACCTGATCGTCGATGTAACTGACGGCCGCATAGTAAGCATGGCGAGCGATACGAATCGCATCTTCATCCATGCCTGCTTCGGCAACACCGATGTGGTCAAACAGCCGTTGCGAATGAGGGTCAAGCTGCTCACGTGGCTGTTTTGGAATGGCAGGCATATCGATCTCGTCATGCTCATATCGGTCCCAATATTTCTTCGGCATCGCAAAGGGGTCATGCGGATGGGTGAATGAGACAAAGAGGCAAAACGGCCGATCATCGTCAGAACGGGCGATATCATGGATCTTACGTACCGCTTTAAACGCAACTTCATCATCATAGTCGAGTTGAATCGTCCGTTCGTAGATGCCTGAATGGGTGACACCTTTGACTTCGCCCGCGGCCGCCAATAGCCGATTCCCATCATCTGTTTGGCCACCAACGCTCCAGTTGGCCGACCAATTAAAATCAGATGGGTAAATATCAGTTGTAACCCTTTCCTCAAAACCGTGAAGTTGATCGGGGCCGATAAAATGCATCTTCCCAGATAAACAGGTCTGATAGCCAGATAGGCGCAAATAGTGAGCAAACGTTGGCAACGAGGCTGGGAATTCTGCCCCATTGTCATAAGCTCCTGCGTTTGTCGGCAACAGACCAGACATCATTGAAAATCGAGAGGGAGAGCACAATGGATAATTGCAATAGGCATGTTCAAAAACCACACCCTGATTGGCGAGTTGATCGATGTTTGGTGTTTTCGCGATTTTATTTCCGTAGGCGGGCAAGATGCGTGAAGCCAATTGATCCGCTTGAATAAAGAGAAAATTAGGCTTTGATTTCATCTGTTTTCAATCTCCAGCACTTGTTTAGAAACAAAAAGTGCAATATATTAACCAAAAGATCGCAATATTGTACAGCTCTTCAAAATAGTGTCAAAAGCAAATCGAGGTCAGATGATGAATGATTTAGTCGCCAACAATTTACAGTTAATCCGAAAAGAACAAAATCTGAGCCTCGACAAACTGTCTGACCTATCAGGTGTCAGCAAAAGCATGTTGCGCCAAATCGAAATGGGGAAATCTAGCCCGACTGTGGCCACGCTATGGAAAATCGCCAACGGCTTACGCATCCCCATGACGGCCCTATTGCGTGAAGAAAGCTCCGACATCATTTTGCAGAATCTGAGGGATGGCACCCCAATCAAAGGGAGTAGTGATCAGTTTCGCTTATTGTCATTGATCCCTTTTGATCCAAAACGGTCGTTCGAAATTTACTATTTAGAGATTGAGCCAAATGCTTCTCTGGAGTCTGAGCCACATAACGGCCTGCCTGAAGAGTATGTCTTTGTGACTCAAGGGTCTGTTTCAGTTTCGGTTGATGATGAGGTATTTGAAGTTGAAAGTGGGGAGTTTTTGAGATTTCAAGCAAACCGGCCACACCGATACAAAAACAGTGGAGCCCAAGTTGCTAAGGCGATAAATTTAATCGCATACTTGTCTTAAAATAGAAATATCGAATCAGTTTGGGGATGCCAAAATGAATCATTTTGACCTTATTCCAATGCCCCAGAGTTATGGTCAGATTGTTGGATCGGTTGGTTAAAGAATTGGTTCATTGTTGTTTCTATCATCCTTTTTATCTTCGCTTTATTTAATCGTATTATGCCTATTACTTGTGCAGGATAAAACTCTAAAAAGCTTGCTTATGCAGCACAAAAGCTTGATAACCCTTAAATTTATGGTTTATCATGCATAGAGGCTGGATTTATGCGTGATAGGACAGAAAATCGGGTACTATTAGGCTTTAGTGCCGTTCAATACAATGTTATCTACCAACAGGAACAGATATGTTTTCCTCACTGAGAAGGGCGTTTTATGATTAAGACAATAACTTGGTTGTTTTCCACAATTATGGTCGTGATCACCAGCTTGCGTGCAACCCAAGCTGATGAATCGGCCGATGAGAGACAAGAAATTCTACACGAAATCAATGCCTACTGGAGCGAGGTGTCGCGTAGCTCAGGAGCAGGTGATTTCGTGGCTTATTCGGCCACCTGTCATCCTCAAGGTGTCTATGTTTCCGAAATCAACCAATCGATCTATCCGTTGTCACGAGCGTTAGAACAGTGGGAGCCGATGTTTCACGATGTACGCGCAAACCGAATGCAGGCGGCCGTGGCCTTTCGCTTTTCGCAGCGACTGCACGAGCCAACAAGCGCACATGAAACAGGGATCTTTCGCTTCACCAGTACGGCCGATGGAGAACACACCGTCAGATATGTGCACTTTGAGGCGCTGATTCAGAAGACACACATCGGTTGGCAAATGATGCTGGAACACCAAAAGTTGGCCGCAACAGAAGCGGAATGGAAGGCGCTTGCCCCCACGATCAATCCCAGAAATCGATGAAATGAGCCGCACTCGGCTTAGGCGGTGAAACGGCCGTTAGGCGACCTCTTTAACAAGACAGCCCCTGACCATAGACGCAGGCTACTCTCTCTATTCAATCCTGACTTCCTTCTGCAACAGCGCAATCAAAGCACCCAAAAATAGAACAGAAGCCGAAAGAATAAAGCCGCTGGTAAGCGAAGATGAGAGGTCGGCCAAGTAGCCGGAAACAAGCGGTCCAAGCGTTTGCCCTACTGAAAAGATAATCGTCACGAGTGCGATTCCTCTAGCCCAGCCCCCTGCTGGGAGTGATTTACGCATGACGTTGGTGACGGCCGACACCACGGTTAAAGCGGCACCGCCAAAAAGAACGGCCGACAGATAAATGCTAAAGTTACTCGTCGACAAAATCGGTAAAACATTCCCAACAGCAATAATCCCCATCACCACCGCCATAGCCTGCCCCCCTTTTGCATTATCGAGCAGTCGGCTCCAGATAAATGAATTTGCCATTGAAGCGACGCCAAAGATAAACCAAAAGATAGCTACACCGGTGCCGCCAACGCCGCTTGAGCGCAAGAGTGATATCACAAAGGTCATATAGGTGATGTAGCCAAATCCAAACATGAAGTAGGCGATGGTGGCCGGGATCAGTTTGGGGGAGTAGAACGTTGTGCTCCCGCCTTGGGATTGAGCTTGTGGGGGTGAAATAGAGAGGGCAGCTTGTCGGCCGAAGATTGTAAAAACCAGCGACAGCACCCCCATCACGATCCAAGCTGATCGCCAATAACTGATGTCTCGGTCTAAAAGCTGAGGCAGTCCCAAACTGGCGATAAAGACCCCAATCCCGATGCCGCTAAAATAAATGCCTAAAATCAACCCACCCCGGCCGCTCCCCGCCAGTTGTGACGCCAACGTCGCCCCGATAATAAATGTGCCAGCCCCAGCAAACCCTGCCAGCAATCTCAAGATGAGGAGCAATGTGAAGTTGGACACAAGTCCGGTCAAAAACATAGACACGCCGACTCCGATCATTGAAACCCAAAAAGTGCGGGCCAGCCCAAATCGTTTACCGATCGGGGCAGACATCAACGCGCCAATCATGTAGCCAAGGGCGTTGGCCGTGTTCATGCTTCCGGCTTGGGTGTAGGTCCAAGCAAGGTCTTGGCGCATGGCGGGGAGCAATAGGGCATAGTTGAAACGAGCAAAGCCTAAAGCCACGGCCGCCCCTAGTGATAAGGCGATAGCGGTTCGAATGGGATTGAGGTTAATTGATTGGGTCATTTTGGATTAGCCGTGGGGTAGCGAAACGGGAAACAGAGTTGCCTGTCTAAAATCTGAATTTAGCGGACCTTATTTGGATCGAGCACATATTCCCACCAGTTGTGCGAAATCCCATTCGTTTCACCCACCACGGCCGGGAATCGTTCAAACCACCATTTATGATGCGCACGTGTGTCTCCTCGTCCCCAATCTTGGGAATTTACCATGCGGCCGTCACCCGTTAGGTTAGGAAAGTTCAGCCAATCGTCACAGGTCGAATAGACTTTGGTTGAATTCCCCCAGTCATAGTCTTTCACACTGTTAGGGGCAAAGTGCACATTACCACAAGCGGCCCGGCCGGGGTTTTTCTGATCGTAGCGAGTAAATTGTTCCCAATAGTTCGTGGATTCCGGTTCTCTTTGATACACATGGCTCAAAATAGACTCTGCCCGATGCCCTAAGTTTTCAAGCATTTCCCCCACGCCGCGCTCATAGCTAAACCCCATAATTACGAATCGACGCTGAGCCTGATCACTATTTAAAAGTGGTGGTGCATTGCAAAATATCGAACGGGGGCCAGCCATAATCGATTCATAATAGCCAGCATAAGGAAAACCAAACAGCCAAATTTCATCGATTTCACCGCTTGCAATACGCTCAAACACCTGATGTTTTTGCATAATGGCGTGGTAGTCAACCGCATCGGGCTGGTAAAAACTGCTATGTCCCTGTCGACAGTTCCAATATTCATCGGCCGTGTAGCGAAAGCCACTTAATTTGATTGGGAATGTATCAACTGATATTTGCTCGACTAACTCATAGTTAGCATAGCCGTGGCTCACTTCGTGCACATCTTGCGCATACCGTCGCGCCAACTGCTCTGGGTCTTGCCAGTTAAACAGTTTGTGCATTTGACGATTTCCTTGATCGGGAAAACGTGGGTCATGCACAATCATCAGGACACGCTGCGTAATTGGTTCAGGGCGTTCTGATGTGGTGTGCTCAGGCTTAGGTTGAATGGTTTGACCGAAAATTGATTTCCAGAAATTTAGCATTTCGCTATTTTAATCGGTGACAGCCTGCGAGGGTAG
>JBGCDP010000252.1:0-9775 GCA_045105475.1 Anaerolineae bacterium
CCTTGGGCTGTGAACAAGCACCTTGCTAGATATATGCCCACAGGCGCGGTTTTCGAGGGGATTCGATTTGAAGTCAAAAACGACTCCGAGTCTTTAGGAACGATACTACTCTTGCACGGACACCAAGGGACCTTTGCTTCAGACAAATTCCGCTATATTTCTCGATTTTTTGTCCGAATCTACCGCTATATTCAACGGTGGACCGGCATCGGGAAGACGACACCGGCTGAAGATGTTTGTTTGCGTAGCGAACATGATAACGAGATGTATGATTGGGCCCATCGACAATGTGAATTGGACTTGATATTAATCGCAGGGCATACGCATCGGCCGGTTTGGAGCTCTCATACCCATTTGCAAAAACTTCAGCTCGAATTGGAGGCTCTTCAGTCTGGTCCAGACGTTCCTGGAAAACTTGAAACCATTCAGGAGAAGAAAGCGGCCATTAAGAGGCGTGAGGAGAAATACCCACCCTGCGATGATGTGGTGAAAACGTCCCCCGTCTATTTCAACACCGGCTGCTGTAGATTTGATGACGGAGATATTACCGGAATTGAGATCGACAACGGAACGATTCGCTTAATCAGGTGGTCAAGCGACTCATTAGAAAAAACCGTATTCGAGCAAAATGCCTTAACCGATATTTTTGAGCAGATAAAGATTCATTCTAAAAATTAATATTGCCTGTCTTGTTTACCCGCTTCAATAGCCCAACAAGCAAAAAAGCGGCCGGAAATACTCAAATCTCCGACCGCTTTTATTACTGAAAACTGATTACTGTCTACTGACCATCCAATCAGCCCTTCCGCTTTTTAATCTCCGCAATCACAGCCGGAACCACCTCATGCAGATCACCAATCACCGCATAGTCCGCCTTCGCCAAAATCGGAGCCTCTTTATCATTGTTGATCACTAGTATCGCCTTTGACCCGGCGCAGCCAGAAATATGCTGACTCGCCCCACTGATCCCACAAGCGATATAGAGATTCGGCGCCACACGTGCGCCGGTCTGACCCACTTGGTCAGAATGCGGCCGCCAGCCATTGTTGGTCACAGCACGTGAACAGCCGACTGCACCACCGACCATACCAGCTAGCTCAACAATCGAAGCGAATCCGTCGGCCGAACCGACACCCCGGCCGCCGCTAACCACAATCGGTGCGTCAGTTAGCGAAATGCCGTCTTGTTCAGGCACGATGCGATTGACAACGCGCACAACCAAATCAGCATCGCTGATCTCAGCTGTAACCACTTCAACCGTCGGCATGCCAGAGCCGGTTTCGGCCGGTTCAAACGCATGTTGGGCCACCGTGAGCAGCTTGGTACTCGCGGTCAGCGTCGCTTCTTCAAGCAAACTGCCACCCCAGCGCACTCTGGTCATTGAGTAGGTATCTCCGGGTGTTACTTCAAGCGCATTGGCCGCCATCGGCAAATCAAGTTTGGCCGCAACACGGGCGAGTATTTCGTTCCCGATCTCGCTACCACACGCGATAACCCCTTCGGGGCTGTGGGAACCGATCATTCCGGAGATGGCTTGTGCCCATGCATCAGGAGCGTAGTCGGTCAGCCGTGCATCTTCAACGACGTAGACTGTATCAACGCCGTGGTCTGCAATCTGCCCAACCAGCGAGCCAGCATCTGCGCCGATAATGACGGCGTTCAGCGGCTTGCCTGCTGATGCAGCCAACCCTCGGCCGAAGTTGAGCATTTCTAGAGACAGCTTACTGACCGCCCCTTGGCTGTGTTCGATAATTCCTAAAATCATGATTAAATCGCCCCCAATTCTTCAAGAATATCAACGATACGACCCGCCGCGGCCGCCCCTTCACCCAACATCTCTGTTTCGATTTCAGTTGCCGGTGGGTTCTTGAGCCGTACCTTGTCAGGGCCACCCGGCCGATTTTCAGATGTCAAAACCGGAATCTTTTTCCGTTTCGCTTTTAAGCGCCCCGGCACAGATGGGTAGCGAGGTAGATTCAGACCCTCTTTGACCGCAACCACGGCCGGAAGCGGGACTTCATAAATATCAAAACCGCTCGTTGTTTCCCGTTTGGCAACCGCTTTGCCATCGGCAAACTCAAGCGCTTTGATCCCAGTCACAGCGGGTATGCCCAACTTATGCGCCACCCGCATACCAACTTGGAACCCGCCAGAGTCGGCCGATTCATTTCCAAACAGGATCAGGTCGTACTCGACACCGGCCGCTTTTTCAGCCTCAACCGCTTCGACCAACGCCGTGCTTGTCGCCATCGGGTCCCAATCGCTCCCATCTGTCTCGATCAAGATCCCATCTTGGATCCCCATCGCCATGCCGTGTTTCAGCTGGTCGGCCGCGTCAGCCGGGCCAAGCGTCAGCACTTTCGTGATGCACTCTTCACCCGCTTCGGTGCGGGCTTTGGCGATGCGAACCGCCTCTTCAAGCGCACACTCTTCATGCGGGCTCATCCAGAAGCGCAGATTCTTCGTATCGATCATCTGCTCATCTTCTGTCAGTCGAATACGTGACCCCGTCATGGGGACCCGTTTTATACATACTAATATGTTCATTTTTTAGTGGACAGTAGTTAGTGGTTAGTGTTTAGTGGGCCGAACGTACCACTAAACACTAGTCACTAACCACTCATTACTTAAGCTACGATTTCATCCGTGAATCAGTTGGGTCAAACAACGGTGTACTGCCAGCAACTTCAACCGTCACCGTGTACTGTCCGCCCAAATATTGGACCTTCAATTTTTCACCCACTTTCGCATGGGCAGGAGGCAAATAGCTCATCAGCAAATGTTTGCCAACAGAAGGGCCGTTGCCTGCGCTCGTTGCATACGAACGGCGCCCTTTGCTGTCGATGATCGCTTCACCGCCGAGGGTCAAAATCGGTTCATTCCCCAACATGTAGCGAGCTTCACCGGTCGCTTCGGCCGGGTCATCGACTGATAGCGTACACAAAATTGCGGCTGGAGAACCACCGTGTGCTTTGACGTACGCCTCTTTCCCGATGAAGTCTGCGCTTTTCACTTTCGGCCGAGCCAAGCCCGCTTCAACCGGATCGTAATCAGACTCAAGCTCCATCCCAAAGGCACGATACCCTTTCTCGATGCGGGCCGTTGTGCCGTAAACACCGTTACCAACGGCGATCACATCTTGATCCTGCCCCGCTTTCCAAAGGATGTCCCACAGAGCCAATCCCTGTTCCATTTTTGTGTAAATCTCCCAGCCTAATTCACCCACATACGAAATGCGGAAGGCGGTGACTTCCACCTGATTGATCATGAAGGTTTTGACACTGCCATATGGGAACGCTTCGTTTGAAACATCGATATTGGCGACTTTCTCAAGCACCTGACGCGCTTTCGGTCCCCACAAACCGACGGTACAAAGTGCCGACGTTACATCATGGAAGGTCACACTTCCATCAGTTGGCAAATGGTCTTTAAACCATTTTTTATCAACGTTACCATTGCCACCGCCGGTTACGATCTGGTAGTGGTTTTTCCCTTTGCGCAAAACGGTCAGGTCCGCTTTAAAGCCGCCGTGTGCGTTCAAGATCGGGGTGTAGACAGACCGGCCGACTTTGACCTTCATCTGGTTGACCGCCATCTTTTGCATGTAGTCGGCCGCGCCTGGGCCGGTAACGTCGAATATCGAAAAGGCGGTGAGGTCGACCATGCCGACGTTTTCACGCATGTGCAGATGTTCGGCGTTGATGATGGGTGACCACCAGCGGCTGTCCCATTCGGCC
The DNA here is from genome assembly GCA_045105475.1 of Anaerolineae bacterium. Lineage (GTDB taxonomy): Bacteria > Chloroflexota > Anaerolineae > Promineifilales > Promineifilaceae > WTJY01. The sequence goes on from JBGCDP010000252.1 coordinate 3,738, forward strand.
GTGCGGGGCATCGTTTTGTCCCCATATTTTTCAAGCAGATTTTCGTTAGCCGTGTACCAATGTGGCCGTTCCCAGCCGGCCGTTTCGTAGAAAAATGCGCCTAACGCTTCTTCACGAGGATAAAACGGACTCACCCGAATCATGCGTGAGCTGGCGTACTGCTCGGCCGGATGCACGATGCTGTACATTTTGTTGAACGTCTCGTAGACCCGAGCTTCAACGTGGTGTTTGCTCCGGTTGTGCTCGTAAAAGCGGCTAATATCGGAAGCGGTAATATCCACTTCAGAGACACCGTCTGTCATCAATTCAGCCACCATCCGGCCGAAACCAGGAGCCTCTTTGATCCAAATCGCGGCGGCCGACCACAAGTTTTTAACTTCTGGCGTTTCACCGATAATCGGGCCACCGTCCGGCGTGAGAGACATCAATCCATTAATCGCATGGCGCACCCCGACCCCTTCAGTCTCTAGAATTTCACCGACTAACCCCATGGCGATTTCAAGACTTTCATCAAAATCATCTTCCGTAAACGGCAGTTCCGTCGGGGTCATCGTCGCTTCTTCATTCGATGGGATGTCTTTTGCCGGATGAATGATCGTTTTATGACAGTAGCTACCAATCTCCATGTCAGAGCCATTTTGACGCTCATACATATTGGCATCGACGTCACGCACCAGCGGGAAATTGATCTCCCCCATCGTTGCTTCAAACTGCGGCACAGGGCCGACGGTCATAAACTGATGCACAATCGGTGCCAACGGAATGTGAACCCCAGCCATATCGGCCAAAAGCTCACTCCAACAGCCGGTTGCGATCACGACGTACTCAGCTTCTAAAAATCCTTTGTCGAGCTGAACCCCTTGCACAACCCCATCTTCAACGATGATGTCTTGCACTTCAGTGTTTGCCATAATCGTCAGCGCATCTAGCTCTTGCGCCCGTTCCCGCATGATGGTCCCGGCCCGCAATGGGTCACAAACACCGGCATCTGGGGCATAAAATCCGCCTAAAATCTCATCAGTATTAACCCATGGGACCATCTCTTTGATCTCTTCTGGGCTAACCAGCCACCCTTCTTCACCCCAAGATTTGGCCGACGTGATCCGCCGTTGAATCTCTTGCAACCGCTCTTCGGTACGAGCCAACTCAATACCGCCAGACTTGTTGTACACACCCATTTCAACATAGGTGTTGATGCTGTCCCGGGTCAGATGGGTCATCTCTTTTGAATGGTCGACCGGGAAGATAAAGTTAGACGCGTGGCCGGTTGATCCGCCGGGATTTGGCAATGGTCCCTTATCGATCAGGACGATGTCTTTCCACCCTTTTTCCGCCAGATAATAGATGATGCTATTGCCGACGATGCCTGCTCCGATAACGGCGACTTTTGCTTTTGGAAGCTGTTCGCTCATGAATACCTCTCTGGTTTGTCACAATGAAACATTCTGCTCTGCAAATTTCAAATGATTGATTGTTGACGATTTTATGGTTTTGATTGGGTTGCAAGGAGTGGTTTCCGTGCATATTTTATAGGCGAATTGTATATCAAGGGAGGAAGATATACCACTGATATATCAGCAGGTGCAGGCTATGCTTTCTAACTGACAATGGTCTAAATCCCAAACGGCCGGTGTGCTCTAGCGGTCTGTGATGGCATATTCTCCAAACGTGTTAACCAATAATAGACATCAAAATTGCGGTCCCCTGTTAGGCTGCGCCACACCTTAACACGATTGATGATCTCCAAACGGCCGGCCGCATTTTCATACCACGGCTGCTGTTTGCTCAAAATCTTCTGAATATCGTTTTCATCTTTCTTCGGGCCACCAAAAATCTCTTGGTGTTCAGCATACCCTTCTTCCAAATCGTCCGTATTCCACAGCCGCTTTTGCTGCACGGCCGGGTTCAAACGGATCTTGAACATGTAGCGCCGCTGCTCTGTGCGATTTTGGCGGCCGCAGTGCCAAATGCCATGATGCAGTACCAAGATCGAACCAGCTTTGCACACCATCGGAATCTGCCCCACCACATTTTGGTATCCAGCGATGTCCATCTCGTTGACACGCCGAAAATGGCTACCTGGCAACACCAAGGTGCCCCCCATTTCTAGCGGGACATCATGCGGAAAGTACATAATTTGAATATCAAAGTCTTCCCAACGGGTATCGATGATTGAGTCCGCATGTAACCCTTGCGCCTTACCTTCCATCGGTTCACGCACATGCACCGCATCATGATCAAATAGCGAGCCAGCCCCTACCAAACTATGAATAATCCCTTGAATTTCAGGCAAATCAAGCATGTCACGAATTGATGAGCCGTGATAGCAATCAGCCAACGGCGTTCCGGCCGGAGCACCATCGATGCCACCCCGATCAATTTCAGCCATAACCGCTTGATTGATGGCGTCGGGCACCATTCCATCAAAGCGTAAATAACCGTCTGCCACAAAATGAGCCATTTGGCGTGAGTTCAGCAAATATTTTTTATCGATTTTAGGAGTCATGATCTTTTTAGGAATCTAAGCTAACTATCTTTTCAAACACAAATTGATATTTCATAAACGATGTTGTGTACTCATCGCCTGGATATGGTGGAATCAATGTCGGAAATTGAATTGCACGCCAACCGTCTTTCAAAGCATCTAGGCCGGTTGCATAAGGTGGCTCTAAGCTGTCACCTGTTGTATGTGACTCTCGGCCGGTGCCATCATAAATGGCCCAACTACGGACGTTGCTATCAAGGGCTGAAGTAGCCAAATAAAGGACAAGAATTTGCTGGCGCTGATCAATCATGAATAAATTCTATAATCGAAAATCTAAGTTGGCGAATCAATCTCCTATATTTTTCTCTTTCAACAGGCAAGATGAGCAAGATTTTCAGAATTAGTACTTGCTCTTTTTCATCTTGAGTATCTTGTAAACCCTGTCTAGAAATACGATTTAAACACTTTCTAAAGGCTTAAGATTGAGACCAGGCTCTATCAATGTAATTGGTATCGTCAATGAAAATCGAGAGCCACGGGCTAGCTTGCTCTCAACACCAAGTCTCCCGTTTAGCAAAAATGCAAAGCTTTTAGAAATTGCCAAACCTAATCCTGTACCAGTATGAGCACGAGCCAATGAATTATCAACCTGCATAAAAGACTCAAAGATCAAATCTAATTGGTCTTCCGAAATCCCTATACCACTATCGATAACAACAAAATTTAAAGCTGCCCCATTCTCTATTTCAGCATCCTGAATCTGTAACTCTATACATCCGTTTGTGGTGAATTTTGCTGCATTTCCTAATAAGTTAAGCAAAATTTGCCTCACCATCATTCGATCAGAAGTGATTAATTGAACATCAGTCTTGTTTTGAATCGATAATGAATTATTGTTTTTTTCCATCGCTGGCTGGATCGTAACAAGCAATTCGGCAACAAGCTCAGCTAAGTCAAACGTAGTTAAATTGGCCTTCATTTGATCTACTTCGATCTTTGATAGATCAAGTACCTTATTGATCAAGCTCAACAAACTTTCACCTGATTGGATCATATAATCAACATTTTTAAGATAGTATAGATCGACCTGTTTTTCTCCTAAAAACGCTTCCTCACGGATATCTTCACCATAGCCAATTATCGCATTCAAGGGTGTCCTTAATTCATGGCTCATGCTGGCAAGAAAGTCACTTTTCGCTTTATTAGAGGCATCAGCCTCTTCTTTTAATTTTTGCAACTCCTTATTTGACTCGATAAATTGCTGAATAGTAAATTGCAACGTCGCCATTGCAACCGAAATCACCCCTATTGAGTAAACCATTTTGATAAAAGGTGTATTGACATCTTCCGTCCCTGCATAATAGCCCTGATTTTCCAACACATAGGCGATAACAAACCAAAGAATAATTGCTCCGCCAAATGCCTTGAACCATTGAGGCCGAAAATAAATATGAAAATAAATAGCTGAAATAATCAAGAGCAGGTAAAAGGTTTGTACACCTACATCATTTAATCCTTGATTAGAAAGGGATCCCACACTTATTATCCCAAAAATTCCAACTACAAGAATAAGATAGACGATTTTAACTTTGCGCCGATACAACAAATATTTGCCAAATATACAGGTTAGCAAAGTGATGCAATTTAAGAAAACAGAAAACCAATCATATGTGGCAAGAGAATAAAAAAACAAAATGCTTGCGATAAAAATCGCGAGTATAAGCACATAATTAGCCACTTGAATTAAGTTCAACTCAAAAGGGTCTTCAATATCAGGGAGGATGAAACTATTCCGAATTTTTGTATACGTGCCGTTAAACCAACTCATAAGATGAATCTGAATGGGGATAAATTTATTGATGCAAATTGATTAAAATGATAATGGATCCACCCGAAAAAATTCGGCTACAAAACTAATTAATGGGTTGACCGATCGAATTGTTACGAAAATCACCAGTTTAGCAAGCCGCTTTGATTGCATAATAATATGTGCACTGAGGCAAGTGAATAGGACTATAAGGTTTAGATTGATGAAATTAAAGTTTGGGGACTTAGATGCCTAATGAGCAACGACCGATTCAACAAACTCATTTTGAGGGATCCCATAAACTGGAGAAGAGCACGGCACATTCAAAGAAAAAGTAGATCCATACCCGACTTGACTCTCAACAATGAGGTCCCCACCCAACAAATGTGCAAAACTTTTAGATATAGCAAGGCCTAAACCGGTTCCCTCATGTGAACGAGCCAATGAATCATCAATTTGCATAAATGACTCAAAGATTAATTCAAGTTGCTCTTCAGGAATACCGATCCCATTGTCAGAAACAACAAAACTGAGCGCAGGCTTATTATCGTGTAAATAAGCATCTTGAATCTCCAACAATATTGAACCGTTTGAAGTAAATTTAGCCGCGTTGCTTAACAAATTAAGCAAAATTTGCCTCAGCTTCATCTGGTCTGTCGTGACATATTGAGAAGTCGACAGATTTTTGAAAGTCAATGCATTGTCATTCCGGCCGGCAATGGGCTGAAGGGTCATTAACAGCTCAGTCAACAATTCAGACAGATCAAATGTAGAGTTTTGAACTTTCATTTGCTCGACTTCAAGCTTTGATAAATCCAGCACCTTATTAATCAAGCTCAGCAACGTCTCGCTTGACCGAATAATGTAATCGACATTCTCAAGGTAGAGGGGATCGATGTGTGCCTCCCCCAGCTTAGCCTCCTCACGGATATCTTCGCTGTATCCGATAATGGCGTTAAGCGGCGTGCGTAGCTCATGGCTCATGTTGGCCAGAAATTGGCTTTTAGCAACATTCGCAGCATCAGCTTTTTCTTTTAGTTCTTGTAGGTGTGTATTCGAGAGAATGAATTGCTGTATCGTAAATTGCAGGGTCGCCATTGCAAAACAAATCATTCCAATTGAATAAGCTAATTTAACCAATGGGTTGTTTACATCTAGCTTGCCATCATAGAACCCCTGAATTTCTAAACCATAGGCAATAACAAACCAAGCAATCATCGCTAGCCCCAACAGCTTGAACCATTTTGGCTGAAAGTAAATCGCAGAAATGATTAAAATAGGATAGAAAGTTTGTATGCCAATATCATCTAAACCTTGATTATAAAGAGTACCTGTTGCTGACAAACTAAAAATTCCGACTACCAAGATTAAGTAGACCTGCCTAACTTTCCGCTGCTGCAATAAATACTTGCTGTAGACACAGGTTAATATCGCGAACCCAGTTGATATAACAAAAAACCAGTTGCCCATTATCAAGTAATAAAAAAACAGAGAACCAGAGATAGCCAGAGATGTCAAAAGGACATAATTGGCTACTTGGATTAAATTTAGCTCAATAGGGTCCTCAATATCGAGTGGGAAAAAGCTATTGCGTAATTTGGTATAAATCTTATTTAACTGCTTCATAGAGAGATAATCTGATTGGAATAAATTACGTTGCCAGCGCATGATCAAATCAACAAACAGGCTCACTCTAGTTGGATAGTACTATAGTCGTTCACGTTATTGAATAGGACTATAGGGTGA
>JBGCDP010000253.1:0-56463 GCA_045105475.1 Anaerolineae bacterium
TAGTCAGTCGGCCGTTCATGCTCCGCTTCGTCAAGCTCGCGCGCAACCGGCCGCATCACTTCAACAGCGATCTTTTTATATTTTTCGATGTTTTGAAGAATTTGGGGAGGGATGGTGAAATCAATCATTCACCGATTATAGGGGAAAAGGGGCTGGGCTAAAAACCTAATGCAAACAAACCAAAGAACTGTTCAGCAATCTTTTCAGGTGAAACACGCCCCTCTTTTTGCTGCCAATAAACCGCTTCGTTGATGGCGCCCAGCATGGCAGCAACGAGCAGGCGGCCGCTTTTTGTCTGTATCGATCCGTCACTCATGCCAACTTCAACAATTTTGTTCATCGATTGTGATATTTCACGGGCGACTTCTCTGTATTGATCTCGAAAGCTCTCGTCGGCCACGCTGCCTCGCGACAAAATTAGGCAGGCGCCAAAGTCGTCAGAACTCATCTCAGCAAAGCGGTTGAAAAACAGTTTGAATTGCTCCCGGCCGGAAAGCGAACTGTCGACCGTCATCGCTTCTAGCTCTTCAATGGCGACACGAATTTGTTCTTGGGCGATATTAAGGCACTGTTTGAGGATGTCTTCTTTCCCATCAATATAGCGATAGAGGGCGGGTTTGGTAACGCCTAGCGTATCGGCTAAATCATTGAGACTGGTTTGGTGATAGCCCAAGGTATTGAACGATTGCGCGGCCGTGCGCAAAATCGCCATCCGTTTCATTTCACGCTGTTGTTCGCGGCTCAGCTCCTGTGTTGTTTCTTGGCCTTGAACGGCATTTCCCCAAGTTGTCATAAATCTTATGTTCCTAAATGCGGGCAACTAAAATGGTTACCCGCGGGTAGCATCTTAAATGTTTGAGGAGAAAAATGCAAAGTAGGCCGTTTTAGGACGAAGCGCTGTCTTGACGACGTTGGAACATAAGTGCCCCAAAACCAAATAGGATTAAGGCTGCACCGATCAAGATAGGCCAGTTGAAACCGGCTGCAGCTGGGGTAGCTGGGCTGCTTAAACCTGTGTCCGCTTCCGCTTGAATTGGCTCAGGCGCAGGTCGTTTACTGCGCTCGATTTCGGCCGATTCTTCGGTGTCTGGTAATGGCGAAATAAGGTCTGGATTCGCTTCTGCAACAACTTGGCCATCACTGTCACCCGTTTCACTATCAATTACAGCCTCAACTGTGGCTGTTGGCAATGGCTCTGGTGTGTTGGTAGCTACGGGTGTCGCAGATGGAATTTCTGTTGGGACAGGTGTTTCTGTTACTGTCGGCGTGGGGGATGGCTCTGGCGTTGGGCAAAACAGATCGGGCGTTGGTTGCCAAAACGGTTCAGCGGCCACAGATCCATCAGGGTTGATGACTGGAACCGTGTCCATGAGACCAACCATGCTGCCGGTGCTATCAAACACCCATCCGGTTGATGTATCTGGTAACAACACCTGCCACCATGACACATCGGCCGCCCGTGCGAGAATCTGACGAGCCTCTAAATAGACCATTTTTGTGATGATCTCACTGTCGGTTGATGGCTCACTGCGCACATTCACCCCACCTAGGGTGGCGATAAAATAGGGTTCTCCACAACGATCAGGGTTAATGATTCCACCGATAGGGGTGGGTGCTAGGGTGATAGGGCGCGTTGTCGCTGTTGGAATAATCTCTGGTGTATTGGTTGGGGCTGGCGGATTATTATTGTTGTTGTTACTTGGCGGTTTAGTGGGTGCCGGTGGTTCCGTAGGTGCAGGAACAGGTGTCCGGGTTGGGACAGTCTGGTTTGAGGGGGCACTGAAGCTCACAGAGGCTGTTTGTAGTCCATAAAGAAAAAACAAAGCTAGAGTCAGCATAAACGCCATTAATTTTTTTGACGGTTTTATCATGAATAAGATCGCACCATCATGCATTTATTAAAAATGACGAGGGTAAGCAAGAAAAAATTTTAATTAAGCGATGAATATAGCAAAAATTCGGCCGTACGTCTCTTATTTTAATCAAAACAACAATGATTAATGTTGTTTTGTTATTACTGAAACACAACTTCTAGCAAGTGGTTTTCACTGAGTTGTGTAGAAAATAAAAGCGTATTGCCTGAAATTTCCGTGGGCTCTATGGAGGCTGAAATGAAGGAACTTCCGGCCGGTAATGTGACCGAAACTGTCGTGGCTGGGTAAGGGTAAACACCAGCCTGACGAATAAGATTTAAACGATAAATTTGACTGTTGGCAGGACCTTGGGTCACAACAGAATCTACTTCGTATTCTATCGTAAAGTCGCTTGACCCTCCGGCCGGAATTAAGCGCAGGTTTTCAAGTACAGTGAATCCCGGAAGATCATTTGTGAGTTCTCGCGTTTCACCCGACCATGCTACATCTGTCACCATTTTGTCAGCTTCGATCGGAAAGACATCAGAAGTGATCAATCGGCTGTTGGCTGGCGTATAGATCCGAATGTGATTCCAGTTGCAGTCTTGGATCATGTCTGAATAGACAAGGCCAGGCGAGTAAGCGAAGTAGCTAATCTCACAAAATTCTTGGCCTGTATCGCCAGCATGCTGCCACGTGGCCTTGAGGGTCGAAGAGCCGCTACCGTCAGGATTCAAGTCTATTTCGTATGCTAGGGCTGTTTCAACCATTCTATTTGATTTGTTGATGCCCACATTGCTTTCAGTTAATAGCACGATGTCTTCGTCTACATGATAAGTCACTGCTCCGTCGACACCCATCTGAGCAAACGTTTCTTTTTCCTCGGCCGCATCAATAAATATTTGCAGAGATTTATCACGCACCGACTCATCTAAGATTTCGGCCAGAGCCGCGATGTCTGGCTGGAACTGATCGCTTTGAATATGTTCGGTTAACCCTTCAGCGATGGTGCCTAAAAAGTCTTTGCGGGTTAGAAAGCGATTTTCTAATTCAAGCCCCTCACCCCAAGCCTGCTCAAGCACTTCCAGCGTATTGTCTCCAGTGAGCGTGAACTCGAGTTCTGGAATTTCAACAGGGCCGATGGCACCGATCAGGCGGCTAATAAAGCGAATATCAAAAGCGATAACCCCATCAAGCTCGATGCCTGTGCCATAGGTGTAAAACTCCATCATTTTACGGCTCGATGTGGGGAAATCGGGCCAATAGTTTGAGTCGCGAAATAAAAATAGGTCGATGCCGAGGAATTCGCGCATGGCGGCCGGGGGATCGCCGTATGGCTTGTCAAAGTAGTTGTCGACTGTGTTGGCATCGTTGATTTTAGACCCTTTAACCAAGCCGTCTTCGAGGCCAACCGCCATTGTCATAGACAAAAAGCCACCAGTCGGCCGCAGTTCATCACTATTTTGCCCTACGATCAAATAAGCACGTCGGCCGTCAATTGCTCCAACTTCAGGCAAGACACGAGCCGCATCGATGCCTTTTGCAACCAAAGGCAAAAGCGGCTCGATATTGGGGAGCTGCTGGCGCAGTTGCCACGGCAACGCTTCGCGAGCGGTGGGATTGTCTAAAATTGTTTCGAGGTCACGATAAACGCTGGGCCACAAGTCGGCCGTCCGTTCAAAGCTGCTGTCAGCATTGTCAATGATTTTGAGCAGTTCGGGTGCTTTGGCTTCGATGCCGGTTGCATCATCTTGTAGAACCGGAATGACTGGTAGCATGTTCACACCCAAATCGGCCGCTATCGCTGTCCCATCATCGAGTAAGCGCAACAGCTCAGGCATGACAGGCATGAGCTCCCCAACTTGTGGAACCCATGTGAGCCAACTTGTGTAAGGCAAAATCGGTTCGAGCTCACCGTGTAGCATCTGAGCCTCACGCCGCATGCTTAGAATTTCTCCCTCAAGTTCAGCCGCATCTAGGCCGCCTAGCCCGTCGCTAGCTAGCGCTTGAATCGATTCAATTCGGGTTTGAAGGGCGGTTGCTGAACTGTAGACACGCCATCCTTTTAGAGCTGGCGCCGCTAGGGTAAGCAAAATACCTGCTATCGCTAGGAGTTTGGGCCAAGAGAGATTTCGCTTTTGTTCTGCACTCTGATTGGTGCTGACAGTTGCTGACATAATTCTAAATTCCGAGAGCGATACTACCTATCTGTGCAGCTTAAAGCAAAAGGATGTAAAGAAATTTCACAAATTGGACGGGTCTGACTATTTTGCTGCCGGAACTGTGTGAGGTCGTCGACTTGCACCGCTTGCAAGCTGGGGTTTTGCTTTGCTAATCTGGCCCGATACCAGTCAAACGCAAACAGATTTTGATCGACGACAAGTGTGTCCGGCCGCAGGTTTTCAGCGTAGCGAAAATACCAAATCGGGAAAACCGTCTCATCACGGCCGTCAGTCAGCAGAATGGCGTCGGCTGGTGCTTGGGTAAAGACTCGTTCAGCCTGATTACGGGTCTCATCGGTTCGCCCATTTAGTAAGATGGGTAGATTCACGGCGATAAGTAGCAGGGGAAGAGCCAAGCTCCATATGCCAAAGTGGCGCAAGCCAAGTACCAAAGGGAGCGCAAGGCATAGAACACCCGGAAGCAAAAAGACCCGCCAATCTTGTGTGTTGTAGGCAAGTGCATAAAAGGCGTAGAGTGCGGCCGTGAGCAGCATTAAGATGGGAAGCTTATAATCGGTGGTGAGTTGATTGGTGCGGTTTTCATTGGGAACTTGCCGATTAATCAGGGTTGTGGCGCCGCCTAAAATTGCGGCAGCAGGGATAAATAGGGCGACAAATGCGAGTTGGTTTTCGAATAGGAAAGATTGGATACGGCCGATCATATCTCCAGCCGAGAGCGATATCACATTCGGCCTGTAAATTACTCCGCTGACCATCCACCACCAGCCGGAAATCGTGCTGGTGTCTCCCCAAACGACCGGACTGCTGCTGCCTGCACGCGAAAATAGCAGCAGAAAGGGTGTTAGCCCTAGTACAAACGATGCCAGATACCAGATGCCAGCTTTCATCACTGCTAGCCACCCTTTGGGGTATAGGCGTGAGATCAAAATAAGCCCTGTGGCAGGCAATAGCAAAATTGAGGTTAGATGGGTTGTGGCTGATAGACCGCCGATTAACCCCAATAAGAAAACCTGTTTTGATGAAGCGCCGCTTTGGTCAACGTTCGCTATCAACAAAATGACGCCGCTTACCAACAAGCTGTTAAGCGCATAAACTTCTGTGATGACAGCCTGGCTCCAAACGGTGAGGGTAAAAGCGATGGCTAACACGGCTGCTAAGGAGGCTACTGGCAGTCTTTTGCTCAGCTTAAGCTGGCAGGCTTGAAACAGCGTTAGCATCGAGAGCGACATGCACACGGCCGAAAACAGGTTGTAGCGGTGCGCCAAAGTCCGGCCGATGGGCAACTGGGCAAAAAGGCGTGACACAATTACCCATGTTGGATACCCGTGTGGATGAGGAATGCCACCTGTTTGTGAAGCGGTAATGAGCTCGCCGCTGTCAGCACCAAAAATGCCCAGCGTGAGGTCGGCCGGGGCTGTGAGGATATACGCAGCCAGAGGAATGCTGAAGCTGAGTAGAAGATAAATGACAAGAGGAGATTGTTTTTGAGTCAATGGATGTTAGCTATTTGGCTGGACTAATTCTGAAAGCGAAATGAAGTAGCGTATAAGAATTGGCGACTATTTATACCTAAATACCTAGTAGTACGTATATCTTACAGGCCCCACGTTTGATAAATTATATGTGTACGAAAAGTGCGTGCCAAAATTAGACCGTTTTACCTCGGTTACCGATTCTTGTAGTTTCGTGATAACCGTATATTAAGTCAAACATTTATGTCAGAAACTCTTTCAGGGTTCCATTTTGAATCAGGGACAGAAAAATTTTATGCCGACCATGTCGTGACCCAAAACTTGGTCCGGCCGAATGGGGATCATTTTGCTGTTGCTATTGTAGCTGACGGTGGAAGGCGAAATGTCCAGCAAGGGAAACAGACTGCACAAGTTGCCGTCAATTCGACATTGGCCTATTTAAAGCATGGATCTGAAGAAACTATTCCAGACCTGTTGGTTAAAGCTGTTCAGTCTGCTAACCATGCGGTTAAGATTTTTGATACCTTAAAAAAGAACCCTGATCCCGGCTACGTCCCCGACCCTTTATGCACTTTGGCGATCGCCCTGATTCATAACAATGAGACCCTATATGTGGCGAATGTGGGATGTTCACGCATCTATTTTTTGCGTGACTCACGTTTAACTCAGTTAACGCTTGACCACTCATTTAAAAATATCAATGTCACGTTAGGCAAAATCGATTATCAAACGGCAAGTGATAACCCGTATGCCGATGTATCTATTCGGAGCTTGGGAAGCGGTCCTGAATTAGTTGTTGACCTTGGGTTTCACATCAAGCCTAGTCTAAATTTAAACTCGTATAACTTGGCTCAGTCTAGAGGTAAGAAAGGACTCCCATTACAGCCCGGTGATGCTATTTTGGTTTGTTCTGATGGTTTATTTAAAAACCGCCGCAGCAGCCAGCCATTAATCAAAGACGAAGAAATCGTGCAGGTTCTCGATTCGCAAGAAGGGGAAAAAGCGGCTAGAGGGTTAATTTCTTTTGCATTGGGGCGGGACGGAACCGACAGTATTTCGGCCGCAGTTTTGCAGATTGATAATCCGGCTAAGGTTGCAGCACCAGTTAACCAGGCAAGTCGAATCCGTAAACAGACAGCGCTTACCTTCGCGTCGATTACGGCTGTGGTTCTTATTTTTTATTTTGCAGGGGCTTACCTATTTAATCAAAGATTAGAGCTAACTCCTGAACCGGTGGTTAATGCAGCTCAAGACCAACCACGCCAGCTAATAGACGTTAGCAATCAGTCAGATGTTGGTCTTAGTGCATTGGAAGCCGAGCTTGCTGCGGTTCAAGCGCAAGCCACGACTGATTACGCCAATGAGATAAGGGCGACCCAAACAGTCATGGCGATCTTAGCTGCGACAGAAGCTGCTAAGCCCACCGCTACGTTGGTTCCGACTGCGACCCCACGGCCGACTTTGGAGCCGGGGCAGATTGGGATTTTTCGCCTACGCAATCAAGATCAGGCTCAGAATATTCGTGAAGATGAAATGATTTTTGCCAGCGATATTGGCGAATTTCAAATCAACCATCAAGGGATTGATGCTGAGGATGCCAGCATTTATGCACAGCTAGGGAGTGAACTAGAATTTAGTGAAGTGGCTCGCCAGGTTGAGTTTCGTCTATTTGAAGAAAGCGACATTTTGATTGAGACCGGACTGTATTCAACCGGGACAGAGATAGAAATTCGGGCTGAAGATGATGATCTTTTGATCTCTGCATCTGACGCCTGTTTGTCTGTTCGATTTTCAGAGATTGAGCAGGAAGTCGTCGCGATGTGCCTAAGAGGAGATTGTGAGTACAAAATCGGCCGGAATGAGCCTCAGCCAATTCCTAGAGGGCAAAGAATAGAATTTAACCCATCTGATTTTTCAATTGAGCCAAAAACCAGACGGATCGGGCAGGCTGATTCTATTTGGTACGAAAATTTGCTGGAGAATTTTGATAGCGGCGAAAGAGATATTAATCAATGTCTGAGAGGGTATTTGCCACCTCCGGCGACGCTGACGCCGACCCCGACTATTTTTGTGGCATCGCCAACGCCAGCTCCTACAAGTAGGCCCAGCAATAATTCAGGTAATGGGGGTGGTGCGGGTGAACAAGGGGCTTCACCAAACAACGGTGATGGCAATAGTGCGGTTGCGCCACAGTCTACGGCCGTACCGACCAAGCCGATCAGTCCCTTGCCGACAAATCAGCCTGACCCTATTTTATCAACGGGCACACCGGTTCCTAAAGTGCCAACGGCTACGACCCGGCCTACCCAAACGCCACGTCCACCGACTGCGACCGCTCAACCAACCGCAACCGTTCGGCCTAGCCGAACACCGATAGTGGCAACCCCAACGACCCAGCCGACACGGACGCCGCGTCCAACCAGTACAAGTACACCACGGTCAACTGAAACGCTTGTACCACCTACGACGACATCTGTACCGCCGACCGCAACTGTTAAGCCGACCAATACGCTCGTGCCACCGACCGCCACATTGCGGCCGACGAGTACTCCACTGCCGACAAGCACGTCTGTGCCGCCGACGGCAACTTTCGCACCCACAAATACCTCTGTGCCACCTACGGCTGAGCCAACCAGCACATCTGTACCGCCGACCGCAACATCAGTTCCGACCAGTACATCTGTGCCACCTACTGCAACACTCCCTCCTCCTACAAATACCCCTGTGCCACCTACGGCTGAGCCGACGAATACCCCCGTGCCTCCACCCACTAGCACGGTCCCGCCACCTGAGCCTACCGAAGAACCCAAACCCACAAAAGAGCCAAAAGCGACTAAAGAGCCGAAGCCAACTAAAGAACCCAAAGAGCCTGACCCTACAGAAGAAGCTTAGTTGCTGGGGGCTTGTCTAGCTCCACGCTTCGAGATTTTGGACCACGGCCGCCACAAACCCATCGGCCGACACACCGTCTAAAATGCGATGATCAAAACTGCATGACAGATACGCCATCGGCCGGATGGCTGTTACATCATTGCCGTACTCATCTTCGATGACGACGACCTGCTTCTTGATAGCGCCCACTCCTAAAATACCCGCCTGCGGCTGGTTGATAATCGGCGTCGCAAAAAGGCTGCCCGAAACCCCATGATTGGTGACAGTAAAGGTTCCACCCCGCATATCAGCACTAGTCAGGCGATTGTCTCGCGCTTTTTGCACCAGTTCGTTGACTGTGCGAGCCATCCCCAAAAGATTATAGTCGGCCGCATGTTTGATCACTGGCACGACCAAGCCTGCGCCGTCTTGAACGGCTGTTGCCATGCCGATATTGATCTCTTGATGCAAATGAATGCCGGTTTTTCCGTCAAGCTTGCCCCAGCTGGAATTTGCCAGTGGGACTTTGTTTAATGCTTCAGCCACCGCCTGCATGATGTAAGCGGTAAAGGTCAGATTGACACCCTTCTCAGCGAATGTTTGTTTGTTAGCTTTGCGATGCGCGCTAACGGCCGAAAAGTCGACCTCATGGATGGTTGTCGCATGTGGACTTGTTTGCACACTTTCGACCATATGCTCTGCAATCGCCCGCCGCATCGGGGTAAGGCTGACGAATTTTGACTGGCTATTGACGATTGGGGTCGGCATAGTTGAACGTTGCCCGTTCTCCGGTGTCCGTTCTCTATTGCCGATTAAAGGTCTTTCAGTTGGGACAGTTTTTTCAACCGTATTAGGTTGTGCCGTTGGCGGGCTAATCTTAGGCGAGGGAGCTTTAACTGCTGTTGGTCGATTACTTGGTTCATCCAAATACGCGACGACATCCCGTTTTGTAATTCGGCCGTTTTTGCCTGTGCCCATCACCTGTCCTAAGTCCAAATCATGTTCGGCCGCCATGCGTGCGACGACGGGACTCACCCGGCCGTGTGGCGTGTGGCGTGTCAGCTTGCCAGTATTGGTAGCAATGGGGTCGGGAGTGACGGGATGCGTCCCATTTTTAGCCACTACCTCCCCCGTCGCAATTTCAGCTAAAGCAACGCCGACTGCGACTGTCGCCCCCTCCTCGATCAAAATCGCTGTGATTGTGCCTGCCTCATCTGCTACAACTTCAGTTGTGACTTTATCTGTCTCAACCTCAACAACCGGCTCCATGCGTTCAACCACATCGCCAACTTTGACAAGCCATTGGCTGACCGTCGCTTCAATTACACCTTCGCCCATTTCAGGAAGTACTAAATTCATTTTTTAGTGATCAGTCGTCAGTTTCCAGTGATCAGTTTCAGCATGAAATCATACGGAAATCGGATCACTGATTACTGAAAACTAGTAGAAGAGCGGAAACCGCTGTGGGTCACTCTCATGCATCATTTCGTAGACTGTTTCAAAAATATCTTCTACATTTGGCTTTGAAAAATAGTTACCATCGGTGCCAAACGGCGGCCGGTGTTCTGTTCCGGTCAGTGTTTTCGGCCGACTGTCGAGCCAGTGATACCCATTTTGCTCTTCCATGATTTTTTGCAAAATAAAGGCCGACGCACCACCCGGCACATCTTCATCGACGATCAACAGATGGTTGGTCTTTTTGAGCGACTCAACAATTGTATGATTCACATCGAATGGGAGCAGCGTTTGTACGTCGATGACTTCAACCTCGATACCGACTTGAGCCAAGCGTATCGCTGCCTCCATACTGATTTTGCACAACGCTCCGTACGTTACCAGCGTAATGTGTGAGCCTGGCCACAGCACCTCTGGTACGCCCAAAGGAATCATGATGTCAGCCAAGTTTTTCGGAAGCCTTTCTTTTTGCCGGTAGCCCAGCAGCACTTCAACGACTAACGCTGGATCATTGCCAGCCAGTAGCGTGTTGTAGAACCCGGCCGCTCGCGTCATGTCCCGTGGCACGCACACATGCATCCCACGCACATTATGGATAATGCCACCCATGAGCGAACCGGAGTGCCAAACCCCTTCTAGTCTATGGCCACGAGTCCGCACAATGACCGGGGCCTGATGCCCCCCGCGCGAACGCCAGCGTACCGTGGCTAAATCGTCAGACATTGTTTGCAGGGCGTACATTAAATAATCGAGATACTGCATTTCCGCAATCGGCCGGAGTCCACGCATTGCCAGCCCGATCGCTTGCCCCAAAATTGTCATTTCTCGAATGCCGGTATCACTGATACGCAGCTCCCCATATTTTTGCTGAAGTCCAGCCAACGACTGATTCACCCCGCCGATTTTGCCCGTGTCTTCACCAAATGTAATCAGGCGCGGTTCCCGATCAAACGCCGCATCGAAATATCGGTTTAAGATTGTGTAGCCTGGCACTTCTTCAGCATTATTTGAATAGATCGGTTCTACAGATGCGGCCGACTGTGTATGGGCAAACATTTGATCACTGAAAAACGGCTGATACACATCCCGCTTCTCTTTTTTCCATTGTTTAAGGCGCCTATGGGCCAAACTGTCTTCATCCCTAGTGGCGAGCAATGCCTTGTGGGCGACTACCATGAAGTCACTACGGCGGGGATATTTCATTTTGTACATCCCTTGTTTAATTGTTTCTAGCTGGTTGGATTTAGCTGACTCCATTCCAACTTGATCGATGAGCGCTGATAGTTCTTCCCGATCCCCTTCTAGCGATTCGACCATCGCATCAAATGCTGCCTGCACTTCGTCTAAGGCGAACGTCTTTTCTTCCGCTTCGATCTCATCAAGCGTGGCTGCATCTGTCAATCCGTCGTCTAAAAGCCACTGGCGCATGCGGGGTAGTGGATCGTGCGCTTTTTCCCATTCGAGCCGTTCGGCCGATTTATACCGTTCATGGCTGCCGCTGGTCGAATGCCCCTGAGGCTGCATCATTTCAGTCACATGAATCAATGCAGGGATATGATCTTCGCGCGCATTTCGTACGGCCGTTTCATAGACTTCAACAAGAGCTGGATAATCCCAGCCACGCACCACGTAAACGTCGTAACCGTTTGAATCGGAAGTCCGTTGAAAGCCAGACAGCAACGCCCCGATGTCGTCTTTGGTCATCTGGTATTTATTGGGGACGCTAATGCCATATCCATCATCAAAAATGCTAATGACGGCCGGGCTTTCGAGTACACCGATCGCATTCACCGCCTCCCAAAACTGACCTTCGGCCGCCGCGCCATTTCCAATCGTGCCAAATGCCACCTCATTCCCGTGGTTGGAAAAGGTTGAATAGTCATGAAGCGACTCAAGCTCACGATAAAGTTTTGAAGCATAGGCTAAGCCAACCAAACGAGGCATTTGTCCGGCCGTGCTCGAAATATCAGGGGATGAATTATATTGTTCGGTTTGGTTTTGCCAGCTTCCGTCTGCGTTTAGCGTTCGGCTGCCAAAGTGCGTGACCATCATTCGGCCGGCGGCTGTCGGTTCTTGTTCAACGTCTGTATGTGCATAGGCCTGAGCAAAAAAGCTCCGTATGCTGAGTAGGCCTAAAGCCAGCATCAGAGTCTGATCTCGGTAATAACCGCTGCGCCAGTCGCCGTGTTTAAATTGGCGGGCCATCGCTAAACCGGCGAGCTCTTTGCCACCGCCGCCTGCGCCAAATTTCGCCCGGCCGTTGAGCACTTCACGTCGCATATTTAGGCTCATTTCGCGGCTACGTACCGCCAGCCGGTAATCATGTAGGATCGATTGGATGTCAAGATCAAGTTGGAGAGTAGATAATCTTTCGGTCATAGGAAGCTTTAAATTGTTAATTCCCCATTGTCCGTTGATTGCTGGCAAATTAAATAACCAATCATCAACTTACAATGAAGAATGGCTAATTTGAGTCGTTTGCAACTGCTCTTAGATGCGCAACCGGGCCACCAAGATGCAGTTCAAGTAGATTGACCGCGAGGTCAACTTCTTTTTGTTTGCAATAGTCTAGGATTTGCCAATGTTCGCGTTGGGGTTTTGCAAGGTAGTCGAGGTCCCACCAGCCAGAGAGGGTGACATAGCGGGTGACGTTGGCATTTAGGCTGGTGACTGTTTCTAGCAAGCGCAACATCCCGGACGGCCGATAGATGGTTTTGTGAAATTCCCAGTTCAGCTGGATCCAGTTTGGGATGGTTTCTGCGACATCGAGGTTGCGCAAAATGTTTTCGGCCGCCACAAAGTCAGATTCCGTCATATTTGGAACCGCTTTGCGTAAAGCAACTGTTTCAAGAGCAAGCCGCATTTCAAAAATCTCTTCGATTTCCTCAAAGGTAAGCGATGAGACGATTGCACCGCGATTCGGCCGGATGTCGACCAATCCCTCTTTGCGCAATTGGGCCAACGCCTCACGCACTGGGATTTTGCTGACGGCGAGTTCGGCCGCAATTTGATCTTGCTTGAGCTGCTGCCCGGTTTTTAAATCGCCTTGCAGGATGGCGTTTCGCAGCTGATCTGCGATCAGGTCAGCGGTAGATTTTGTAGTTGGTAGGGTGATGTTTTCGAAGAGCATTTTTAAATCGTATACTATTATTCTATTTGGTCAAGCCCCAAATGAATGCTTATGCTAAATGTTTAGCCTCTGACAAAAATGGAACTGTGTTGTCCTGAAGTGGAACGCGCTTCACGTTTCCTTTTGTTAGGCTGAAGTCGATATGAATACGACTTTAACTAAACGACTTTTGGTTCTTGCAAGCACGATCGCTTCACTCTTTGTACTGGCTTTTCCTCTTTTTTTGTCAAACTCGGCCGAAGCAGCCGGGACTATCTTTGTAGACCTTGATGCGACCAGCGGCAGCAATTCGGGAGCCGATTGGGCCAACGCCTACACTGACCTGCAGACGGCACTGGCCAGCGCCACGGCCGGAGACGAAATCTGGGTTGCGACCGGCACCTATACGCCTGGCTCCCTTTTAACCCATACATTCACTTTAACAGATGGGGTTGGCCTTTACGGCGGTTTTGCTGCAACTGAAACGGTGCGCAGTCAGCGGGATTGGGTCGCTAATGAAACTATTCTCAGCGGTGACTATGGCAATGATGACATCAAAACTTCGAGCGGTGCTTTAACAGAGACGGCCGGAATTGTAGGAACCAACGCAGCCAATGTTGTCTCAAGTTTTGGAGTCACAACCACGGCCGTGCTTGATGGATTCACGATCACTAGCGGCAGTGCCAAAAGCCTAAATGGCTGCCGTGCCTGTGGCGGTGGGCTGTATAACAATGGAGGGAGCCCGACGTTAAGCAACCTTTTAGTCATTGGCAATTTAGCTAAATTTGGGGCCGGGCTATTTACGTTTAACAGTAGTCCAACGCTAACAAACATAACATTTAGCGGAAATCTGGCGACCGGCGGTGGCGGGGCGATTTATAATGCCAATGGGCATTTGGAGCTGATCGATGTTGCGATGCTTAATAACATCGCTATCGATTCCGGTGGTGGGATGTTCAACACTGATAGTAGTAAACCGGTTTTAACCAACGTCCTGATTCAAGGTAATTCTTCTGGCTATGGGGGTGGGATTTATAGTGTAGACAACAGCGAGCCAACACTGACGAATGTGGTGCTTAGCGGAAACGAGGCGATCTATTATGGAGGCGGTCTATTCAACAATGGTGGCACTAATTCCAGACGAGTAGGGGTGCCAATTACTAATCACCCGGTGCTCACTAACGTGACGATTAGCGGCAATTCGGCCGGAGAGGGTGGAGGTGGCATCTACAATTATTTAAGCAGCCCCATGATCACCAATAGCATTATTTGGAACAACCAAGCGATTAGTGTGACAAATACGACAACTGCAACGATGCACAACGAAGGATCAAGTAGCCCTACCTTTACCCACAGCTTAATCGCAAATAGCGGCGGTAGTGGAGCAAGCTGGGAAACTATTTTGGGCATAGACAACGGGAATAATCTTGACACTGATCCCCTCTTCCAACTCGCGATTGATCCGATGAGTGCTCCAACCAATGTGGGTGATCTCCAATTACAAACAGATTCTCCCGCGATTGATGCTGGGTTGAATGTCTCGTATACCAGCTCGGTCCTGACCGACTTAGTTGGCAACGACCGTATTCAAAATTCAATCATCGACATAGGAGCATACGAAATCTCATTCTACAATCTAGAGCTGCTGTTTTTTGGGTCAGGCATCGGCTCGGTCAGTGAAATAAATATTGGATGTACAGGTGACTGTAGTCAGCCACTTGCGGCCGGCACGGTTGTGACCTTGACCGCCTTGGCTGAACCCAGCTCGACCTTTGATGGCTGGTCGGGAGCGGGTTGTAGCGGCACCGGAGACTGTATTGTGACCCTGAATGAAACGAAATATGTGACAGCAACGTTTACGCTCAAAAGTTATGCGTTGACCACATCTGTTTCAAGCGGGGGAGATGGGAGTGGTATGATCACTCGATCTCCCGAGGCCTTAACTTACACACATGGCACAACAGTAACGCTAACGGCCACAGCCGATGCAGGATCAGCGTTTTTGGGCTGGACCGGTGCTGGCTGTAGTGGCACAGGAGCTTGTGTTGTTACCATGGATGGGGAACAGTCGATACAAGCAGCTTTCGAACAGATTATATTTAAGCTTTATTTGCCGTTGATTGTCCGGTAATTCGGCCGGGTCAAAAATCATCTTTGGTTTGATCAAATTAACGTGATGCGTGGCCCAGGCTGCGCATCACGTTTTTTGTTTCTGCTGCCATCTGACCTATGATTTGTAAAAAGTTCTTGCTGTTGATTCCAATGCAGTTTAAAGCTGAAATCATTAGAATGAACAGAAACATTGACTTAGATCAGATTGATTAGGCTATTTTGAGCTTAACCATCTGTTATTTTGACAGGCTAAATTGAATCAAAAAGAATTGTTATCTCCAGAATTAATCACAGATTTAAACGTTAAGTTTGACAATCGGTTTGCCGACATACTTCCGGCCGACCCTAACCCCACCAAACAGCCACGCCAAGTATTCGAAGCGGCTTATTCCCGCGTGTTACCCACGCCGGTCGCTGACCCGAAACTTGTTGCGATGTCACAAGAAGTGGCGGACACGCTCGGGCTACCGGCCGAATTTGCCCAATCTGACGACTTTGTTCAGACGTTTGCAGGCAATAAATTACTAGATGGAATGGACCCATATGCGATGTGTTACGGCGGTCATCAGTTTGGCAACTGGGCCGGACAGTTAGGTGACGGCCGCGCCATCAACTTAGGCGAGCTGGTCAACCCTGACGGCGAACACTGGACCCTCCAACTTAAGGGGGCTGGGCTGACACCCTACTCACGCACCGCCGATGGCCTGGCGGTTTTACGCTCCTCTATTCGCGAGTTTTTATGTAGCGAAGCGATGTTCCATTTAGGCGTGCCCACGACCCGAGCATTAAGCCTCGTGACCACCGGTGAACAGGTGGTGCGGGATATGTTTTACAACGGCAACCCGGCCCCAGAACCCGGCGCGATTGTCTGTCGTGTCGCCCCATCATTTACCCGATTTGGCAACTTTCAGCTTTTTGCTGCACGGCAAGATATTGAAAACTTGCAAAAGCTTGTTGACCATACGATTCGAGCTGACTTCCCGCATTTAGGAGAACCCTCGGATGAAATAACACGAGAAACCTATATCAAATGGTTCCATGAGGTCTGCACACGCACGGCCGAAATGATCGTCCATTGGATGCGGGTTGGCTTTGTGCATGGGGTGATGAACACCGACAATCTGTCGATTTTGGGGCTGACGATTGATTACGGCCCATACGGTTGGCTTGAAGATTACGATCCAGGTTGGACCCCGAACACGACCGATGCTCAGAATAAGCGCTATCGGTTCGGCAATCAGCCGCAAATCGGGATGTGGAACTTGGCCCAGTTGGGGAATGCGTTGATTGCTCTGGTTGATGAAGAGGTTGAACCGTTGCAGGCGGGCATTAATCTGTATGGGGAAGTGTTTGGCAACGGCTACTCTGGCATGATGGCGGCGAAGTTAGGCTTTGCGGCTTACAACAAAGAAACTGATGAGCCGTTATTGGGCCAGCTTCAAGAGGTATTGGTTTCGGCCGAAACCGACATGACGATTTTCTATCGCAAGCTGGCGGACCTGAAAATCAGTGAAGCTGATGGTGAGCGAACCGATGATGAATGGCTTGCTCCGATCCTTGAAGCATACTATTTGCCGGACCAGCTGACGGCCGAAATCAGGACGAAGATCGCTGATTGGTTGCGCAGTTATGCGGCTCGTGTGCAAGCTGATGGCACGGCCGACGCTGATCGTAAATCTGCCATGAACGCTGTTAATCCCAAATATGTGTTACGCAACTACATGGCCCAAGTCGCTATTGATGCGGCCGATGCTGGGGATCATTCTGTCGTGAATGAACTGCTTGAACTGCTGCGCCAGCCGTATGCTGAGCAGCATGAAATGGAAAAATGGGCCGTCAAACGGCCGGACTGGGCCAGACATCGGCCCGGTAGTTCGATGTTGTCCTGTAGCTCTTAACCTCGGGTAGGGGGCGACGGGGTCGGAACCATCTATTTTCTACAGAGACAAATTGGACCCGACCCCGTCGACCCCTGCAGATATTATTTATGATTGTTGATGCCCATCTAGACCTAGCCTATAGCAAAATCGAAAACGGCCGTGAGCTGTTTTTACCCCTTGACCAAATTCGTGACTACGAAGAGCACAAACCCTGTGTTGATGGAATCGCTACAGTGACTTTTCCAGAGCTGCGTAAAGGGAAAATCGGCCTAACTTTTGGCTCGATTTTCGCTTGCCCACCGACTGAACCGTGCCAACACATTAACTACAATACGCCCGATCAGGCTTATTCTGTGGGGCTGACCCAGCTTGATTACTATCATCGGATCGCTGATGAAAACCAGTCGTTGCGCCTAATCGGTGATAATAAACAGCTTCAAGAACTGCTCGATAATCAAAACTATGACTTTGATCCTGAAACGGAGTCACCACCATTGCTGGGGATTGTGCCGATGATGGAAGGGGCTGACCCGATCCGTGAACCGGCCGAACTTGAAGAATGGTGGGAGCGGGGTCTACGTATCATCGCTCCGGCCTGGGACGATTCACGCTATGCCAAAGGGGCGTGGCGACAATCGACTGAAGGGTTTTCTAAAGATGGTTTTGCCCTCATGGAAGTGATGGCTGACTTAGGTTTTATTCTCGATGTGACCCATCTGAATGAACCTGCGACGTTTCAGGCATTAGAACGCTATGAAGGGACGGTAATCGCCAGCCATTCAAACAGCCGCCAGTTGGCCCCCCATGTGGAGGAGCGCAATCTTTCCGATAGCCAGGCGCGATTGCTGGGCGAGCGAGGCGGGGTGATTGGGATTGCTTTGTACAATCGGTTTTTGAAAAAAGATCATGTTAAAGGAGAGCGCAAAGAGACGGTGACTTTGGATGTAGTAGCCGCGCATATCGATCATTATTGCCAACTGCTAGGGTCGGCCGATTATGTAGGAATCGGGTCTGATTTAGACGGGGGCTTCGGCGCGGCCGACATTCCGGATGAAATAGATTCGGTTGCTGATTTATATAAAATTGGGGACAAACTGAAAGAGCGTGGGTATGAGCCGGCCGACGTTGAAAAAATTATGGGCGGGAACTGGGTGTCGCTGCTGCAACGCACATGGGGCAATTAAAAAATGGATCTACTTTATCTGCTCACCGAAATTCAATCGCACGCTACAACGGGCTTAAATTACACGAAAAATAGCTATGATCGGGAACGGTACGAGCATCTGCTGGCACTCGCAGCCTCAAGCTATGCTGAAATCTTAGATATGCCAGAACCACATCTAATAGAGCTGTTTCGCAAAGAGATCGGTTCGATCACGCCCAAAGTCGGGGCAGATGCAGCGATTTTTAACGAAAAAGGGGAGGTCTTGCTCATGGACCGAGCCGATGGCACCGGCTGGTGTCTGCCGTGTGGCTGGGTTGAACCTAACGAAAAACCTTCACAGGCGGCCGTGCGTGAAGCATTTGAAGAGACGGGGCTGATTGTTGAGGTTGATCGGTTTGTTGGGGTATTCTCACGACCAGCAAGTGTCGAGTACGGTCCGATTTCTATGATTGCGCATGTGCATTTGTGTAACATTGTGGGCGGTGAACTGATACTGTCTCATGAAGGGCTTGATCTCCGTTACTGGCAAATAGCGGACGTGCAAAATTGGCACAAAAATCACGGCCGTTTAGCGGAGGCTGCGTGGCAAATGTGGCAGGCTGATGAGCTGATTCCGGCCGTTTGTGATTAATCCATTTGTTTGTTCTGTATGGAGCATTTTCTACGCGTTATGCGATCCCGTGCCATTTGGAAGCTAAAAATTTTACATTAGCCGGTTTGTAAGCCTAAGCACCTATGCTTTTTGCCTATTTAATCTTTCAGCCACTCTTTTAATTAAGAATTTGTTGAATTTCGTCACTGATTGGTAGCACTCGGGTTCTATTTGGTAGGTCGCTACTCATATCGACTAAAAAGGATATGATCTCCAGAATAGGAGATCAGTGACAGTTTAAATTGTATTCCGCCACTCTAACCAAACTTTAGAGTTAGATGGCAAGGATCTCCCACTATTTTTTACATGCCCTCCATCAAACGCCCCTCTTTGTTACTCGCCACTCTTGAAACCAGAGCTTTCTATGAGTTCGGCGCGCTGACGATGACTTTTCCTTTTTTGCAAGCTGCACCTAAGGGAGACGGTCATCCTGTGATGGTTTTCCCCGGATTTTTAACTTCTGACTGGTCTACATTACCCCTAAGACTATTTCTCTCATCACGCAACTACGCTAGCTATGGCTGGGGAATGGGGCGCAACTTTGGTGCCGGAATTGACATGGAGAAGGGTGTTCCTGACGATGCAAAGAGCTTGGTTCGGCTTGAAAAAATTGTGGAAAAACACGGCCGTAAAGCAACCCTCATCGGCTGGAGTTTAGGTGGCATTTATGTACGTGAAATCGCACGACAACGGCCGGATTTGGTTCGCCAAGTGATTACGATGGGGAGTCCGTTTAACGGAAAAAACCCAGAAGCAACCAATGTCCAGTCCCTTTTTGAACATTTTAGCGGTCATTCAATTTCAGAAATCACCCCAGAACTCATCGAGTTTGTCCGCCAGCCTCCACCTGTCCCGGCGACATCAATCTTCACCCGCACAGATGGCATTGCGGCTTGGGAATGCTGTATCGAGCAAGAAACTGATCAAACTGAAAATATCGGCGTGCTCAGCAGTCATACCGGATTAGGCTTTAACCCGATGGTTTTGTGGATTATCGCTGATCGCATGGCTCAAACTGAAGGAGAGTGGGCACCCTTTGACCGACGTGGTTTACGGTCGCTTATTTATACCGATGCCAATGAGTCACATGGTATTTGGTAGAGAATAAAAAATAGAAAAGTATTTTAAAAGATTCATCATCACGATGGATCTTTTTTTTTTGCTGGCTAAAACCTTGATCTCGGCTATTCTAGCCAAATGACCTCAACTACCACTTTTCCTACCCCCTCTGCCATTTCTCGTGACCTTGTCAAAGGTGCATATGACTTGCACGTCCATAGCGGCCCAGATGTGATTAAACGCATCGGCCATGATATTGAAATTGCCCAAAAGTTCCGGGACAAAGGCCTCGGTGGTTATGTGGCTAAATCGCACTACGCGCCCACGGCCGGCCGTGCCGCTTTGGCCCGCGAGATGGTGCCTGAAGTCAACGTCATTGGTTCGATCTGCTTGAATCGAGCGGTCGGTGGCATGAATCCGATTGCGGTTGAGATGGCAGCCCGCGAGGGGGCTAAGCTCGTTTGGTTTCCGACCGTTGATGCTGAAAACGAACCGGTCGGCCGCATGCCACCTGTGCCTGGTGCAAATATTCCGTTTTGGGCTCACATGCAGCACCAACTGCGTGATGAAGGGGTGTTTAGCGAAGCGGTTCCCGTTGTTGATGAAGAGATGAATCTGCTACCTGAAACGGAGCTTGTGCTGAAATCAATCGCAAAGCATGACATGATTTTGGCAACCGCTCATCTAAACAGAGACGAGATATTTGCCGTGGTAGACGGAGCATTGGCGGCCGGGGTTAAGCGGATCGTCATTACCCATCCTGAATTCCCAACGCAAAACTTGTCCAAAGAAGATCAGGCGTTGCTAGCTGAAAAGGGGGCGTTTTTAGAACATTGCATCGCATCGATATTTTTCAAAAAATACACGTGGGAGCTGGTCTTTGAAAATATTCGCCATACTGGAATTGACCAGTGCTATTTTGCGAGTGATCTGGGACAGCCGACAAAGCCTCCAATCGAAGATGGGCTTGCGATTGCGGCCGACATGGCGTTGGCGGCCGGTTATTCAAAAGATGACGTCTACCAAATGATTGTGCTCAACACCAAAAGACTGATTGAAGAGTAAGAGGGCGTTCATGCCTTTAAGAGCTTGCGAGGTTGTTTGACTTGTCAAAATAGAACATGTGTGCTAATTTTTGCCTATTGAATATCTTGCCTGTGCAAATAGGTGTCATGAGATGGCATGGAGGAAAAAATGTTACGTTCTATTTCAGCGGTTGTGGCGGGTTTCTTTTTGTGGACAGTCTTGTGGTTGGGTAGCAATTCTCTACTTTCAATAGTGACCCCTGGCTCTTACAACGAGGATGGTTCAACCGACAGTGCTTTACTGCTGATGGTCATTCTACTCTTGAGCGTAATCTTTTCAGTCATATCAGGGTCTACAACTGAAAAGATTCTTGTTGAAGAGATAGCTTGGCCTGCCTGGGCATTAGGTATCGCTTTACTCGCAGTAGGCTTGCTGGTTCAAATTTCTTTCTGGGCACAATTTCCGCTGTGGTACAACATTCTGTTTTTGGTTCTGTTGATTCCGGCCGTTTTAATGGGTGCGAGAATGGCTCGCTAAGAAGTGGCGAGTGTCTCTAGCTCAGATTTTGTGAAAAGCGGAGAAAATGTTAGGTTCTCCGCTTCAAGATTCTCGCGGCCGGTTCCTTCCCGATCAATGACACAGCAGACGTGTTTAACCGTTGCACCTCTGGCGCGCAATTCACGAACCGCATCTAAAATCGCACCACCTGACGTCACCACATCTTCGATAATGACAAGCTCTTGCCCTTTAATCTCGCCACCTTCAGCTAATTTGCAGGTGCCATATTCTTTGGCCTCTTTGCGTACAAAAAGTGCCGGCCGTTCGATTTCTAAAGATAAGGCGGTTGCAATTGGAATGCCGCCCATTTCTAATCCTGCCAGCTGATCAAATTGAACCGGCAACAGCCCTACCATATGATTGGCGATCTCTCTCAAAATCACCGGGTTGGCTTCAAACAGATATTTATCAAAATATTCAGTGGCCCGAATACCTGATCGGAGCAAAAAATCTCCTTTGATATTTGAGATGTCGTAAATTTGTTTTCCTAGTTCTGCCTTATTCATTTAATTCTCTGAAGCTATGTAGCCTTCGATAAGTTTAAGCTACATAGCTCTTGTGTCTAATTTTCAACGACCGTTTCGCCAAAGTCCCAGCCTGCTAATTCAGGGTGTTCAACGCCAATCTTTGTAAGTAATACTTTGAGTTGGGTACGATGTTCAATGCCATGATAAAGAGCTTGAATCAAAACAGTCGAATTGGGAAAGCTATACGTTACCCCTTCATCCTTTTCAAGATGCTCAATGTCTGGATCAACGATACTGCCAAGTTCAATCAGGCGATACCCTGACACTTGGGCGAGTTCCCTTAACTGTTGCATCGATTGGGCTTCCCAATCAAGATCATCAGCCCACGGCCGACTGCCTGTTAGGTGCTTAATGTATGCCCCTTCACCATGCACAATATGCTCAATGATGGGTAATATCCGGCCGTAAACGCCATCTGTTTCAACTTGCAGCTGCTCATCGTTGAGCTGGCTACAAATGTCTATCATTTTGGTGTTGGCCCACAGATTATATTTGAATAGCTCGTCAATTACTTTTGCTTGTTGATTCATTTTCTTTTTCCTATTGATATAGTTGATTTAGCTTGCGCTTCCCGAACGTATCAAAGCCCTTTTCTACACCTTCATTTTCATCCACGGGGCTGAATTATGGAAATTTGCTACGACACTTCCAGGTGGCACCATCTCATCACACGCGGCCCGAGCCTCATCGCTTAATGTCATTTCAGCAACCGGGAGATAGTCATCAACCAGTTGTGCCAATGTGCGGGGGCCGACTAATGGTGCGGTTATGCCGGGCTGGTCTTTGACCCACAAAATCGCGAGCTGTAGGGGGGATATCCCAATTTCTTTTGCTAACGCCACAAACTTGTTTCCAACGATAACACCTTCTTTGGTGATGCGCTCAGCATAAATGCCACCACGTAACGCTGCCCGAGACCCGGCCGGGTATTTCCCATCTTTTTCAAACCCTGCGTAACGCCCGGCTAAAATGCCCATGGCCAAAGGGGACCATGGCAAAATACCGATGTCGTGTTTTTGGCACATCGGCACTAGCTCGTTTTCAATACGGCGGTCCAGCAGATTGTAGGGTGGTTGTTCAGAGACAAAGCGGACGTACCCTTTAAGTTCGCTAGCCATCAGTGCTTCCATGATGCGCCATGCTGGAGCGGTAGAACTGCCGATGTAGCGAATTTTGCCTGCATGTACTAGGTCTGTCAGTGCACTAAGGGTCTCTTCGATGGGGACATCAAAGTCCGGCCGATGGAGCTGATAAAGGTCAATATGATCGGTCTGTAGACGTTGGAGCGAGTCTTCACATGCTTTGGTCAAGTGCATGCGGCTGCCCCCTTTGTGGTTGGGGTTGCTACTTTGTGGGAAATAGGCTTTGGTTGCGAGCACCACATCGTGCCGTCGGCCGTTTGTTTTTAAGGCCCGGCCGATAATGCGTTCAGCCTCACCTTTGGCGTAGCTGTTGCTGGTATCAATCAGATTAATGCCCGCATCAAGGGCGGTGTGGATCATGTCCATTGACTCTTTCTGGGGCGTTGGATTGGCGAAATTGTCGGTGCCTAATGCTAGGCTGGAGATTTTAATGCCGGAGCGGCCTAAAGTTCTATATTGCATAGTTGTGTGTGTAAGCAGGTTAGCGGGCCGTAAAGCCTGCATCGACATTGACGAGTGACCCGGTCATGTAGCTAGCTTCATCTGACGCGATAAAAAGTGCGACTCGTGCTATTTCAGCCGGGTCTGCCAAACGTCCCATTGGAACGGTGGTGGCGAGTTTTGCCATGAGTTCTGGCGTTACTGGTTCTGATCGTTCAGATTGGATCATGGGGGTGTTGACCTCACCCGGACACACGGCATTGATGCGGATGTTGTCTTGCGCATGGTCAAGGGCTAAGGCTCGGGTCAGATTGTGAACGGCTCCTTTCGAGGCACAGTATGCAGCCACACCGGCAGCGCCCAGGTCACCCCAAATCGAACCAAAGTTGACGATGCTGCCATGCCCCTGCACCAGCATTTGTTGAATGGCCGCTCGGCACATGAAAAATGTGCCACTGACGTTGACGTTCATAATACGGTGCCACTGCTCGTCTGTCGTGCCAACGCCGTTTGAACGGACGATGATCCCGGCCGCATTAATCAAAATGTCGAGCTTGCCAAATTTAGAAACGGCTGACTCAATTACTTGATTACAAAACGTTGAATCACTCACATCACCGATCATAGCGATGGCCCCCGTCTCTTTGGAAACTTTTTGAGCTAGTGTCTCATTTCGATCAACTAAAATGACACGCCCACCTGCGGCCGAAAATAGTTTGACAGCGGCCGCACCCATCCCAGAAGCTCCACCAGTAATAATTGCTGTTTTATCAGAAAAATTCATGCTAGAGATTTTATATGGGAATAGCTAAATGCCAATGAAACGGTTTAAATTGCGGCTGATCTTGCCCGTTTTCAACATGAACGCTTAGTACTTTATACCGGATGTACTATACACGTCGTGTCGGTTGTGATTTATTATTTATTCGGACTTGGACCGAGACTCACATTGCTACCAAAGGGCTACATTTTGTCACTTGTTTTGAGTGACTTAGTCGTAACTTTATAAGCCGACTATATTTTGAAGCAAACAATGGATCGTATTAAGCTAACTCTAGGTAATCAACTTTTCTTTTATACCTTGCTGCTTAGCCTATTCCCCTTGATGATTGCTGGGATATTCTTACTCCGTCTGGAACGCCAACATTTAATTGCTCAAGCTGAACGAGAACTGAATATTCTTTCCCAAGCGATGCGGGTTGACCTCGTTAATCAGATTGATGAATTGCGTACTGATGCTCAACTGATCGCGCAATTTCCTGACATTCAGTCGATGGAGGCAGCCCAACAAGAGCCGTATCTCGAATTAGCATTAGAACACTACAATCGATATGGTCAATTAGCCATTATCGATCTATCTGGTGAAACTCTGCGGACCGGCCGTGAGCAGGCTCCAATCAATATTTTGCATATTGAATCATTCCGCAAGGCGGCCGGAGGGGAGCAGGCTTGGGTCGTTGCACCTGCCCTATTTAGTGACAATCTTGTTTTGCACATGCACACTCCTATCATGTCTGATAATAGCGAAGATGCTTTCCAGGTGGGTGTCCTTGGTAGCCCTTCCTCTTTTTACAATTTGTCTGGATTTTTAGATAAATACGATCACGGTATGCCGGGATCGGTTTTTGTACTGGGCGCTGACAACCGCATTCTTATTCATCCAGATCAGGAAATTCGTGAAACACGGCCAGACTATTCCGAACTTGTTTCATTCGATGAGCTTCAACTGGCCAAGCCTGTACGCATAGAGGCGGATGGTTATGTCACCAAAAATGGGATTATCAAACAAGATGGGATCAGCTTTTTAGCTTCATTTACCTCAATTGAGGATTTAGGTTGGACGATCGTGGCTAAGAAACGATTGTCTGTAGTTCTTGCTCCTGCCCACTTTATTCAAAACATCGGTTTTGTTGCTATTTCTATTCTAATTGTTCTCAATTTACTATTGCTTATATTTATTCGCAGGAGAATGACTCACCCTATTGAAATCTTGGCTTTAGCCGTTAAGGAATTTGAGGCTGGCAATAGTGAGGCGCTGGTGCCGGTAATGAGCTTCCGGCATGTTCAAGAGATTAGCCAGTTGGTGCGATCCTTTACCAGCATGCGTTCGGCCGTGGTTGATCGGGAACAAAAATTGCAAAAGTTTGCGGAAACATTAGAAGAGAAGATCGAGATTCGCACAGCGGAGCTTCAGGCTTTGAACAGCTATTTAGAACATGAGATTGAAGAGCATAAGCGCACAACTTTAGAATTAGAAATATCTCGTGATGAGTTAGAAATGGCTAGCAAAGCAAAAGATTCATTTTTAGCGCGTATGAGCCATGAGCTACGCACACCACTTAATGCCATCATCGGATACTCCGAGCTAATGGAAGAGGATGCAATTGAAGAAAATGAGCCGGATGTCGCAGAAGATGCCAATACGATTAAACGGGCTGCCCATCATCTATCAACCATTATTAGCAATATCTTGGACTATTCAGAGATTCAATCTGAATCGATGCAGTTGAATAAATCACATTTCTGTTTAGATAACCTCATTGAAAATGTTGTTTTTACTGTTCGATCATTGGCAAATAAAAACGAGAATCAGCTCATCGTCAACAACTTTGATCCCGGTGAGTATCTATTCACAGACGAACTGAAAGTTCGGCAAATACTCATCCACTTACTGGGGAACGCTGCTAAATTCACAGCTCATGGAACAATCTCTTTAGACGTTTCGATCGGGTTGCCTGGTGATCCACAAATTCCTTTAAATGACCATCGAAATTGGTTGTTAATACGTGTCAGTGATACAGGGGTCGGAATCCTTGAAGAGTCTGTTGATTCAATCTTTGACCCATTCTCACAAGTAGACGAATCACTAGACCGGACCTACGAGGGAACCGGGTTAGGGCTTGTGTTAACGCGAAACTTTGTGGAGATTCTCGGAGGATCTATTCATGTTGATAGTCAATATGGTTCGGGTTCTAGTTTTGAAGTGAAAATTCCCCTTGAAGCGGTGCCTGTATAACTAGAAAATCAAAAAAGTGAATAGTATGTCTCTTTTTTAGTCGCCCATTTTTAGACTGAGGTAAAGTTGTGCTTAAACACGACCAATCAGTTAATTAGGAGGTTGAACATGACACTGTTAGAGAACTACTCAGCTTTTGATGGCATCCATTGGGAAACAGGGACAATCCATAATTTCTTCACCCATAGGGGATTTTACGCGCCCCATACCGGCCGAGCTTATAGCGAACCCTTGCTGTTAGGTGTGAGCGGTGGCGTGGTGTTTGGCTATTTTAGTTTTGCTTATGAGGGTTGGGATCCAATCTTGGCTTTGTTAAGTCGGAATACGTTTGATCCCTTTGACCGTATGTTGTCACGCCTGGGCGTCATGCAAAATATTCAGCAAACGACAAAGCTTGAAAAAGCGCAAAAAAACCTGCGAAGGGTGCTTGATGAGGGCTCTCCGGCCGTTGTTTGGGTCGATCTGTTTAATTTAACCCATACAGGCAAAAGCGACTCAGGCGGCATTCCCGGCATGTTCCCGCTAATCGTCTATGGCTGGCAAGATGGCCTTGTGTATGTGGCGGATCGAGCAAAGCAGGGGTTTGTGATTCCGGAGCAAGAGTTTATGGAAAGCTGGGGGAAGGTTAAAAAATATAAATACCGGCTCGCCACTTACGAAGCACCCGCGGCCGACAAATTGCCCAGCGCTGTTTCGGCCGGAATTTGGGATACCATCAACCTGTTTACTGAAAAGCCTCCCAAAGGGAGTAAAAACAATTTCGGTTCCCTAGCTTATCAGCATTGGATCAAACTACTCACCAAACCAAAGACACGTTTAAGTTGGGAAAAAGAGTTTCCGCGCGGGGTTAAACTGTTCGCTGGTTTAAAAGATGGGTTCACACGAACAAATACATTTGGCCAGGCTCAAAGTGGGGCGGACAGACGGCCATACGCAGCATTTTTGCGTGAAGCGGCCGACATTCTTGAAAAACCACAGCTCAATGATGTCGCTGACCAATTTGTACAGAGCGCAGACGCATGGGAAGAGCTTGGACATAGACTCCTGCCTGACGACGTCCCGCTATTGGCTGAAACGCGTCAACTGCTAGAGCAAAAGCGTGACCGATATCGTGCAGGTGGCCCGGGTACAGGTGAAGCAGTTACGCTTATAAATAATCGTATCAGCGAAATTCGTGCAGTTTGTGAGGCCGATTTCCCTATGAGCCAAAGCGAGATTGAAGAACAGCGAGCCAGTCTGGTTGAGCAAATTCAGGCTGTGCATTCAATTGAACTTGAGGCGATTCAAGCGCTGAAAGCAGCCATGGCCTAAAAAAATAGGCTGTAGAGTATGTTCTCTACAGCCTGCTTTTATTTGAAGACTTTCTCTCCGGCCGGAATTTCAACCGCAAATCGGTTTTCATCTGGCGGCCGGGGGCAGGTTGCCCATGGTGTAAAGGCGCAGGGAGGATTGGTTGCTTTGTTAAAGTCAACGACAACATTTCCCTGTGCATCAACCGGTTCTGTGATCAAGAATCGCCCTCCCCCATATGTTTCTTTGCCTGCCAACCCATCTGCCACAATTAAAAACAAGCGATCAGCATCGGCCGCTTTTAACGCTATCATCTCGCGCGATTCACCGTTGATCGTAATATCTAACGT
Organism: Anaerolineae bacterium; assembly: GCA_045105475.1. Classification (GTDB taxonomy): domain Bacteria; phylum Chloroflexota; class Anaerolineae; order Promineifilales; family Promineifilaceae; genus WTJY01. The sequence continues at coordinate 28,162 of JBGCDP010000253.1, forward strand.
GCCGGGTGAAACCATTGCTGCATCTGTCCCTAAAATCGTGGGGATCGGTACCGTACGTGGCTCATCATACTTTTTGAATGCAGCTTTTATGCGCCATGCTTCGTCTCTTGGGAAGCTGTCGACCCCATTAAATTTGCTAAGCAGGTCAGATTTTGAGTCACGGATACGAATGCCAAGTGCTGCACCCCGTTTAATCACAAACCAGCTCACACTCCCTAACTCTAAAACTGTGGGGCCGCCTGAATCTATATCGGTCAAAATCGGCATGCTAGAGACCGGTTGGCCTTTATGTGTGACTGGCACATCTGGCTCAATGTGAACCGTTATGCCTGAATCGGTGACCTGATAACGGCCGATGTTGGCCGGCATCCCAGCTGGAAATGGGCATGGATGATTGGTGGCCGACCCAAAACTGTTCTCACCCAGTGATAGCCAGCACAAGCCAACTAGACTTAGATAACCATCTGTTTTTTTTAAATCTTGAAGCCTTTTAGCTTGCCATGTAGCCATCTCTGCTTCATAAGCGGTTGTTGATTGACTTGTCATATTTACTCCGGCTAATTCTTAGATATTAAAAAAGGCTAGCCCAATCTTTAAAATCGGGCTAGCCTCACTATTTCTCCTCTTACGTGTTTAACCTTTCTGCTTAGGCGTTTGGCCCATAAATCCGCACGTATCGGGTTGGTTCAGGCCCTAAGCTGTGTGAAATCAGCTCTTCACCACGGATCAAATCGTGCTGAAAGCGTCGGATATCACGTACGGCCGGCTTTAGGTCAACACTTTTCTCACCGAGCTGCACTCGTCGTAGTGCTTCTTGCACCTCGACGAGCGCTGTCTCAAAAGGGTCAGGAATGGGTACCTCTAACCCCAACGCTTCGATAAGAAAGTTCTCGATTTGATTGATCGAGTTTGCTCGTAAGACATAAATTGGGATGCCGTTTGCTTCTGCATCACTGATCTGTCGACGACGTCTGCGATAGTAACTTTTTAGAGTGACCAGCACGTTCGCCTCAAACACTTCGTCTACGAGTTCAACCCCGACCTTTAAATTACGGGCCGCTTGATTGATTCTTTTTCGGTCAACGCCGTATGAGTGGACCTTTAGTTTCTTGATCGGTTTTCCACCAACTTCATCACCGATCTGAATGATGTTGAGTGAGCGGGGTTGGTGGGTTGCTGGTGGGCGTGAGGCCGGAGTTCCTTCCCCATTCGCACCACTATTACGCCGTTTGATAAGCGACGGCCCTTGATCAACTTGCCCACGGGCAGGAGATGTGCGACTGCGTACTGGTTGCTCATAATTGCCAGGGCCACTGTAGCCACCTCGGCCGTTTCCACCGCGTCGGCCGCTGAGTGCAGCTGGCATTTCTTTAACAATCTGCTCTTCGACGTGCAGCTTGTCGTTCTCGTCGCGAAAGCGTAGTTGAACCGGTTCTGGGCGGCCGTAAAGCAGCCCATCTACTGCGCGCGTTACATCACGATGGACAATGACCCGTTCACGATCTTGGATTTCAACCACCACATCAAATGTAGGTGGTGAACGTCGCTCAAGGACTGTCTTTTGTGTGCCTCGACGTCGAGCTTCGTCATCAGATAAGGTGACTGACTCAATTCCACCAACCAAATCTGACAGGGTTGGATTCATGAGCAAGTTATCGAGCGTGTTGCCGTGAGCCGTTCCCACAAGCTGCACACCGCGTTCATTGATTGTGCGAGCGGCTGTTGCCTCTTCTTCTCGGCCGATTTCGTCAATCACAATCACTTCAGGATTATGATTTTCGACCGCTTCGATCATTGTTTTGTGCTGCATGGCGGGTGTTGCCACCTGCATGCGTCGTGCTCGGCCGACAGCTTCATGTGGGATATCGCCGTCGCCTCCAATTTCGTTTGAGGTGTCAACGACGATGACGCGTTTATGATCGGCTAAAATGCGAGCGACCTCGCGCAGCATGGTTGTTTTACCTACACCTGGGCGACCCAACAGCAGAAGGCTTTTGCCATCTTCAATAATGTCGCTGATGATGTCACTTGTGCCGTGTACCACTTTGCCAACACGGCAGGTGAGTCCAACGACTTTCCCTTGCCGATTTCGTAGAGCGGAAATTCGATGCAAGGTTCTTGCGATTCCAGCTCGGTTATCATCATCAAATTTAGCTATTCCAGCGACAACATGGTCGATCTGGGCTTGAGTTACTTCTTCTTCTCCAAGAATTAACTCCCCTTCGGGGTAGCGTGCGGCCGGTCTGCGGCCAAGGTCCATAACGACCTCGATTAATCTGTCTTGTCTGTCTTCTATTTCTAAGGCTTGCCGAATATGTATCGGTAGTAAATTTAGTAGTGCGTTTAAATCTTCGATTGATTTCAATTCCATTTAATTTTTAAGCGTTATCCAGTTGGTAATGGGTCATGCCCATTAGTTTTTGCTTTTGATCTGGGTTTGACTGCCAGATTTTGCTCTAATCCAGCAGCCTGTTAACGGCCGTTGTGATTAGACTTGCTCCAGTGTGGAAGCTAGCCAGCCTGTTCAGTCATTTCTAACCAAGCAGGGAACTATGCTTATGCCCTCAAAAAGTAGATCATTTTTGTTCACCTGCACCTTCGGGTGCATCCATCCTTAGGCTTTGCTTCACAGCAACCGCCTTTTTGCGAACCTCTGTTGACAATTGCGGCACCATCCTGCGTGTATGGTGTACCGTATGGCGAACCATCATCGCCTGACTGCCGGTTTGCTCAAAACCGACCTCTTGTAAGCCCGATTGAAGCCAACTTTGATAACGTCGCACACAGACATATACGGGATGATCTTCATCGGGGGGAAACACATTGACGGCCGCGCGAAAAATATCTTGGCTGCGGGCGTTTGAATTGGGATGTACAAATACTCTTATCCAAGTACCTGTTGACCCTTTTGTAAAAACAACAAAACTTGAAAGCTCATCATCTTCGCGCATGAGCCACACGTTATTGATCTGCTCACCAGACGGGGGTGGCTCTACGAGTTGGATAAGCCGGGGAACAACATTGCTATAAAGGAGCGAGATGTCCCATTCGTCTACTGATGTAGCTGGCTGAAAGCTGAGCGGGCTGACCCAACGACGAGGCAATTTAGGCAGCTTCCATATATCTTGGCGAGTGTAAACAGCGAACCCAGCTTTACGTAGTACGGGAAGCTCATCACCAATTTCGTCAACTTCAGCAATCAGATTATGAATGCCACGACCACCAGCTTGTTTGATTAAAGCCTCTAAAAATGCAATCCACAGGTATTCAGTATCAATATCTTCGCTGTTTTTGCTGGAGCTTTGGCTGAAGGCTGATCCTAAGCACAAGATATGCGCCATCGTCTCATCTTCATCTTGATGTAGTTGAGCAAAACCAACAGCGCTCCCATTGTCATCCTTCCAAACATAGGTAGGATATTGTCCCCCGATAAACATATGCACGAGTGCTTCACGCAGCGGCCAAACGTCCTGCGTCAGAGCTGACCTCGTATGAAATCGAGTTCCTTGATCGCCTAAGCGGTGGACCAAAGGAATGTCTCTAAGCGTAAATGATCGAATCATTTAATTTGTAATTCAGATAGATAGCAAATAACCTGTTGGCTTGCGTTGACCGCTGCCTGTGCCAGTTACCGCTTTTTCTTCCATAAAGTTGATAGAAAAGCTAATAAAAAACGAGCTCGTGTCTATCCGTTAAAGAAGTTGAAAGTTTGTCTAACAGATTAGATTAAAAGCCTGATTTTTAACAGGTGAATCAGAGCTTTAATCGTATTAAAACACCTGTTTTGAACGAAAAAAGTGTAGCAGTTGCCCCCCCCTTTCGCAACCCTTGCAACGTGTTTGTAACTCAAACATTTAGACAAGCTGGTCTCAATAGCACACTGTAAGAGCTAACGGGTTCAGTTCCCATGCAACAACGGAGTTTGCTATACTTTCACATCTAATGTCCTATCTAATATAGGGCTTGAAGGAAAAAGGCACTCTACCTTTACCATTTTCCGGCCCACACTAATTGGAAAATCGAACCCTAAAGAACTAAATTTAAAGAAGGGTTACAACCTAAAAAAAGCGGAGAAGATATGGCTTCAATTGCAGGTTTAAAGACAACGCTTGTCGAGGGCGTTCGCTATCGCGGAAACATCGGCCACTGGAGTTGGGTAGCCCACCGGCTCACAGGCTTGGGGATCTTGGGTTTTCTAACCATTCATGTTTGGGATACAGCGAATGCGACTTTTGCACCGGAAGTTTATTCATGGTCAATTGACGTGTTTAAGCATCCATTTTTCGGCGTAGGAGAAGTGGCTATCTTGGGGGCCGTCCTATACCACGCACTGAATGGAACACGGATTACTTTGCTCGACTTTAAACCGGAGTGGTGGCACTATCAAAACAAGAGTGCATGGGCTGTCTGGATTATTTTCTTGGTAACATTTGGCCCAATGGGTATCTATCTGCTGGTTAGCATTTTTACACATTGTGGTGAATTGGCGGCCGAAGGTGCAAGTTGTTGGGTATTACCAAGCCTTGCAGATTACTATAACTAGGGGATAACCATGGCTTCAGCAACAAAAACAATTACAACCAAACAAAATTTTGAAAGATACGCATACTTATTTATGCGTTTGTCTGGAATTGCACTGCTTTTCTTAGCCGTTGGACATGTACTTATCCAGTTGATTTTGAACGACGTTCATAATTTGACTTTGCAATTTGTACGCGACCAGTGGAGTTCATGGGGATGGAGAGCATACGATTCTCTACTGCTCATCTTGGCTGTACCTCATGGCTATAACGGTCTACGTAACATTCTTGAAGATTACATTCACAATGAAAGACTCATGCAAATCATCTCTTATGTTTTGGCAGTATTTGTTGTGATCACGGTTCTATGGTCGTTATTTGCTATCATAACGTTCCAAGCTTAACTGTATTGTTCAGTTTCTAAACACACACGAGATAAAAAATGAAACCAATCATTCACACACATGATGCAATCGTTGTAGGCGCAGGTGGCTCTGGATTAATGGCAGCACTTTATGCCAGCCGGGGTGCTGATGTCGCAGTTGTTTCAAAACTATATCCAACACGCTCACATACTGGAGCCGCTCAAGGTGGAGTTAGCGCTGCTCTTGGTAATAATGAAGAAGATAGTTGGGAGTGGCATGCATATGACACTGTAAAAGGATCTGACTATTTGGCTGATCAAGATGCAGTTGATGTCCTTTGTAAAGAAGCAATTGACGCAGTTGTTGAGCTCGAGCATATGGGTTTGCCTTTTGATCGTTTTCCAAACGGTAAAATCTCTCAACGTCGTTTTGGTGGCCACACCAATAACGAGACTGGTAAACCGGTTATGCGAGCCTGTCATGCGGCCGACCGTACTGGTCACATGATTTTGCAGACGCTTTATCAACAATGTATCAAGAACCAAGTTAATTTTTATGACGAATTTCAAGTTGTAGATTTAATTCGGGAAGGGGACACCATTCGGGGTATCGTTGCAATTGAAATTGCAAATGGTCAGTTCCACATCTTCCATGGTAAAGCTGTTGTTTTTGCAACTGGTGGTTGGGGACGTTGTTGGGAAGTAACTTCTAATGCTCACTCATTAACGGGTGACGGTGTGGCGTTATGTTTACGTCGTGGCATTCCTTTAGAAGACATGGAGTTTTTCCAATTTCATCCAACTGGTATCTTTAAGCTCGGTATTTTGATTACTGAGGGTGTACGTGGTGAAGGTGGTGTTCTGATTAATAGTGAGGGTGAGCGCTTCATGGAGAAGTACGCGCCTAGCATTAAAGATTTAGCCTCACGTGATGTCGTTAGCCGGGCCATTTTTCTAGAAACAAAAGCTGGACGTGGTATCGGTGGAAAGAACTATGTGCATTTAGATGTGACCCCTGAAACCGTTAACCACTATTTTAAACAAGATGGCTACACTGATCGCCATATTGATAAAGAATATATTGAAGCGAAATTGCCGGATATTGCTGACTTTACCAAGACTTACTTAGGCGTTGACCCTACGGTTGACCCTATGCCGATTCAACCGACTGCTCATTATGGTATGGGTGGTATTCCAACCAATGTTGATGGTGAGGTTTTGCTCAACAATGATGATGTGATTAAGGGATTGTATGCGGCCGGTGAGTGTGCGTGTGTATCTGTACATGGTGCTAATCGCTTAGGCACCAACTCGCTCGTTGACTTAGTCGTATTCGGCCGTCGTTCTGGTATGAACGTTGCTGAATATTGCAAGACGGCTGAGCTTTTGCCGTTGCCAGAGAATCCAGCGGCCGAAGTTATGGCTGACTTTGAGCGTATTCGTAACAATACAGGTTCTGCTAACCATAGCGAAATTCGTAGCGAAATGCAGGCGCTTATGACCGAAAATGTTGGTGTGTTCCGCCTTCAAGAAAACATGGATCATGCTGTCGCTGAACTCGCTGCTATGAAAAAGAAATATCGCGACGAAATGTCAATCGATGATAAAGGGACGCTCTTTAACACCGACATTCTAGAAGCTTGGGAATTGGGTTGCTTACTCGATGTAGCAGAAGTAACGGCTGTGTCAGCTGCAAATCGTAAAGAAAGCCGTGGTGGACACGCCCGTGACGATTTTTCTGAACGTGATGATGAAAACTGGCTGAAGCACACAATGTGTTATTTGCAAGATGATGGCAGCTTGAAAATTGATTACAAACCAGTGGTGATTGGTCGTTACGAACCGAAACCGCGTGTTTACTAATAGAAGGTAGTAGAGAAAAATCATGAAAGCAACACTAAAAGTAAAACGCTATAACCCGGAAAGTGGCCAAAAACCATACTGGGGTGAATACGCACTCGACGCTGTTAATCCTAATGATTCTGTGCTTGATCTCTTGCACCGGATTAAATGGGAACAGGATGGAACGCTGACCTTGCGTCGTTCTTGTGCCCATGGTGTCTGTGGCTCTGATGCGCTACGCATTAACGGAGCAAATGCTCTGGCATGTAAAACCCTCGTTGCTCGGCTAGGCGAAGGGGACTCAATTAAAATTCAAATTGAGCCAATTTTAGGATTACCTGTCATCAAAGACTTAGTTGTGGATATGGAACCGTTCATGGAGCATTATCGCTCCGTAATGCCGTTCTTTATAACCAATGAAGCTGCCCCCGCTGACGGCCGTGAGCGCCAACAAACGATTGAAGATCGCGCCCGCTTTGACGATACAACAAAATGTATTCTGTGCGCCGCTTGTACAACGTCTTGTCCAAGCTTCTGGGCCAATGGCAAATATGTCGGCCCGGCGGCCATCGTACAAGCTCATCGGTTTATTTTTGACAGTCGTGATACCGGTGCTGAAGAGCGTTTAAATATTGTGAATGAGCAATTTGGTGTATGGCGCTGCCGAACCGCTTTTAATTGTACAAATGCTTGTCCACGCGACATTGAAGTAACGAAAGCGATTGCAGAAGTTAAGATGGCTATTACCTCTGGTGTAGTTTAATCTTTGTGGTTTTCAGCGGGAGTAAAACTTCGTTTCAAACTTTTAAAAAAGCCCTAACCTTATCGGTTGGGGCTTTTTTGTAAGAAAAAAACAGATCGTCTCATCTGTTGCTAAGTGTATATTAAAATTCATTTAATTTTGAGCTAGACAAGGTATAATTTTCGTACTTACTGCTTATGCTACTTATTAAAATTTGTGAGAGATATGAAAAATAAATTTTTACGCAATATTGTTATCCTAGGGGCTGTTTTTACTGGATTCAGTTTGTTTTCCAGTGCTGCTGAAGCCTTCGAAACTTACTGTTTTCCACTTGAAAACGGTGAAGAGTACGTATGTAGTTTTATTGCAACTGAGCCACAGTTCGTAAAACCTGATCCTGTTCAAGATGAGTTCGTATTGACCACCAAATACGGCCGTTTAGCTGACTTCACAAACGTGCATCGCCATCCTAGTGCAAGTAGTGAAATTGTTCGAAATGTTGGAGATGGCTTTCTATATGTAACCACTCAAGGATTATTTCAAGATCCGGATACCGGCGATTGGTGGTATATGATCAATCTGGGTGAGTATGTTCACAGAGATAGTCTGAAAATTGCTGAACAATCAACCTTCCGTGGTGTTGAAGTCACCCGGCAACCTGAACGCCCATTTGGTTGGGTCGTTGTGCGTGACTTTGTCCCATCAATGGCTGCTGGTTTAGAACCAGACGAGCGTTTGGCAAAAATGAAGCGTTATGACTTTATTCAAGTCTATGATGCAGTCGAAGCTGATGATGGCTGGATTTGGTACAACATCGGTGACGGCCGTTGGGTCAACCAGCAGACGGTTAGCTTGGTAGATGTTGATGCTCGGCCGGAAGGGATTGGCGAAAACGATCTTTGGACCGAAGTAGACTTGTATGAACAAACCCTAGCCGCTTATGAAGGTGACCAACTTGTGTTTGCGACGCTGATTTCTAGCGGCCTTAATCGTTGGCCTACCTATGAAGGACTTTATAACGTCGATGCTGACAATCGCTTTGTTGCCCGCAAAATGAGCGGCGCTGAAGGGAAAGTTGATTACTACTTTGTTGAAGATGTTCCCCATACAATGTATTTTGATTTAAATACAGGAATGGCTCTTCACGGTGCTTATTGGCATGATCGCTTTGGTTATAAACATAGTCATGGTTGTGTTAATTTGCCGCTTCAAGATAGTGAGTGGCTATTCAATTGGTCGGCCGATCGTAATGATGAAGATTTCTTTGTCTATGTTTGGGAGTCAAGCCCTTCTCAGTATTTTGAGCGTTATGATCCTGATGAACCATTTGTCGGTGCATAATTCTTTCAATATCTCAATCTAAAATAAAAGGCTTCCAATTTGGGAGCCTTTTTTGTTCCCAAACCTTATTGGCAAAAAACGATCTGGCTTCTGTAATCAATAAACGCTCGATAAACGAAGGCTTAATAGGTTTTAGCCATTTGAACACACCTGATATACTCCCCAATCCATCAAAAAAGAGGGCGCATATCCAACAAAATAAAATCGAAATAGAATCGGAGAAACCATGGCATTAGTACAGGAAATCGCGAGCAGTATCGCAACGAATATCGAGAAAGTGATAGTCGGTAAGCGAGAATCGGTTGAGCTAACCGTTTTGGGGCTTCTGTGTCAGGGACACGTATTAATTGAAGACGTTCCTGGAGTTGGAAAGACAGTTCTGGCTCGTGCATTGGCAAAATCTGTTGGATGTGAGTTTCGACGGATTCAATTTACACCAGATATGTTGCCTACAGATGTCACGGGAGTCTCTGTATTTAATCAAAAATCACTTGAATTCGAATTCCGGCCGGGGCCGATTTTCGCTCAGATCGTTTTAACCGATGAAATCAACCGTGCAACACCTAAAACACAATCGGCTTTGCTTGAAGCGATGGAAGAGCGACAGGTAACCGTGGAAGGGACAACACATCCTCTAAAACCCCCTTTTATGGTGGTGGCTACGCAAAATCCGATTGAATATGAAGGGACTTTCCCACTGCCAGAAGCTCAACTTGATCGCTTTATGCTGCGTATCCGTTTGGGATACCCTGGTCGTGCAGAAGAGTTAGCTGTGCTAGAACGACAGAAAAAAGAGCATCCGATTCTTTCATTGCAACAGGTTGCGACGTTAGATCAGCTTACTCAAGCACAAAATGCGGTAAAAGATGTGCATATTAACGACGATGTTCGTGGTTACATCGTTGATTTAGTGCGTGCAACGCGTAACAATAACGACGTTTATCTTGGTTCTAGCTCACGTGGAGCCTTGGCCTTGTTTAGATTGTGCCAAGCTTGGGCCGCTATGTCAGACCGTGATTATGTCACACCAGATGATGTGAAAAAGTTAGCAGTTCCGGCTTTAGCACATCGTATTATTGTTGGCCCCGCCGCACGTATTCGTGATATTTCACCCGATGATGTTATTGAGCGTGTGCTTAAAAATGTAGCAGTGCCAGTCTAGCTTAGTGGGTTAGTTTGATTGTGCTGAGGTCTGTATAGATCATTAGCAGCCAATCAAACCAACAAACTGACTCACTTTTCTTATGACCAGACGAAACGCAGTTTTACTCATCATGGTGCTCTCGTTGTTTGCGGGGCTCTATACGGGGTGGCCGTTTTTCTACACGCTAACCTACATGCTCGCCTTAATTTTGCTCATCTCTTTTGGCTGGGTATGGGCGTCATTGCGTTATACTGACTTTTCGCGTTCAACCCGAACACGTCGGACGCAAGTCGGCCGCCCTTTGGAAGAGCGTTTTCGCATTGTCAACACATCTTGGATTCCTAAACTCCCGCTTGAAGTACTCGATTATTCAGACGTACCTGCTCATCGTGCCAGCCATGTTGTAAGCGGTTTGTGGTCTTGGCAGGGGACGCAGTGGCGTGTGCAGACAATCTGCCGACAACGCGGCCGATATCAGCTGGGGCCTATGTTACTGCGGACCAGTGATCCTTTTGGTCTGTTTACGCTTGAAAAACCGGTAGATATGACAGCAAACGTTGTTATTTTTCCGCTCAGTTTGCCGATGAATCACTTTATGCTTCCGGCCGGAGTGTTGTCTGGTGGGGATGCATTACGGCGTAAAACCCATTTTGTAACGACCAATGCAGCTGGTGTGCGTGATTATGCTCCTGGTGACAGCCTAAACCGTATTCATTGGAAAAGCTCTGCACGGCGTGGGCGTCTCATTGTGAAAGAGTTTGAGCTTGACCCACTGGCTGATATTTGGATCGTGCCGGATATGTCTGTCTATGACCAAGCGGCGGCCGAAGATGTTGTATCAGGGATTTCTGCAAATCGACTTGATGCTTTAAAAATGCTCGAACTGGCAAAGTTTGAACTCCCAGCAACTACTGAAGAGTACATTGTCACTATCGCGGCTACTCTCGCTCAATTCTTTCTCAAAAGCAATCGATCTGTTGGCATGATGGCTTACGGCCATACAAATGAAATTGTCCAGCCTGACCGTGGTCTTCGCCAAGAAAACAAAATCTTTGAAACGCTATCTGTTTTACGCGCCGAGGGGGCAATCCCACCAGAAAGTTTGTTGCTTACAGAATCTCGCGTGTTCCCACGTGGCTCAACCGTGATTGTCATTACCCCCACAACCAAACCGGAATGGGCAGAAGCGGCCCGACAACTGCGTCAGCGTGGTTTAAGGGTTGTGACTGTTTTGGTTAATCCGGCAACGTTTGGCGGCCGACGGTCAAATGAAGAGTTAGTCGGTGCGCTTAAAGGACGTGAGATGGGGGTCTTTATGATTAACGAAGGGGATGATATCGGTGCAGTATTGTCAGTAGGATAGCTTCAGACAAGGGTCTCGCCCCCAATCTTGTCGAGCTTACTGTTTGTGTAAAGTTTACTGAATGGTTGGCACTCGTATTGTTGCTGACTCACCAATGACCACGTCCCAAATGTCTCCCATCGTGTCAGCCAACGCAACAGGTTTGCCTAAGCGATCTGCACATTCTTGTGGTGAAAGGTCATCGAGCGAAACTACATCGGGGTGATCAAACATGATTCGAGGGAGGATGACGATGTCGCCAAGCTCACGCGATTTCAGCTGAATTAAAACATCTTCACCCATTAGTAAGCCTGCAGCTGTAATGCCTTCACCCAGACGAATGTTGGTCATTTTCTCTAGCTCTGTAGTGATGCCGGTCAGGGCCTGAAATTCTTCAACGCTTTTTGCCAATGTGTCTGCAAACAAGGCGCCTGTTACGAGCGTAAAGGTGCGCTCATCGGCCGGAAATTTGTTGGGATTACTGGCCTTCCATGCTTCAATTTCAGCTTTAACCCCAGTCCACTCATCCAAAAAGCCCCGCACCATGCCCAATCCGTTTTCGTGTAGAGCTTGGCCGTCGTATGCATCCAATGATGGAACCTCACGGCCGGAAACGAGAAACCATTCATCTGTCGGATAGACAAAACGGACACCGAACTTCTCTTGGTAAATCGGTTGAAGCTCATTGACATAGTCAAGTGTGGCACCCGCTTCTTCAGCCGTATGCGGCCGCATTGTGTATTTATGGTGCGATGTCAGCCCAACAGGAACCACACTCACCGATTTAACGGCGGGCCACATGTCGGCTAATTCGCGAATAGAACGCTCAAGCAGCTCTCCATCATTAAATTCTGGAACAACAACAATCTGGGTATGAATTTCAGTGCCCCATCCAGCTAGTTTCTTAAGCTGAGGCAGAATGTCAGGAGCTGTTGCGTTGCGTAAAAATGCTCGCCGTTTTTCTAAATCAGTGACATGCACCGAAACATATAGTGGAGACATCCCCATATTTTCGATACGCCACCAATCATGCTCGCTCAGATTCGTGAGGGTGACAAAATGGCCGAACAAAAACGAATAACGATAGTCATCATCTTTAATGTAGAGCGTACGCCGGAACTTTGGCCCCATCTGCAAAACAAAGCAAAATTCACAAAGATTATTGCAGCGACGAATGTCTGTATCGAAGGTGGGGTGAGAAAAGTGAATGCCTAGCTCTTCTCCATAATCTCTCTCAATTTCAAATACGATGAGTTCGTCTTCACGCCGAATTAGAAGTTCAACATCCTCTTCCGCACTGTAAAACTGCACGTCGATGATATCTTCAACGGCTTGATTATTGACTGATAGCAGACGATCTCCAGGCTGAATGCCAGCTTGTTCAGCTATGCTTCCGGGCGCGAGTGCAGTAATTTCACCAGAAGTAACCTGGTCGAGCTGTTCGAGGTCGAGTTCTTGAAAGAGTGACATGTACCGATTGTATCAGAGATCATTTTGCGCGGGTGGCCTGTTACCGTTTGTGTATACTCCGCTTTTACTGTTACATAGTTTTGAAAAAGATCGGGACGGTTGTGAATTGGCGATGCAGATGGGCTCGATCTGATGACCAAGGTGCGTAGGGGGCCATGACAATGTTGCACATAGCTAATAGCGTTGCATCGTAATTAACGCGCCAGCCCTTAAAATTTTGCCACGCAAGATCACGATCCGTTTTGAGTGGAACTCCTGCGTCTGCTAGATCCTTGCAAGCTTGATCAAATTCCTCACGAGAAATGCTAATTGGATCGGCCGCTGTTAATCCTTCCTGTATCGGTACCCCAAATAGGCCTGCGATCCGGCGTAATGCTAAATAACCAGCACGAATGCATAAATCTGCTTGTGGATCATGTGGCTTGTCTATGACCGCATTAAACATGGCTGCAGAGTCTAAAACGGTACCGGCCGCAATGACCCAGTTGTATTCCGGTACGGGGGAACGATAAAAGGTCAAAGCGGGCAAAGATGTATGGGTCTCTTCAATACTTGTAAACCAATTTTCCCACTCAATCCAAAACAAACTCATTTGATCTGTTAATCCGATCCGATAGGCTCGTTTGATGAGTTCAATCGCGGATGGTGGGCTGCCTGCCCGCACGTCCAACTTGGTGACAGCCATCTCACGTTCTGACCATGCGCTATACATGGTAGGAAGATATGAGATCAAAATGGCGACTAGAATCAGGCCGATTGTTGCTTCTGCAAAAATGATGATATTTTCGTACAGCGGTTCGGCCGTTGCAAAGCCCAAAGTCATGATGGCGGAGCCGCTAAGCTTAAAAGAATCTGCCCAGTTGCGTTCACTAATCCCTTTAAAAACAAAGGCAAAACCAACTGTGACGCAGGCTAGCCACACGGCCGGGAAGCAAACGAGCGTTGCTGGGGCATAGTAGGCCATAATCCGATCTCTGACAATATAAGATTTGGCAAACTTCAAGCGTAAGTTGAATAGGCGGCGAGTGGTTGTAAATACAAAGCGAGCCAAGCGGTCAGATACACCACGAGGGACCACAAAAGAACGCAGAGCTGACACAATTGTCAAACATATAATGATGACACCCAAAAGTGTGAGCAGAACTCGCAATACAATTTCAAGCATTAGTATCTTTTAGTCTGAAAAGGCTTACTTGATAGACAGAAGCTCATAACGGGGAGATGGTTTGAGTTTTCCATTACAGCCTGAAATGGTTGGTTCACTTAATGAAAGGGAAACGTTCAAGCTGTATTTTTTAATGCCATTTTGAAAAACTACCTGCCAGCTATTCCCTTGATCTTCGGCCGAAACCAATGAATAGGAATTGATTTCTAGATCGCCCGTGTGCTGTCGCAAAAAATATTCGGCCGCCTGCGCAGCACCCGGATAAGCGGTCCGGCCGCGCAAACCTTTGAGAGGAACTTCGTTTTGCTCGATGGTCTGTTTGAATGCAGGGACGTCAGCGGGGTTAAAAAGTTGATAGTAAAGCCCAGAAGGGTAAACCCCAACAACGGCTGAGAACTTATGCCCACCAAGGTGAGTACATCGCCAAACATTGGGTTCTTTTTCATCTTCAAATGCTTTAATAATCGGTAGACCAAATTTCGTGCAACAGTTATCTCGTTTGCCATTGGTACATACTAGATAAAGCTTTTCTTGAAACAAGTTTGCACTCTCAGTAGAATTTTCTAGAAGAGAGTCGAGTGGGATGGCTGGTAAATCCGAATAATCTGAGCGTAGATTATATTGATAGATACGTTGATCATTATCTTCGGTAATTGCGATATATAGAGTGGGGCTTGCTACCGGCCGATTATTTTTCTTTATGAAGACCGCTCGACTTTTAGGCGTTGAGGTAACCCAGCTGTTTAAAGTTGAATTCACAGCATCTGGTAGATTGTTTTCTACCAAAGCTTTGGCCGCCCACGGCCGTGGAACCTCAAGCAAAAACCATATGCTTGTATTTGCTGATGCTGTTCCAATTAACGAGGTTTTGTTTTGAATAGTTGTCGTTGTACAAAATTCAGACTGTGCCATAAGCGTAAAACTATACTTGCCCTTTTTCCTTCAGGCCAAGTCATTGTTCGTAATCTATTGTTTAAAACTAAGTTTAATAAGTGATCAATACTAAGAGTTTATTGATTAAATTGAATTAACCTGATTATATTTTGGCGTCAAAGTAAGGATTTGCCAGTAAAGTGTATCCCGTTAGCTTTTCTTTTACGTAAAATTGACAACCCTAGTTTGCAGGGATATAATTTTAATGTTGTCTGGTGAATTTTATATACGCGTATTTCGGCCGAAACTATGCGTAAGAGACGCCCACTTTTTTTCTATGAAAAAACATTAAAGCTTAAACTTTCGCCAAGAAACCAAGCCCTAAATGGGTTTAACAAATAAATTAACTAAAGCTCGGTCGTTTGATTACATCGCAGACCGGGCTTTTTTTTGCTAACAGGGATTTAATTTTACTCCTTGTTAAGATCACAGTAATTGGGAAACATCACACATGGCAGAAGATGTCGACTTCTCAGCAGAGTTAGAACAGTATTTGGATCAGCATGATTATGACATGCCTCGTCCTGGAGATATCCGTAAAGGATTAATTCTGGACATTACCGACCGGGGTGTCATTATCGGTTTAGGATTGAAACGGGATGGATTTGTTCCACCTGACGACCTAGCCAAACTTTCAGAAGAGGAACGAGCGGCCCTTGAGGTTGATAGCGAAATTCCTGTCTATATTGTGGACACAGGTCAGCATGACAGCTTGAATGTCTCTATTCATCGCGCAATGATCAATGAAGATTGGATCAAAGCGGAAGAGATGATGAAGACTGAAGATGTTGTTGAGGCAGAAGTCGTCGGGTACAACCGCGGCGGTGCCTTGGTTGACTATGGTCGCCTTCGTGGATTCATTCCACTATCACAATTGGCCGCATTCCGGCCGGGCATGAAAGACCGTGATAAGCAACGGATGCTTTCAAAGCTCCGTGGCGAACAGCTTCCACTAAAAATTATCGAAGTAGATCGTCGTCGTCGTCGTTTGGTGATGTCTAATCGTGAAGCTCAAAAAGAATGGGACGATTCACGTCGTACAGAGCGTTTTGCGGAGATGAACTCTGGCGATACCTTAAAAGGTGAAGTCAGCAGCATTCGTGATTTCGGTGCCTTTGTTGACATTGGTGATGGAATTGAAGGATTGATTCATGTTTCTGAGTTAGCTTGGCACAGAATCGATCATCCATCTGAAGTGATCAATGTCGGTGATGAAATTGAAGTTTATGTTCTTAAGATTGATAACGAAAACAGCCGTATCAGCTTAAGCCGTAAACGTCTCTTAGATGACCCATGGACGCTAGTTGAAAATAACTATACGGTTAACGAACTGGTTGAAGGTGTCGTGACTCGTATCGTCAACTACGGTGCATTTATTGAAATTGAACCAGGTATCGAAGGCCTTCTCCACGCATCTAAAATGGTCCGTGGTAGCGATGCTGCTGATCCTGGTAAAATTGTTCAAGTTGGGGAAAAGCATTTGCTTCGAGTGATTAACATCGATAGTGAGCGCCAACGTATTGCACTTAGCTTGCGTGCAGTTACACCAAAAGAGCAAATCGCTTGGATGATGTCACAAGGCACTGAGGACGATTCAGAAGACGAAGAGTCAGCGGTAGTCGAAGGTGCAGAAGCAGCGCCAGATGACATCCAAGTTGTAGAAGCTGAAGCAGTTGTTGAAGAAGTAGCGTCAGCTGATGTTACCGAAGAGGCAGAAGCCTCACCAGCTGCTGAAGAAACAGACGCTCCTGCTGAAGCAGCCGTAGAGACTGAAACCGCTACTGAGGTAGTTGAAGAAGCTGCGGAAGAAGCAGAAGCACCAGTCGCTGAAGAAACAGAGGCTCCGGCCGAAGCAGCCGTAGAAACTGAAACTGCTACTGAAGTAGTTGAAGAAGCTGCGGAAGAAGCAGAAGCACCAGCCGCTGAAGAAACAGAAACTCCGGCCGAGGAAACTGAAGAATCGGCCGAGGAAGAAGCCTCAGCAGATGCTGAGTAGGACAAATTAATACTTAATGGCAAAAAAGAATAAGAATAAAATCAAAGCGGTCGTTAAAGATGCTTCACTCATATTCATTCATGAGGATGATGAGAGTAAAGTTGAAGTGCGCACTCTGAAAGATGGAAAGCGCATGACCGTAGGGATGAAGGAAGGCATAAGCGTTGCCGGATTAGACAAAGGCACTCAAGTTCGATTGGAAATTTTAGATAACGTAGCCGAGATCGTTTCAATTCAAGAAGAAGAAGAGAAACTAGAAGTAGAAGGGACAATTGTTGAAGCTCTCCCTAATACACAATTTCGGGTACGCCTCGATAATGACCATGAAGTGCTTGCATACCTTTCAGGCAAAATGCGTCGCTACTACATTCGTATTCTTCTTGGTGACCGGGTGAGAGTTGAAATTTCTGCTTATGATATGTCTCGTGGACGTATTACTTATCGATATAAGAAGCAGGGTGGCCCTCGTCGCTAACCAGTAGCCATTGAATTAGAAATTTTGAAGGACCGGGAAACCGGTCCTTTTTTGTTACCTATTTCTAGCTTGATAACCTACAAACGGTCACAGAAACCCAATCACCATCTTGATTTACTTCTTCAATAATGGCTACTTTTGGGTCGATGGCATGCTCAAAGTCCTCGAGTTGCTGTTGAAGAATGCCACTGAATATTATTCGGCCGCCTGGCTTTATAATTTCCAGCAAACCCTCTTCTGTAATTAATTGAATTAGGATGACTGCTAGAATATTTGCAACGATAAGGTCCCACTGCAGGCCAGCAACTGTTTCAAGTGAGCCTGTATGAAGCTCTATTGTGTCTGAAATACCGTTGAGATTTAGATTTTCGGCCGCGCTACGGACCGCATCTGCATCAACCTCTACTGCGGCAATATGAGACGCCCCCAAATGTTTGGCTGCCATCGATAAAATAGCTGATCCAGACCCCAGATCGAGAATACGCATCCCTGGCGCAACATGCTTTTCAAGCTGGGTAATGCACAGTTGGGTTGTTTCATGTTGGCCGGTTCCAAACGCAATACCCGGATCGATCAAAATCGGAGTCCGTTCTGGATCCGGATTTTCTTCCCATGGTGGCACAATGATAAAAGATTTTCCAGCAAGAAGCGGCCGATAATTTTTGCGCCATTCTGTCGTCCAATCAATTGAGTCGAGCAAGGTAAAAGTGGCAGGTCCGCATTTTATTTTAGCTGCTTTAGCATTTATATCAGCACGAAACGCTTCAGAATCTTTCATTTCCTCAAACCAAAATTTAACTGCAACATTAGGTAATAATGCTGTTGGGTTTAGGTCTTTTGGATCACCGATTCGCTCTTGAATGACACTTTGGTCTTCAGCAAACGGTTCAAGCAATGTGCACAGTAAATCGGCCGATTCTGGATTGGTGATAATGAGCGTCTCGATATATTTCATAAAAGTGCTTTTAGCTCTACCAAGGAAATTCAGAAACTGCTTCTGCCGCTTTTACAAGCTTGGGATCATCTGAATAAATGCCGCGCTTTTCTGGTGGTATAAGTTCAGCTATTTTTTGCATGATTTCTGACCCAATTTGATCAAGCTGCGCCCGGCGTTCTTTCCCACGGCCGGTCACCTCAAAAGGGCCAAATGGTTTGCCCACCCTTAAGGTGACTGTTGGCCGGTTAAAAGGTTTGACTGGAAAAAGATTTGTCATGCCATCTATCCCAATTGGCAAAATAGGAGCTTTACTTGTGGCGGTAATTAGCGGGACACCTGGACGAGCTGGACGTAAAACGGTCGCCCATGAGCCACCCTCTGGAAAGATGCCTAAAATCCCATTTTGTTTCATGATAGCGCTTGATGCGTTAAACGCATAACGTGAACTTGTACCTCTTTGCACATTATAAACACCCCATAGCTCAGGCATGTTTGCTGTTAATTTGTTAGGAGCTGCCGGCCGATTTGTGCCAGCCAAAAATTCGAGATGCCAAGGAAGTGCGTAAATAAGAATGGAAGGGTCGGCAAAGCTAAAGTGATTTGCCACGACAATAACCGGACCGGTTTCAGGCAAGTTCTCTTTGCCAATAATCTCAATTTTTGCAATTGACCTAAATATGATTTTGCCGATTGATTTTAATATTCGACGCTTAATTGGGAATCTTGGATATGGAAATTCTTCAGACATAATTTTTAATTATAATTTTAGTAGAGCAAAAAAAGTAGAAAGAGGTGGGTTGGCTTGCGAGACTCTATTTAAAATTCCTCGTAATGAGTGTATCGATGAACTGTTCTGTGACCGAGAGAAGAGAATTCTTGGGCAGGTTAAGAGGAAAACATGACTTGGTTAATATTTCTTGTGGCGATTGCTGGGCTTATTGGATTAGCATTTTATGCAAATCAGGCGCATCAAGCGAAAATATCTGATTTTGCAGAGTCGGTCCGCATACGAATCAAAGCTCAAGGGGGGCAAGATATTTCTGTAGATAAAATTGACGCCCCTCACTTGTCAGGAGCAATTTTATTTGCTGTTGGGTATACAGATGTGGACGGCCGGCAAATCATGAATCGAGTTACTGTTCACACTGTGGGTGAATACAAATTTAAACAGTTTTGGGGTGAGCCGGTTACTCCAGTGTAAAAAGCTATTTAAAAGACCTTGGCTTTCATTTTCTAGGGAACCAAGGTCGTGGGCTTTTACTCAGAAAACACCGTGTTATGCTGCTCTTGAACACGAATAAATGTTGTGCGCTTGGTTAACTCTTTTAAGCGGCTAGCTCCTACATATGTGCACGACGAGCGTAATCCACCCAGCAGATCTTGGACTGTGGCTGTGACGGGGCCACGATAGGGTATTTTTACCGTTTTGCCTTCAGAGGCACGATATTCAGCCACTCCGCCAACATGCTTTTCCATCGCAGTTTTTGAGCTCATCCCATAAAATTGCCGATATTGCTTCCCATCAATTTCGATTAACTCACCACCACTTTCTACATGGCCTGCGAACATTCCCCCCATCATCACAAAATCTGCCCCACCTCCAAAGGCTTTTGCAACGTCTCCAGGTACTTTGCAGCCGCCGTCAGCTATAATTTGGCCACTTAGCCCGTGAGCGGCATCTGCGCATTCGATGATGGCTGATAGTTGTGGATAACCAACTCCGGTTTTAACCCGGGTTGTGCATACCGAGCCTGGACCAATCCCTACTTTGATGATGTCTGCACCACCTAGTAAAAGCTCTTCTACGATCTCACCTGTCACAACATTGCCAGCCATGATGATTTTGTTTGGGTGGTTGTTACGCATCTTTTGAACAAAACTGACAAAGTGTTCTGAGTAGCCGTTGGCAACATCAACGCAGATAAATTTGAGTTGTGGGTATTCGTTCATGAGATAAGCGACCATCTGCTCATCGGCCGCCCCTGAGCCGGTGCTAACCGCCACATAATCGAGAATCTCAGGGTTAACCGATCGTATAAATTCTCCCCACTCTTCTTTCGAATAATGCTTATGGATTGCGGTCATCATGCGCTGAGCACCCAAAGCTCGAGCCATTTCAAACGTCCCTACCGTATCCATATTGGCTGCAATTAGCGGAATTCCTTCCCATTTTTGTCCTGTATGCAAAAACTTGAATTTGCGGAGTAGCGAAACTTCAGAGCGAGATTTTAGAGTGGACCGCTTCGGCCGAATCATGACATCTTTAAAGCCCAGTTTAATATCTTGTTCAATTCTCATTCGAGTTATTCCTTGGCTGTTCGTATTTAAGACAGGGTTAAATTTTACCAGAGTTAGATGTGTGTAAAGAAACAAAAACGGCCGTACTCGCATGACATTGATGCTAATACGGCCGTTGAATTAAACGCTAAACTAAATTTAGCCGATTTGTTTGAGCAAGTTCACCATCTCAATTACAGCGATGGCCGCTTCAGCCCCTTTATTTCCCGCTTTGGACCCAGAGCGTTCAATCGCTTGCTCAAGGGTGTCAACCGTTAATAGGCCAAACCCAACCGGAATACCGGCCTGCCAAGAAGCTTGAGCGATTCCTTTGGTTGCTTCACTCGCGATGTAATCAAAATGCGGGGTTGAGCCACGGATCAGAATTCCCAATGCCACAACACCGTCATACCGGCCGGATTCAGCCATTTTCATGGCCGCTAATGGCAACTCAAACGCACCGGGAACCAAGGCCACATCAATGCTGTCACCCTCAATCCCATGCCGTTCTAAGGCATCTTTTGCCCCATCTAGTAAACGATTCCCCATAAAATCGTTCCAACGTGACGAAACGATACCGACCTTTAACCCTGATCCTATGAGATCACCCGAAAATAATTTTCCCATTTTATTTCTCCAAACTTTTGATTTGCTGAATAATGACTATTGTTTTCTACTTTACTCGCTCAGTTTTTCTAACTTCCTGAGCCGAACCATTGAATGACAAGATATGTCCCATTCGTTCAGCTTTGGTGTGTAAATAGAAATCGTTCTCAGTAATCGCAACGATTTCATGCGGAACCCTTTTTGTGACAATGATTCCATTTTCTTCTAGCCCAACAACCTTTTCTGGATTGTTGGTCATCAACTGAACCTGATCAATTTGCTCCATTTTGAGCATTTCGGCCGCAATTGAATAGTCTCGTGCGTCGGCCGGTAACCCTAATTGAAGATTGGCATCAAGCGTATCAACCCCTTCAGCCTGTAACGCATATGCTTTGATCTTGTTTGCTAAACCGATGCCGCGACCTTCTTGGCGCATGTACAAAAGTGCTCCATTTCCAGCCTGACTAATTTTTTGCAACGCCAATTCCAGCTGAGAACCGCAGTCGCATTTGCGCGACCCCAGAATATCTCCCGTTAAGCACTCAGAGTGGACTCTGACCAATGCATTAGCGCTAACATCACCCATCTTAAGCAGCATATGCTCTTTGTTGTTCCGTAAATCTTTATAGACAACGACGGTAAAGGTGCCATAGTCGGTGGGAAGTGGGGCCACAGCTTCACGTACAACACCTGGACTTGTCCGTTGGCTAATTTCCGTATCTGCAATTTGCAAACGATATTGAACCAATGCCTCTACAGAAATTGTGACCAAGTCATGCTCTTGGCCATACTCAAGAATTTCTGGCAAGCGGGCCATCGTGCCATCGGCCGACATAATTTCACAGATCACAGCGGCCGGTTGTAAGCCCGCCAATCTGGCCAAATCGACGCTGGCTTCTGTTTGCCCACGTCGTTCAAGGACTCCACCCGCACGTGCTCGCAGCGGGAATACATGCCCTGGCATCACAATATCGGTTGGAACCGACTTTTCATCGATCAAGGTTGCAATTGTGTGTGCCCGATCTTCAGCTGAAATACCTGTACTCACGCCACTCGCGGCTTCGATTGAAACAGTAAAGGGGGTTCCAAAACCCGATCCATTCATGTGGGGTGGCATCATTTGAGTTAGCCCCATGCGGTCACAGATTTTTTCTTCGAGTGGGGTGCAAATTAAACCCCGGCCGTGTGTCGCCATGAAGTTAATTACTTCTGGGGTTGCAAACTCAGCTGCTACAGCTAGGTCCCCTTCGTTTTCTCGATCTTCATCATCGACGATGATGACCATTTTTCCTTTGCGAAACTCTTCAATCGCTTCTGGAATTGTTGCTAAATTAGTCATTGAAAGTCCTTTTCAAAGGAGCGTGGGGCTGGGGAAAATGCTTTGATTGCGATATGCCCTTGACCGTAAAGTCTCTCCATGCTCTGCTTTTATCCTTTTTATCCGTAGCCATTTTCGGCTAAAAATGCAGCCGTAATATTGCCGCTTTTCTTGTCAGATTGAGCCTGATAATGACCCAACATTTTCTCAACATATTTGCCCAGTACATCTACTTCAACATTGATTTGATCACCAACTTTCTTCATGGGCAAAATGATTTCAGTTTGTGTATAAGCAACCAACTGAACAGTGAAGCTACTTTTATATACGTCTACAACGGTGAGACTGGTTCCATCTAGCGTGATGTAACCTTTTTTAACCACATAGCGCATTAAATCGGCGGGGAATTCAATTGTGACCCATAGGGCATCTTGTTCCGGCCGGAACTGCGTAATTGTACCAACCGCGTCGACATGGCCCTGCACAAAGTGCCCGCCTAGCCGCGACGTGGGCGTTGCTGAACGTTCGAGATTTACCCGGCTGCCTGCTTTTAAATCCATTAGATTCGTGACTTCTCGTGTTTCTGGTGAAACACCGACAGTGAATCCGCCATCCCAAAACTGCGTTACCGTTAAGCAAACACCATTTACACAAATGCTGTCACCCAGCTTCGAATCATCCACAACGACTTTGGCTCGAATCGCCAAATCGTACCCTTGATTATTTTTACTCAACCGTGAAACGGTTCCTATTTCTTCTACAATGCCTGTAAACATGCGTTTCGATGTGCGGCTTTTTCTGGTGCTACTTTCGCCACATTTCCTCTAATCCATAAATCATGGTCAAGCTGCCTGACCTTCATATTTTCAAGTGTAAGCGCACTTTGTAATTCACTAATACCTACCCCTCCGATCGGGCCAGGCGCATCGTTTCCACCAATAATTTTTGGAGCGATAAAGGCCCAAACTTCATCAACGGCCTTTGCTGCAAAAAACGAGCCTAGCACTTGCCCACCACCCTCAACCATTAGGCTGTGCATACCTTGTTGGCCTAGAAGTTGGAGCAATGCATTGATGTCTAGCTGCCCATTTTGCAAACAGCTTACTTCGATGATTTTGACTCCTAGCCGCGTCAGCCTCTTACGCTCGCTTGTGCGAATCTGATCCGATACGACAACGATGGTTTGCCCCGGTAACTCGCCGTTCAAGAGCTTAAGTGTTTCAGGTAGATTGCCTTTTGCGTTCAGCACAATTCTTGTTGGATGGGATGGTATCCGGCCGTCATCCGTTGGCAAGCGGGTTGTTAGGGACGGATTATCTCCCAATGCGGTTCCGGACCCGATCAAGATTCCATCGCACAATTGCCGCAGTTCATGCCCCTGTTGTCGGGCCGCTGCTCCGGTAATCCATTGACTTTCGCCCGTCACTGTCGCAATTTTGCCATCTAGGCTAGATGCGAATTTAGCGATGACATAAGGGAGATTGGTTTTCGTATGATGAAAAAAGAAGCGATTCTGTTCGTAAGCCTCATTTTTCAAAAGTCCTGTATAGACCTTCACGCCTGCATCTACCAATCTTTGATGGCCACCGGCCGCCCTTGGGTTTGGGTCGACAACGGCGAAATGGACCTCTGTGATACCCGCTTCAATAATAGCAAGTGTACAGGGGGGTGTTTTTCCAAAATGGTTACATGGCTCCAATGTGGCATAAAGCGTTGCCCCACGGGCGGCGGAGCCTGCTTTGCGGATCGCTTCAGCTTCAGCATGCGGTTTCCCTGGGGGTTGAGTAAACCCCTCAGCAATGATCTCTCCATCTTTAACGATAACAGCACCCACGGCCGGATTTGGCGAGGTGTGCCCGGCGGCCTGTGCGGCACGCTCAAGTGCGCGTCGCATAAAAATTGTATGCTGTTCGTTTGCTAGTTTAATATCCAAAACGAAAAATGCCCCGAAATGTCATTTGATTCGACATCAGCGGGGCATTGGTTCAGACAGTTATAAAGAGTTCGGCCATCGTGCTTGAGAATACCAAGCGGCCGAATCTAAGGCTGGTTTGTTTTTCTGCCTGAAACAAAAAACCCCTGTCAATAAAACAGGGGCAATAAAAATCAGACCGAAAGACTTGCGCCTTTTCGAAATCTTCTCCCATCCGGACTATACCGTCGGCTCTGGAATCTCACCAGATCAGCCTCGTTTTTAGCGTTTGCTCAAAAACTTAGCTCGCGGGCTTTAATGTGAGCTTACTCACACCATTACCGCCGGTCATGAATTGCGTATCAAACCTTTAATGGCTTGACCTACTCAATTTTTGATTGAGGTCAGTTGAACCATAAGTTCAAACGCGCACGATGCCCCGAAGATTTTGTTTATAAGTTGGGCCGATCATATACGATTTTTTAGGACCCTTCAAGGGCTGTCCAACTTTTCTTTTATACCTAAAACGCATACAAGCCTAGAGAAGAGAAAATCTAGGAGCGCATGTCAGATTCGTTGTCTGTCGGGAAGCGAGCAAAGACCATGCGACCGGCCGAAGTTTGCAACACCTTCGTGACAATGACGGGAGACGTTTTGTGCATCCGATCCATCCCCTCTTCGACCACAACCATCGTACCGTCTTCTAAGTAGCCAATGCCTTGACCTACTTCTCGCCCTTCTTGAATGATTTTGACAACCAGATCCTCACCAGGCAAATAAGCAACTTTGACCGCGTTGGCCAGATCATTAATATTCATGACATTGACCCCTTGTAATTCCGCTACTCGGTTAAGGTTATAGTCGTTTGTCAGGATGGGGCAGGGGATTTGCTTCGCGAGGGCTACCAGCTTACTGTCTGCATCACGGACCTCAGACGCATCCATATCGGTGATTTCAATCGGTGCTAATGATTCTTGCTGAAGCATGCCAAGTACTTCAAGCCCACGTCGGCCGCGATTGCGCCGGATCGCATCTGAACTATCCGCGATGTGCTGAAGCTCACGCAAGATGAAGGTGGGAATTAAAATCGTATCGCGCAAAAATCCGGTTTTCGAGATGTCAGATATTCGGCCGTCAATGATAACTGAAGTATCAAGCAAAATAACCCGCTGATGATCGGTTCCATTTAAATCAGATACGGCTAGCATGTTAGTGGTTGCTGAAGCAGAACCATTTCCATTCCCATCAGGCATACGAAAGCCTGACAATAATTTGCCAATGTCAGCCTGCCGTTGGTAGAGAATAAAAACGCTGAAATATGTAAAGATGAGGACGGAAATGAGCGGGAATATTTGCTGAAATGGGGAAGGTAAGAATGCAAGCGGGATAGAGAAAAGCCCTCCGGCCAGCAGGCCCAACAAAATACCAAAAATGACGGCCGTAAGCTGAGCGGCTGTCATTGTTACCAGGCGGCGGCGCGCAAAGCGCAGCGGCCGAACTGTTAAAAGGGGGGTTAGAATCAGCCCAAATAAAAAGCCTAAAAGCCCAAGAGCAATTACATTAATTGCAGTGGGGCGCGATGATAAAAATCCTAGCTGAGAGGTTAAACTAGCCCCTAAGAGCATGCATACAAAACCGCCAAGAAGCCGAAGGGGAAGTTCGGAAACATTTTTTTCAGTGTTTGAATCTTCACCGATTTTTTCATTGGTCATGAAAATAATCCTTGCAACTGAATTTGCAACCGGGTCATTGTTTTCACACGGTTTGAGCGTTTAGAAAAACCGCCGTAATAAGCGTGAACGTGACAATTTGTGGATTAAAAACAGGCGAAGATGTTTATAGCTATCGGCCGGGGATGGCCGATGATTCAGATAGACGCAAAATTAATGCTGATATTGGGTAGTTTCCCGAATTTTTAAGCAAACGACCGACGTTTGCTCGTCAAAAAGTGATTGCTGAATAAATAAATAATAGCTTGTCTACCGCTCAGCTTGATGCGTTTTTCTTAGAATGATAGCTGTGCCTATCTACCTGTCTGGAAACTGGCAAAATAAAAATAAAATGAAAACCAGTTTACATTTTTGGATAGTAACACAACCCTTTCAGATGTGGCAATTTCAGGCTAAAAATCAAATGTAAAAGCTAATGCACTAGGTCAAGGCTGCTCGTGCTTGTTTGATTTGCTCACGTACAGCCGATGGTGCGGTACCCCCCGGAACTGAGCGTGCTTCGAGTGCTCCTTTAACCGAAAAGGCTTCGATGACATCTTCTTCAAACAGGTCGGAAATTTCTTGAAGGTCGTCTAGCGTGAGGTCAGTAATGGGGATGTCGCGGACTTCACCCAACTGCACAATTTGTCCGACGATGTGATGGGCCTGTCGAAAAGGAAGCTGTTTTTTAACAAGATAATCGGCTAAATCAGTGGCGAGCAGCCCTGGCTCAAGCTGGGCCGCCATATTCTCAGGCTTTAGCGTGATCGTTTCAATAACACCACGCATGACAGGGAGCAACACCATTAGGTTGTCATAGGCGTCAAAAACCGGTTCTTTATCTTCCTGAAGATCTTTATCATAGGTTGAGGGTAAGCCTTTAATCGTGGCTAAGAACCCGGTTAGGTTGCCTAAAAGACGGCCGCTTTTTCCCCGAGTTAGCTCTAGTGTGTCTGGATTTTTCTTCTGAGGCATGATGCTTGAGCCAGTGCTGTACGCATCTGCAATGACAACGAAGCTAAATTCGGTGCTGCTAAATAGAATAAGCTGTTCAGCCAGACGGCTCATATGCAAGCCGACCATCGTTGATGCATATAAAAAGTCAGAGACGTAGTCACGGCTTGAAACCCCATCGAGGCTGTTGCGTGTAATGCGTGAAAAGCCAAGCGATTCGGCCAGCGCGTGCCGATCTATTGGAAAAGCGGTGCCTGCAAATGCGGCCGAGCCTAGTGCCAGCTCATCGGCTTGGTGTAGCACCGCTTGAAAGCGTTCGATATCGCGTACAAGTGGCCAAAAATGGCCTAAAAGCCAATGGCCCCAAGTCACAGGTTGGGCATGTTGTAGATGGGTGTAGCCGGGCATTGGGGTTTCAACATGCTGTTCAGCATTGTCGATCATCGCGTTGCCTAATGCTGCGATTTCGGCCGCCATATCTTTGGATGCCTGTTTGACCCACAGTCGAAAATCAGTGACCGCTTGGTCATTACGGCTGCGGCCAGTGTGCAGTTTGCCACCGACTGAGCCAACAATCTCTGTCAGGCGGCGTTCAACGGCGGTATGAATGTCTTCATCACCCGGTGCAAATTCAAAAGTTTCGCTTGAGATTTCTTGGCGTACTTTTTCGAGGCCTGCGCAAATTTCGGCCGCTTCATCGGCGGTAAGCACCCCTGCACCGACTAGTCCATTGGCCCACGCGATGCTGCCATCAATGTCTTGATTGTATAACCGGAGATCAAATCCGATACTGTCGTTTAGTTTTCGTAGCAGTTCAGCAGCTTCGCCTGAGAACCGTCCACCCCAGAGTTGTGTCATAATTTTTAGTGATTTAGCTTGGTATTTGGGGCTCGATAAAGATGAGCCACTGCATCCGTTCGTTGTAACCGCCAACGGTAACTTGAATCGGCATATTGGGAATTAGTGTGTGTCCGAAAATTTCGCGGCAACGCTCGTAGTTTGCGATTCCAGTGACGCGATCATTATCAATGCTGATGATGACCCCTTGTGGATAAAACGCCCGTACGTGGCCGTGTAAAACATTTTCGAGACTGTAGTTTTGTTTGAGGCTTGACCATTCAGCTTCATGCGTGGTCAGGTGTTTTTGCCAGACGGCATCAAATTTCTCTGATGAGATTTTGACGACCGGTTTGATTAACCCTTTGTCAATATCTTTGGCATGGATTTTGTTGTATGCGGCGTAATCGATGTAGCC
>JBGCDP010000254.1:0-29812 GCA_045105475.1 Anaerolineae bacterium
CCCCGTCAAGGTTTTCTGAGATGTTGGGTGAGACCAGACCGCCCCGCATTATTGATATTCGCGAGCCTGAAGAGTTTTCGCAAGGGCAGTTACGCTTGGCGGAATCAATTCCTAGGCACCGTTTTATCTCAGAGAAACCGGTTGATTTCTCTGAGAACGGGGATATCGTCTTTATTTGTCGCAGCGGCCGGCGTAGCAACCAGCTCACTTGGTACCTTAAAAATCAGGGAGTTGAAAATGTGTATCACCTCGATGGTGGCATGACGGCTCTAGAAGTTTCTTCTCTACCCAAAAGCGGTCTATAAAAATATGACTCAAGTAACAATCGATCACTTAAATTTTGATGTTGAAATTATCATCTGCGATAAAGACGGAACACTCACTGATTTTAATGCGATGTGGGGGAACTGGATTAAGGATTGGATTGATCGGCTCGTTACAAAGGTGTGTGAAACAAACAGTATTGATAGAGCCAGCCTGACAAAAAACTTAGATAAAACATTAGGTTTTCGCCGCGAGACTGTATCTGTCATGCCGGAAAGCCCGGCCGCCGTTTCGACGCTGAGCAAGATCAGCGTGGTGGCGATGACGGTCCTTTATCAGGCGGGTCTAGATTGGCATGCGGCCGAAGAGGCTGTGGGCTATATCGCAAGTCTGCCCGTCACAATGACGGCCGATATGGTCCGGCCGGTCGGGGCCGTCAAGCAAGCTTTTGAAAGTTGGGCTTCAGCCGGAATCAAGGTCATTATCGCTACAAGTGATGACCGTGAACCTACGTTAGAAGCGATTGAATTAATGGGAATTGGTCATCTTATAACAGCTTACTACTGCGGAAATGATCCGGTGGCCAACAAACCAAATCCGGAAGCAATTCAAAAGATGAGTACAAACCATGGAGTGGCACCAAGTAAAATGCTGATGGTAGGGGATGCGGTGAGCGATATAGCATTTGGGCGCAATGGAGACTTAGCAGGCTGCATTGGGATTTCTGGGGGTAGTGGGGATCAAGCAGCGCTAGAACAGGCAGCCGACATCGTGATTGACTCAGTTGACAAAATTTTAGTGGTGTAGTCTAGCTGCGAATTCTTGCGCGCAAACCTGGGAGTGGCAAACGAATCGAGCCTGTCTTTTCGCCGTCTGAGTCATCATCCGACATGTCATTTGAGTGCATCACATTTAACGATTCAAACGAAACAGTGAACGTTGTACCTACACCCACTTCACTTTCAACGTGAATATCACCTTGATGAGATTTGACGATCCAATACGCAATCGAAAGTCCTAGTCCAGAACCCCCTAAGTGACGGCTGCGAGCCTTGTCTACTCGATAGAAGCGGTCAAATATATAGGGTAAATGCTCTTCTGGAATGCCAGGTCCTGTATCGGTTACTCGAACAAGCCCCCGGCCGTCTTTCTCTAGCACTTCAAGGTCAAGCTTGCCCCCTGGTGGCGTGTACTTAATCCCATTATCAACCAAAATCAACAATAGCTGGCGTAATCGGTCCATGTCACCCGCAATCCGCACAGGCTCAATATTGACGATATTAACATTGATATTTTTTTCTATTCCCAGCGGTTGGATCTGACGATAGACGTCAAAGAAAACGGTGTCTAATTCGAGTTCGACTTTGCGAAGTGGGGTACTACCACCGTCAGCACGAGCCAGCAGGAGCAAGTCTCCAACTAAACGGGTCATCCGTTTTAGCTCGTCCTGCATGATCTCAATCGAATCTTCGTCCATGTCCCCCATACGCTGCATCAGGTCGAGATTACCGCGAATGGTCGTCAATGGCGTACGCAATTCATGCGAAACATCAGCCAAAAGGCGTTGCTGAGATCTAAACAAGTTTTCTAAACGTTCAAATGTTTGATTGAGCGCGTGTGTCAGGTCTCCAATTTCATCGTTCCGACCCCGATCAGGAATACGCCTACTAAGATCGTCCGCACGGGTAATTTGCAATGCAACAGATGTGATTTCTGCCAACGGCCGGAGCATCATAGCCGTTGTTCCAGCCCCCATAAATAGGAAGAAGACAAATACCGCCCCACCAGTCACAACCATAATGACGCCTAACTGATTTAAGGCGTCTTGGTAGCTGTCCATGAGCTGACCCATCTGGATAAAACCGATGATCCGACGACCACCGGCCGCCTCAGGGTCATTCACAATCAATGGCCGTGTGAGAACGCGCAAATTTTGATTCGCAATCGCAACTGACTTGTATTCTGAATTCGCGAAACTGGCGTTGATGTCAACGAGCAACCCTTGATATCCGGCCAGATTGCTACTGCGCGAAACAATCTGTCCGTTGTTATTCGCTACGATCATAAAGATCGAAGCCGAACGAAAAACACCGATATCCTCTGGGAAATTAACGACAGTAAGCTCACCCTGCTCAAAAACTTTGGCCGAATCAATGACCCGATCCGTTAACGTTTCTAAGTTGGAATCAAGTGCATTAAACAGTGTCTGCCTAACCATAAAATAACTAAATCCTGCAAAACACAGGAAAAAGGCGGTTAAAATAGTGGCATAAATAACGGTGAGACGAACACGAAACGACATAATAATTAGTTGGTTAGTAAATTAACAAAGGAGTTGGTTGCAAGTACAACCAACTCCTTAGAATCAATAATCAGAAGTAAACTTTACTCTTCTTCACGCATGACATAGCCAACGCCGCGCACCGTATGGATTAAGCGAGGCATGTCGTTTTGCTCTGTTTTTTGGCGCAAGTAGCGAACATATACTTCAATAATGTTGCTATCCCGGCCGAAGTCATATCCCCACACGCGATCATAAATCACATCACGGGTGAGCACATTGCGTGGATTGTTCATGAACAGGTCAAGAAGCTCGTACTCTTTAATCGTTAAGTCAAAGGTAGCTTCTCCACGACGCCCTTGGCGTGTACCCGTATCTAATTCTAATTCACCAAAGCGTAAAATTTTAGGCGGATTAGATGGAGCACGGCGCAGAATAGCACGAATTCGGGCTTGAAGCTCATCAAACGCAAAAGGCTTAACCAGATAATCATCTGCACCTGCGTCTAAACCAGCCACCCGATCTTCAATCGCTTCCTTAGCGGTAAGCATCATAATCGGGATATTGGTTGTATCACGCAAACGTCGGCAGACTTCAAATCCATCCATTCCTGGCAACATAATATCAAGCAGCACTAAGTCCGGCCGGAAAGCTTCAGCAAGCCGCAGACCTTCAGGACCACCTGAAGCTGATTCAACTTCATACCCTTCGTACATCAAACCGCGAAGCAAGAAGTTGCGAATACGGTCCTCGTCTTCAATCACTAAAATTTTTGTGTTCAATTTGGCAGGAGGCGCCTTTACCGCATCCATTTCGTTTGTAGCCATCATAATTAATTTAACTCCATAGGGATCAGTTCATAACCGACACCCCGATATTTATATTTAAGCTGTTAACTCCCTACACCTCCAATATACGCAAATGGGTCCCCCTTAATCTATGCACTTTGGCTTAAACAGTCCCTTCTTAAAGAACTGCTCATCTTATTTGAAAAGATTATGAATGATAGATTAAAAAAAAGTGTTGCCGCATTTAAATCATTAATGTAACATTAGAATCGTACAGATAAGGGCCTTTCACGCCTCACAAAAGGCTTTAGGATTGTTCTTCAACCTAACCAGAATTTAGTGATTACAACAAAATAAATAGATTTACCCCGGCCGGGCGTGGGCCCGAATGGGATAGAGCAAATGCAAAATGGGTATTGAATCCCTCTTAGAAAATGGGGCTACGTTTACACAATTTCTTCAAGCTAATTTTCCTAGCTTGAAATTGGCCATGCAGGCAATCCATACCCTAACTCAACCTGAAATCTGTTTCCTATTATTTATCGCCATATATTGGGCCATTAACCGAGATAAGGGTGCGACCTATCTTTACTTATTCGGTTTGGTGCTAGCTATTTTTTCAATCCTTAGCCACCTTCTCGAATTCCCCGCCCATTTCTGGTTTGATAACCGCTTCTTTCAAATAGAAACTAGAAGCTTTTCAGCTCCTAATCTGAACACCGCCATTGCACTCCTATTGCTTTACCCTTTTAAACGCTTTATCCGTACAGATCTGACATTACCCACATTTCTATTTGTAAGCCTAATTGCCGCAGTCAGCCAAATTTACTTAGGTGTTGCAAGCGCCACCGACACATTTCTAGGCTTATTGTTTGGCACCACTTTAATTCTCGTTTGGCAGGCGTGGAATAAGCGATATGGAAAAAGGTTTTCTGAGCGTATTCTCGGGCAACGTTTTTGGGCAGCCATCTTTTTTCCAGCATTATTAGGCATTTTCTATTTGACGCTTACAAACTGGGCACAAACAGGTCAAATTGAGGATGCATCTGGCTTTGAGCAACAATTGAATTGGCAAGCTGCCCATGCCAATGCCCTCTCTGCATTAGTCATTTTAGGAGGGATTGGCATTGGGATTGCGGTCGAATCGGCTAGAGTCGGATTCCAGCCGAATAAAACAAGTAGCAGTGTTATAACGAATTGGATTATCGGATTTAGCGTTTTAGCGGGCACCCTCTACCTCTTTCGTACATTTTTTCCAATCGAGACGCTTTCCCAAACGAGAGGAGTCTTATCCTACATAAGCATTGCCCTTAAATACACAACATCTTCAATAGTCATCACCTACATCTTGCCGTGGATCTTTACGCTAATAGGGACAGCCACGGCCGAAGCCGCAACTGTCCCGGAAATCTCGTTAAACAACTTTTCAGTAAGCAGGCAGAAAAGTTCTATCTAGCCGATCATCTCACGTAGAGCTTCTGCTAAGCGACTCACACCTGCCTGAATCTGTTCCGGCTTTTCACTAATAAAGTTCACACGCAACGTATTCTGCTGCACCGCCCCATCAATAAAGAATGCGCTACCGGTCACAAAAGCAACTTTTTTCTCAATTGCTAAGTGAAAAAGTTTCTGCGTATCAAGATGTTTAGGGATTGTGACCCAAATAAACATGCCCCCTTCCGGCCGGGTCCAGGTTACTCCTTCAGGCATCTCAGCATCCATCGCAGCCAACATCACATCACGCCGACTGTGATAGAGCTTTACGATCTTTTCAATCTGAGGATCAAGCCAACCTTTCGCCAAAAAATAATAGACAATCGCTTGAGTCAACATAGGTGAGCAGGTGTCAACCGGCTGCTTGGCGATATTTAATCGGCGCAAAACATCGAGCGGGCCTACAAGCCACCCTAGCCGAATAGGAGCAAACACTTTTGAGAATGAGCCACAATAGTAAGTGCGACTTGAATCATCCAGTGAATAGATTGCGGGTACATTTTCCCCCTCATAACGTAAATCAGTGTACGGTGCATCCTCAATAATGATGAAGTTGTATTGCTGAGCAAGAGCCACAAGGTGCTTACGCCGCTCTAAAGATAATGTCACACCCGATGGGTTCTGAAAATCAGGAATCGTATAGAGTAACTTGAGGCGATTCCCCTCTTTCAACCATGCCTCTAAATAATCGGTCTTCAATCCATCTTGGTCCATAGGAATAGGCACAAATTCTGGTTCAAACGGATCAAATGCGGCCAGACCGCCTGTGAAGGTCGGAGACTCAACTGCCACTTTATCGCCAGGATTGATATGAATCATGCCAACTAAGAAAAGAGCTTGTTGGGAGCCAGAGGTAATGATGACCTGATCAGCTTCAGCCGTAACCCCCTTTTTCTCTGTCAGCCGTTCAGCCAATGCCAAACGCAGGCGCGGATCACCAGCCGTGGCTCCATACTGCAGCGCAGTCTCCGGCTCTTCAGCAAGTACGTTGTGCGTGATTTCCTGAATCTGCTCAACCGGAAATGTTTCAGGTGCAGGTAGGCCACCCGCAAATCCAATGACGCCCGGCTGCCGAATAAAGGGCATCAGCTCTCGAATTGGGGATGGCTTGATACGGTTTGACAGGTCTGAATATAAATCTTCCAAGTGGTCCATTAGGGGATCTCCAAAATGTTGTTTTAGGTGCTCTTTGAGTTTTTAGGAAGAATTAAGATCATCCTTGAGAGCTTATCCATATTTTAAATTGATTCTAAACAACTGGCGAATAGAAGAATTCCATGCAAACCAGAGAAAATTCCTAATAGATTCACATCATTATGTTGAGCAGATGCTTCAAATGGCTATAATCCAGCCTATGGAATTAATGGCTGTTACGGGCTACCTCAATATAAAAAATGGAGAACTCCAGCCGGGAGGGAGATTGTCTGGCTTGGTGGGGCAAAGAGCGCCGCGAAACTCAGATCGAACCCGCCAAAACGACCTGCTGTTTGTCCATATCACGCTGTTCCCGGCCGTGGCTGAACCGTTTGATGCTTTAGCCGAAGATTTAGCTGAAGCCTTCACAACTTTCTTCTTTCGAACAGGTGGTACCGTTAACTCAGCATTGCGCCAAGCAACACGCCATATCAATGGTTTGCTGTTGAAATGGAACATGTCTAATGAGCAAGTTCCACGTGAAGCTGCGATTACGAGTGTGGTCTATAAAAATGGCGAGATGTACATTGTTCAGTCCGGCCCATCCCTTGCGATGCTCGGCCGTAACTTTGGCGTCGAGCGCATCCCGGCCGTAGAGCCAGATCGCATTACCCCATTAGGCAAAGGGGTTAATCTAGATTTTCGCTTCGAGCATTACCGGGTGCAGTCAGACGATCAGTTTTTATTGGTTGACCCTTGGCTGGCTGTGGTGCCGATGCAAACGATGGAGCAAGCATTTTCATACCAAGATGTAGAAAGCTCTTTAGCAGATTTTTCCGATATTGCGGCCGACCAGCCGCTCAAGGTGGTCATGGTTCGCTTCACAGATGAAGCACCCAAAATTTTTCCAGACAGCAAATATCAGATTGAGATCTTAGGAAATCAAACGACCCGGCCGATTATGGCGGTGCCACGTTTAACCCTGAACGGTCTCGCAGGAAGCAATACAGCCCCAAAAAGAGAAAAAGGGAATCAGGATGAAACCGTTGTCGGTGGCATGGCAAAAAGAGGTTTAACGGCCGCTGTTTCACGGGTCTCACGCTTGGCTGAAGGGACGGCCGAGGCACTTGAGCAATTTGATAGTGAGGCAGAGGTCACACAGCAAACGCCTGAAATGCCGCGTGAATACAATGAAGTGCCGATATTGGCAGCTATTTCAATCATTATTCCAATCTTAATGGCTCTGATCTTTTTCGGCGTTTTCCTAAATAATCAGACCAATCGACAAAGAAGCCTGCTCCTTGATCAAATGGGTGCCACCTTAATCTTAGCTGAAGAAGAAAGTGACCCGACCCAACGACGTACACGCTACCTGCAAGTCATGGAACTGGGCGAACGAGCGTTAGAAGCAGGGGTGACAGAACCTGAGGTATTAAACATCCAAGAATCAGCTCGCCGGGAGCTTGACGAAATGGATGGAATCTTCCGGCTAAGTTCGCAACTGTTACACCACTATGAAGCAGAAGGCACGCAGCTAAAAGCGGTTGCCAGTCAGCAATCTACTAGTGGAGATGGTTTTTATGTTCTTGATGCGGGCGGACAATCAGTTCATTTTCATCAGACAGGGCAAAATTTAATTCCTGCAATTGAAACAGGTGAACCAACTCAGGTCGCTAATTCTGATCGAGCGATTGGTGCCTATACGATAGGTCAGTTCGTCGACATTATGTGGCGTCCGGCTGGGCCACAAAACCCACGTGAATCGTTAGCCATTCTTGATAATCGTGGTGCCATCATCAGCTATTTCCCCGAATCATCTGAGTTACGTGCGATCCAACTAGGTATGTCGAGCGCATGGCGTAATCCGATACAGATGAAGTCGTACGACGGAAATTTGTATGTGCTGGATGACACGGCCGGTTATGTATGGCGCTACTATCCATCAAACGGAAACTATGTGATTCAGGAAGAACGCCAAGCCATTACGTTCTACGATTCGGCCGAATTAGACAAAGCGGCCGACTTTGAAATCGATAATTCTGATGGATCGGTCCTGTTTTTATATGACAATGGCAAGCTGCTTAAATTTTACAATGGGCGTACCACGTGGACCGAAGACACAATAGCACGCAACGGGCTCAAGAATCCCCTATCAGCGCCTAATACGATCAAAATAACCGGTGAAGGGAATACCGCCTCATTCTTTGTACTCGACCCCGGCAGCAACCGCATGCTTCAATTTTCCAAATCAGGCGTCCTTCTTAATCAGTTCCGCGCAACTGATGCGCACGGACAGGAGCTATTTAGAAACGCAGTTGATTTTATTGTGACTTCAAATCCAACCCGCTTTGTGATCATCACAGAAAATGAAGTTTATTTTGTTGAATAAAAGATTATGAAAGCAGCTAATATTCTACTTTTCACCCATCAAACTGACGTTATTGAGGCGGTATCAACATCTATCGATAGCCAAATATTTCAGGCTCTTGCTTATCAAGCACCCACCGATTTGATAACGCAAAATCAAATGATGAAGGCAACCAAAAATCGGCCGGGTGAACCAACTGAGGGTGCAGACGCCAATATCTTTGCTGCTATTGTTGAGTTGCAAGCTGCAATTATCCTGATCGATTTAGATAATCCGGCCGTTAATTGGAAAAAGTGGATGCCGATTCTTAAGTCATCACCAGCCACACGCCGTTCACCCATTATTGTTTGGAGCGAAACACTCAACAGCGACTCAAAAACAGTGGCTCGCAGTCGTGGAGCAGAGGTTGCGGTTACCAAAGAAGTCTTCATGCGCGATGTAGCTAAAATCATTAGCAAGAAAGCATTGATAGTTGATCATGTAGGAATTAAGAATGCTTGTGCCGAGCCGCTTGCTCCGCTTGCGCTAAAAGGGCTTGAGCTTTTTAATAAAAAAGAATATTTCGATTGCCATGAAGAGCTAGAGCATGCTTGGAATGCAGACAAAGGGCCAGCCCGTGAGCTTTACCGTGGGGTTTTACAAGTCGCAGTCGCTTATCTGCAAATAGAGCGGGGAAACTACAATGGGGCAATTAAAATGTTAATGCGAGTGAAGCAATGGCTTGATCCGCTACCTGACACTTGCAGAGGAATCGATGTTAGCAAGCTGCGTCAGGATGCTGATGCCGTTTATCAACAGCTCAAAGAATTAGGGCGTGACCGACTTGATGAATTTGATCAGTCAACGTTTCAGCCTGTTAGCTACGAAATCATTTAACCGCTATAGGTCGAGTCTGCATCTTTTTCAAGCACAATCAAATGAGAGAGCCCAAGCACCGCCAATGGTGTCTTTTCGGCCGAATACAGGACGCTACGGATAAAGTTACCCAGTGCAGGCTTCCGTAGCACAATGTTGTCGTACCCGCCAAAAATTCGACTGTGGTGAATTTCCTTAACGGGTAAGTCTGCATAAAGTTGGCGTAACTTTCTTTTTGAATAAGTCCGGACATGGGGGGCCAACTTGTCGCGCCAAACGTTTGGCAAATAGTTAACCAAAGGGATATTCCCAAATTTATACTCACCTTTCCAGTAAATTCCATGTTGCTCGACCGGATACCATCGATTCGGGCAAAAAATCACAATCCGGCCGCCTGGTTTTACAGCGCGAACCATTTCATTTAAGCACAGTCGATCATCTGCCAC
The DNA here is from genome assembly GCA_045105475.1 of Anaerolineae bacterium. Classification (GTDB taxonomy): domain Bacteria; phylum Chloroflexota; class Anaerolineae; order Promineifilales; family Promineifilaceae; genus WTJY01. Next base: position 9,631 of record JBGCDP010000254.1, read on the forward strand.
ATGCTCAATCACTTCGTTACTAAAAATCGTATCAAAGCTATTACTCGCATAAGGCAGTGTTTCACCAACTGACTGGATCACCCCTTTACCCACCGTCACCGACTCCTGAATACGCTCAAACTCAAGTTCAAGCCCAAAAACATCTCCACCGTATTGGTTAAATGAGCTGATCCATGTGCCAAGACCGCTACCATTGTCTAAAACACGGCCCGACAGATCGGTCCAATCAAGCACCATTTTCAGGCGTCTATCTTGGCCTGAACGCCAAACATAGCCAGGTTCCCCACGTTCGGCCGCTTTTTGTGAATGTGTTGCAGTCAATCAGTTCGCTCCCAAGCCAAATTCGTCATATTTTTTGCGCACTTCTTGAATGTCGCTCCAAGTCAATGATTTCGGCTGCCCGACTTTTTTAGAGGGATTACGCAGCAGATAAGCTGGGTGAAAGATGGGCATGATCCAACGGCTATTCATTTCTACCCATTTGCCGCGCATCTTCGTAATACCAAGCTTGGTTTCATTCAACACAGATCGCATCGAAACGCCACCTGTTAACAACATGATTTTGGGATCAATCAAACGAACAATCTCGCTTAAATATGGCTTATACCAATCAATTTCGGCCGGGGTTGGTTTGCGCAATGGCTTCCCATCTTTGCCGGGAGGCAGACGAAAAACAGCGTTGGTCACAAATACATCTTGCTCTGGATCTAGATTCACAGCTTTTAAAATCTGGTTGAGCAACTTTCCTGATGGGCCAACAAATGGTTTCCCCTGCTCATTTTCATTTGTACCTGGAGCTTCCCCCACAATCATCAGCTTAGCGGCCGGGTTCCCCCGACAAATCACCATATTTGTCCCTGCATCAAATAATGGGTCATCTTCCATCGCCATCATGTGCGTAATTAATTCATCTAGAGTTGAAAACCGCTTTCCTGCTGGTTCTTGGTTAAAAAGTTCTGACTGCATTTTTTTCCTCGCTTGCTTGTATTTTAACATTCACACTAGATCGGCCAAAACTCAAGTTAGCCAAACCTTAAATCTAAAGCTGAAATGTAAAATGAGCATATGGAAAGAAATGCGCTCCAGTTGTAGAATAGGGGCAATACACTTAAATGACTGCGATCAACCTCCCCTCCCCACAATCTAAAACCCGCGCCGATTCAAATGTAAGAGCCATGGTCGTTAGACGCGATGCCCGCCAGGTCATTTCGCTGTTAGAGCTTGTTTTCAACCAACATTTGCGCACCGCGGGCCATCATACAATCGCACCCAGCTTTTCTTTACAGGATTTTTTAGTTGGGCGAGATCAAGTTGTTCCGGGATTTGTCTATAGCCTCAATAACCGAATCGTTGGCAATGTGTCGATACTAGAGTCTCGTACTCCCGGCCGCTATCTCATCGCAAATGTGGCGGTTCACCCTGATTTTCGCCGTCGAGGTATCGCACGCGAAATGATGAAAAAAGTCACTCGGTATATCAAAAGCCGTGCAGGTCACCAGGCCGTTTTACAAGTAGAGTCGGAAAACACAAAAGCGATTGAGCTGTATTCACAATTAGGCTTTAACCCCATTGGAGCCGTACGCGACTGGCGCATGAATTGGTATTCGCTAAAGACAGTTAAAACAAATCCACCAATCAATCGTAGAAATCCGGATGATTTTGGTGAATTTAGCATCCGCCCATTGCGCTCTGAAGACACACCCTTTGTACGTAAACTCGACTCCTCACTATTCCCTAAAAATCTAAATTGGCCCGATGCACCCGACAAAAAGTATTATCAGCGTGGTATTCAATCATTCCTACATCGTATTTTTACAGGCATCAATCACGAAATATGGGTCTGCGAAAATAAAGCGAAACAGATTGTTGGCATGGGCATTATCGAAAATGAAGTCGGCCGACCATATACACTAAAAGTACGCGTTATTCCCGAATGGTCCAGTGTTGTTGAACGGCCGCTTATTGCTAAGCTTTCCCGCCGCCTGCGCTACATGCGCTCAAAATCAATCTCAGTCCAACAAGACGCCTCACATGATTCAATCGAGCACCTGCTCCGCGAAGCTGGATTTGGTCTTAAACGCACCTTAACAGTCATGCAGCTTGATCTCCCTAATTCTAAATAGTTTCTCAAATAACTGTAAACTAAAGGAACCTAAGCAACACTAGCGGCGTTTAATTCACAGTAAACAATACTGAGGTAAACACATGCAAGCAGTTAAACTCCTTTGGAAAATTTTATTACGCACTTTTGCATTCTGTTGTTTGGCCTTAACAACCTATTTCGGCTTAGGACATATTTTAGGCATCCAGATAGTCAACACCGACTTTGAGCCAGATCCTAATGGGATCCAGATTTACATTCTTTCCAATGGGGTTCACACAGATATTGCCGTACCAACAGTGACAGCACAAAAGGATTGGACCATATTTCTTGATCCTGCGACATTTCAGCCACCGGTCCCGGCGGGGACAATACCTACTTATATCGCTTTTGGCTGGGGCGATAAGACACTATATGAGGATGTTCCCAACTGGAGTGACTTGACGCTACCTATCGCAGCGAAAGCAATGCTTATACCCTCAGAATCCGCGATGCACATCTCCTACTTTATCGATAAGCCTAAAGCCACAGTAAACAGCATCCCTATAAAAATTTCGGTAGCTCAATATCAAATCCTTGTTAATGCATTTGTTGAATCATTTGAGCTAGTAGATGGAACCCCACAATCACTTAATTGTTGTTTTTACCCTCATTTGCGTGACCAATTTTATGCATCTAATCGCAATTATCATGCGCTATTTACTTGCAATATGTGGACAAATAAAGTGCTGAAGTCAGCAGGCATTCCGACTGCGCGGTGGGCTCCTCAAGAGCGTTATATTATGGATCCGCTAAAAGAAATAGATCTAAAGTAGGTTGAGGCTCCCCCACTAAGTTTTAAGACAAGAGTATTCGCCAAACTCGCACAGCAGCAGGACCAAGCAAAACAATGAATAGTGATGGGAAAATCAAGAACACCATCGGAAAGAGCATTTTTACCGGCGCTTGCTGAGCCTTCTCTTCTGCCCGCTGACGGCGGCGTACACGCATTTGGTCTGATTGAATTCGTAATACTTTACCGATACTGACACCTAATTGATCGGCCTGCAAAATAGATGCTACAAATGTTTGAACATCAGGAACATCTAGCCGCTCAGTCATATCTCTCAAAGCTTGACGCCTCGTTTTACCTAACTGAATTTCATACACAACCCGGCCGAATTCATTTGAAAGTGGATCTTCCCATTTCTCATCAACCTTGGTCATAGCACCATCAAACGTTAGCCCAGCATCTACACAAATCGTCATCAAGTCAATCGCGTCTGGCAGCTTTTTCAGAATAGAATCTTTGCGTCGAGATACGGCCGAACCAAGCATTAATCGGGGCAATACACCACCTAAAACTAGGCCACCAAGGAGAAAAACCAGCTTGCGATTATCTGGAGCAATCCACCATCCAAGTCCACCCATTACAACCACAGCACCAAGAGACATGGCCATAAATTCAGAAGCTGTTGTTTTCCAAGAAGCTTGTTCCAGTTGCTTGGTTGTACGCTCAAGCATTTGCTGAGGTGCAAATTGTGAAATAAATGAGCCAAAACGACGTAAAAGAGGGGTGATCAGGCGCTCACGAGCTGTCATCGACAACTCAATTTCTTCAATGGTTGCAACTTCTTCGCGGGCTGCATACTCATTAATTCGAGAAGTAAGGGCATCTTCACCATCAGATCGAATTAGCGTTACTGCAAAGTAAGCAATAATGATTAAAAAGATCAGTGCCCCACCGATGATAATTGGTATGTTCATATTGTTTAGACCTCGATATCAACGATTTTCTGGATCGCTACGCCACCAACAATGATCATAATGACCGAAATACCAACCATAATCCAACCGCAAGGAAGCAAGTTAGCAATTGTTGTTTCCGGATCTCGTGCAAACAGTTCACCAATATAATCAGGGTTTGAAAAATTCAAAAATAACCCTAAACCAATCGGTAGCATCGTAATAATCCAGCCAGAAATCCGTCCTTGAGCCGTTAAGGTTCGAATCTCCCCTTTAATCCGCACACGTTCGCGAATCGTATGGCTGATAGTATCAAGAATTTCAGACAAGTTGCCTCCAACTTCACGCTGTACCTTAACTGCAGTTACAACTAGGTCAAAGTCTTCACTCGGAACCCGACGTAATACATTATCGAGTGCGGCTTCAGTATCAAGGCCCAATCTAATTTCTTGAATAATCCGCTCAAACTCTTGAGATACTGGAGGAGGCATCTCGGTAGAAATAGCTTCCATTGCCTGTAGAACGCTAAAACCTGATTTCAGAGCATTCACCCAAAGATTCAGAGTATCGGCCAGCTGATCATCAAATGTTCTAATACGTTTAGTTGCGGCATAGCGAGAATAAATACCAGGAATTAATGATCCCACCACTAAGCCAATCGCTCCCATAGTGAGGCTTTGACCAAAAAAGTACCATGCCAACCCGCCAACAAACAGTGCAAGCAATACGATAAGCAGCAAATATTCGCTGACTCGCATCTTTAAGTCGCCTCTGGCAATTCGGGTCCGAATATTTTCGACGAATCCAAAGCCACGACTCTCAAAAGCATCATCAAGTCGATCAGCTAACTCAACTTTTTGAGCATCCGCTTCAAGGCCAGAATCTAAGAATTCCGGTTCCCATTCCGCCCCACCAGCAAATTGGTCTAGCCGTTGATCAACATTGACAGCACGATCGCCGGCCATCAATGCAACCCCGACACCTATTAGGACAAAAAATAATAGACCACCACCAATAAGAAGTATTGTTCCAGACAAGTTATGCTCCTATCGTTTACCCTTTGAACCAATTCCAAATATAGATGGGGGTAACATAATTCCGGCTTCAGCAATCTGATTCATAGATTTTGGTCTTAAACCTGTCGGCCGTAAACGCCCAATCACACGGCCGTTTTCCAAACCAGTTTGCTCAAAACGGAAAATTTCCGACATCGTAATGACATCCCCTTCCATTCCTTGAATTTCACTGATAGATGTAATTTTTCGAGTCCCATCTCGCATACGAGCTTGTTGCACAATAAAGTCAACCGCAGAGGACACCTGCTCGCGAATCGCTCGCACCGGTAAATCCATACCTGCCATCAAACACATCGTCTCTAAGCGAGATAATGTGTCACGAGGTGTATTTGCATGGGCAGTAGTCATACTTCCTTCATGACCTGTGTTCATTGCCTGAAGCATGTCAAGTGATTCTCCACCACGACATTCTCCAACCACAATTCTGTCAGGGCGCATCCGAAGGGAGTTAATAACCAGATCCCGAATAGAAATTTCACCACGCCCTTCAACATTTGGAGGGCGAGACTCTAAAGTAATAACATGCTCCTGGTTCAGCTGAAGCTCGGCCGCATTTTCGATTGTAACAATGCGCTCTCCCTCAGGGATAAAACTAGAAAGAATATTTAGCAGTGTCGTTTTTCCAGAGCCTGTACCACCGGCTACAACAATATTAACTTTGGCTTGTACAATCGCTTTCAAAAATTCGGCCGCTTCTGGTGTGACAGTCCCCCACTCAATCAAGTTTTCCATAACAATCGGCTTTTTTGCAAAAACGCGAATTGTCAGTGTTGGACCATTCAAAGCAATAGGCGGAATAACCGCATTGACACGAGATCCATCGGGAAGCCGAGCATCCACCATCGGCGAACTTTCATCGATACGGCGACCGAGTGGCGCCACAATTCGATCAATAATTCTCAGCACATGGTCATTATCTTCAAAATTAATATCTGTTCGCCGCGATAACTTACCACTTTGCTCAACAAAAATATGATTGGGGCCATTGACCATAATCTCCCCAACATCATCGCTCGTCAAAAATTGTTCAATTGGACCAAAACCTAAGATTTCAGCCACAATTTGATCAAATAGCCGTTTTTTCTCAGTACGCGTTAAAACGATTTGCTCTTCAACAAGCATTGTTTCAAATAGCTCTTGAATAGTTTCTCGAACTTCGGCCGTTTGTGATACATCAATTCCAGGGTCTAACTCTGATATTAAACGATTCTGAATATTAGTTTTAAGATCAACGTATGCATCCCGATTTGAGGAAGAAGGCGACGAGCGCTTCACGCGTAGATCTTGCAAGCGTGAATTGGTCGGAGCCGTTTCATTTTGGGCAGCTGGCGTTGCAACTGCGCCTGATTTAGGCTTATCTTTTCCTTGCTTCCGATTAATTCTATCTAATAATGACATAATTATTTTTTCTCTACGCTTAACTTCGCTTCAAATTGACTTAGTTTATTCTATATCCCAGATACATCCGGCCGCTAGCGTCCTAATAGTCTTCCAAAAAAGCCTTTTTGGCCCTGTTGGCCATCGGCCGCAGGAATACCTTCTAGTGAACCACCATTACGCAGCATAATTTGCTCTAAATTTTCAGTGAGTTGATTTAAAGATGAAACAAGTGGTGAGTTTCGGTTTTTACCAGCCAAAATCGGAACCCCCTGATCTGCAGCTTGCGTTGCAGCAAATTCATCTAAAGCGATAGATGCCATAACCGGTCGTTTCATCGCATCACCAATATCACGTATTGATATACCAAATCGATCATTTGCTCGATTAACTATCAATAAGATTTTCTTGAAATCAAACTCGATCTGCTTCATTAACTCGAAGAACCGTCTGATGTTTGCTAAGGCAGCTAAGTTTTGCTGTGCAATCAGAACAATGCGGTGAGACATTTCAAGAGCCATAATACATTGATCATTAAGCGCACTAGGTGTATCAACAACAACAAAGTCAAACATTTGAGACAGCTGCTGCAGAATCAATTCAACATGCTCGGTCGTAACCATTTCAGCCATTTCTGGCCTCGGTGGTGAAAGCAAAACTTCTAGCCCCGTTTCATGTCGTGTCAGAACACTGTTAATCATTTCCGCATCTAAATCAGCAAGCCGATCAACAAGATCAACTATCGTTGTTGTGGGGCGAAGTCCCAACATGACAGCAATATCACCAAACTGGTAACTAGCATCAACGAGTGCAACCCGATGTCCTTTCAATGCCAAGCCAACAGCTACATTAGTCGAGAGAGTTGTACATCCACTCCCTCCTTTTGGGCTGTAGAAAGCCAAAATTTTCCCCTCGACCGCATGCTCATCACCAACTTGTGAACCACTCCCGCTATCTTTTGTTCTAGCATCAACAACGGGGGCAGCAATTGCAGGGCGACTGTCATAAACTCGGCGAATAGCAGAAGTAAGCTCATCACCGGAAAAGGGCTTCATCAAAAAGTCGCGGGCACCAGCTAGCATCGCTTTACGAATATAATCAGCCTCTGATTGCACAGACATAATAATAATCTGCGTGGCTGGATTAATTTTCAAGACACCTTGGCTTGCAGTAATCCCATCTACACCGGGCATATTAATGTCCATCAGGATTACATCTGGCGTATGTTGACGCGCAACTTCAATCGCTTGAGATCCGTTACCAGCTTGACCGACAACTTCCATATCAAGCTCAAACTGCAACAATTTACGCACGTTTTCTCGTGTTTCAGGCAAGTCATCAACAATTAGTACACGTATTTTATCTGTCATAATGGAATAGTCTGATGTAGGTGAAAATTTAGGAAAAGTCTGTTTACATAATTTTATGCTAGATTGCAAACAATTGCCATCATACCTTGGTCAATGGCATTGTCAAGCCGTTTAGAGCACAGCCAGCGCATAAAATTGTATTCTTAGTATTTATACAAGTTAGGCAAAAAAAAAGGTCCTAACCTCACGGTTAGGACCTCTGTTTAAAAACGTTCTAAAGAGATTTACTCTCTTTAGGGACTACGATGTTGAATCGTTCGCGCTTAGTGTGCTGGTGATTGAATTGAATATTTCACCAACTTGGGTTCCCAAGAGTGAAAGCAATACGATAACCGTAATAGAAACTAACACTAGAATAAGTGCGTACTCAACAAGACCCTGTCCATCTTCGCGTGGTAAATATAACATTATTTAACTCCTTAAAATAAATAGTGGCTTTCGCCTATACAATAACAACTAATATAAAAGTAATAATAGCACAAAATTAGAAAATCAAAATAGGAGAGTAGTCACTGACATTCACGTCCTATTCTGATTCTGGAAAGTATTTGCTTAACCTTCTTCCAAAACACCTTGAAGTGGTACTTCGAATTCAACTCGGGTTCCTTGATCCAATGAGCTACTGATATCAAGTAAACCGTCTAGCATTGCTAAGCGCTCTCGCATCGTTTTTAAACCGGCGAAACTACTGTCCCGTGCAAACATAGATTCTTCCACAGTAAATCCGCTTCCATTGTCTTCTACGACACATTTAATTGAAGAAGGCGTAATATCCAGAAATATCTTTATCTGAGTGGCTTGCCCATGAATCATCGCATTGTTTACAAGTTCTTGAACAGATCGAAATACAGTAACTTCGATATGGCTCTTAAGCCGTTGCTCAATCCCTGTAACCGTTAAAGAAATATCAGCGCCACTTTTTCCTTCAATTGAGCCAGTCCAAGAACGCAATGTTGGCACGACGCCCAAGTCATCCAGCATCATCGGCCGAAGGTCGAAAATAAAGTCTTTTACTTTGCCAAATGTTGAAGCCGCTGCAGTCTTTAAAGTTAACAACTCTACTCTTGCTCTATCTGGATCACTGTCAAACAGCTTTTCACAAATTTCCGCTTGCAAAATAAAGTTGCTTAATGATGAAGCTGGGCCATCATGCATCTTTCTTACTAAGGTCTGACGAGCGGTCTCTTCCGTTTCAATAACCCGAATCACTTCACTATATTGAGAATCTGGACCGGAATCAGACACAACGCCTGCAAAACTGCCACCTGATGAAAACTTCAGGGTAGTTGAAAGGTTTTCAGACATTTTTTGCATGCTTCGCTGGTCAGCCTGCAGTTTCTCTAACTGGCCGCGCATCGTAAATAAACGTTGCTGAGTATTAAGTAAACGATCATACCCTTCCTTAATATCTTCACGAGGAGCGGTTTCAATATCTAACTGACGAACCCAAGTCGTCATTTGAGTATTCCGCTGGGTCAAACGTTCAACCTCAGCCGAACTTTGTTTAACTAGAACATCTATCTCTTGAATGTTCTCTTGGATACGCTCGTACTCTTCCGTGGTTTGGCTTACAAACTCTTCTAAATTCATAGTACTAACTCATTTCTTTTAGCTTAGTGCAGGTCGTTCATAATCTGTATTTAAAAGATACAGATGCAGGTTTACATTTACAGTAAATAATTTTATATAGATTAAACCATATCTCCAAACAGGGTTTTAAGCCGTTTATCCCATAAGAACACAAAAGGGGAGGTGATTAGAAACAATCACCTCCCCTTATTCGTTAAATTTATTCGCTAATTTAGGATCTATAACCTAAGCAGCAACTTGATCCAAGCGAACCCACCCTCTTCTGAGAGCATAAACGGCCGCCTGTGTGCGGTCATCGACTCTAAGTTTTCTCAAGATTGCGGTCATATGATTTTTCACAGTTTGATGTGAAATACCTAATTTATAAGCGATTTCTTTATTGCTGAGTCCACGGGTAACATGCTCTAAAATTTCCATCTCGCGTGGTGATAGAGGAATAAACAAATCTTCAACATCATCTGATGGACTGCCAGCTAAGCGGCCGACTTTTTCTTCGATCCAACGCATCACATCTTCATGCGTCATTGTTTTTTCGCCTACAACATAGTAGCCATCACGGGCAGAATGGATCGTTTTTACGAGTGATTCGGGGGTTACGTCCTTCGGGCAATAAGCAGAAGCCCCAGCACGTAGGGCATGAAATACCTGTTCAGCGTCATCATAGCCGGTAATAACAACAACTTTGGTCTCGGGCATTACCGACTTTATCTTGCGTGTAACTTGTAACCCATTAATAGTAGGCAGATTGATGTCCATTAGGATAACATCGGGGATTAAATCATAGGCCATTTCGATAGCAACTTCGCCATCAGCCGCTTGCCCAACAACATCGATCTCTGGGTCAGTTTCAATAACATCCTTGATCCCCTGGCGAAATACGGGATGGTCATCTACGATTAAAACTCTTATTCTTGACAAAATATCTCCTTTCCGAATCATTGACGAGGTGGTTATCCTTCTAGGATATGCTTTACTTGGAAGATTTAGGGTGAATTTCGGACAAATTTCTGCTTAAGAAGCAGTATGCTTATTTCTAATCATAAAAACCCGTCACAAAAACGAATTATTAGGAGAAAAGTACCGAAAATAACAAAAGGCAGTATACCAAAGTAAGGGGGGTCATAGTACCGTCTAACAAGTGAATCTCTGGTATTATGGTCCTGGCCATAAACCATATAGCCAAAATCTCCTATCTCTTTCGCTAATTTTGAGGAAATCAACCCATGGGCACACCCAATAATCTTTATGCATTGCAGCAAACAGACACAAAACTACTTGCTTTTAGAGCCGAACTCAACAAAACCCAACAAGCATTAAAAGAGCCGGACGACCTTGTATCAGCCCGAAAGAAAGATGTTGAGCTTTCAACATCTCTAACAACCCTAGCAACCTCCATCAAAGACAGTGAACTCCAAATTGGTACCCTGCAAGCAAAGCTGAATCGTTCAACAGAACGACTATATTCTGGAAAAATAAAAAACCCTAAAGAGCTGGAAGATATTGAAAATGAGGTTAAATCTCTCAACAACCGAAAAGAGACGATGGAATTAGAGCTTATGGAGCTTATGGAAAATCAGGAATCAATTTCTGAGACTTCCAAAGCTAACAAAGCAAACCTTACTCAAATGGAAGAAGGTTGGGTAAAGAAATCTCAGAGTTTACGTATTGAGCAGGGTGAAATTGCGTTAAAAATGAAGGCTCTACTAGGTAAAAGGAAGGAACAGGCGGCAAAGATAGACCTTCCCATTCTTACTCAGTATCAAAAGTTGGTTCAGTCTAAAAGTGGTTTAGGCCTTGTCACGCTAAAGGGGCGTAACTGTTCGGGCTGTAAAATAGGCATGGATGGGGGAACTGTCCGACTGATTAATAGTGGCAAACTTGCAAACTGCCCAAGCTGCGGCCGATATTTGATTCGGGAGTAGGCCGCAGCTTTCTATAAGGCCGATGTTAATCTGTAGTCTATTTCAGGCCAGCTTCAAAAAGTGCGTGGAAACGGTCAAGGTCTACATCTAAAATAATTGAAGCATTGGGGGCTTTTTTCAGACGACTGTCCCAATCAACAATGGTTTGGCCGCGGGCATATAATCCGCCGATTTCTACCATTAGGTAACGATCTTCTGCACGCGTTACGCAAGATGGGTCGACAACAACGGCTAATGCCAATGGATCAGCGCCGAGCAGTTCATTTCGGCCGAAGACTTTTGCAACCAATTCTAACGAGCGACTTGAAACCGCATCAAAAAACTTAGCCCGAGGTGTGTCCCAAGATCTCCATTTTTCAACAATCTCAAAAGGGACACCATGACGAACAGTCGCTTCCCAATCGACAACTTCAATTATTTTTCCTGCATTACCCCATCCTTCGAAAACAATGTGAGCTGCTTCAGGATCTGCATAAACATTAAATTCGGCCGCAACATTCATCGTATTACCACGGCTGGTAACAGCACCACCCATTACAACAAATCTAGCGATTTTATTGGGCAAATCAGGATCGAGCTTTATAGCCAGCGCAATATTCGTGAGCGGGCCGATAGCGACAAGCGTAAACTGATTAGGTTCTGCATTGACCATACGTACCAGTGCGTTAGCAGCATGCTCTGGCTCAATTTTCCGCGAGGTAGGCACAATGCCGCAATCGCCTAAACCATCACTCCCATGAACCCATGCGGCGTCTTCATCTTTACCAATTAGCGGGCCATCACACCCCTGATAAACCGGAATATCTTGGCCAATTGCTTCAACAATGGTTAAGGCGTTGCGCGTTGTATGCTCCAGACCAACATTGCCACCAACGGTTAAAAGAGCTTCGATTTTTGTATCGGGGTGAGCAGAGGCTAACAATATAGCCTGAGCATCATCTACGCCGGGATCAGTATCAATAATTAAGCGCTGCATTTCGTAATTTCCTCAGTAAAATCTTTGTGGTCGATAAAGTAGATAGATAGTGAGCAGGCAACTTTTCCAAAAAAAGTTTAGCAGAATAATCATGATTAGCTACTTTAAAAGATGGCTGATTGCTTGGGAAAATAGAGGCCGATCCAAATCACTTCTCTAGATAATTTAGCTTTTCGCTAAAGTTTGTCCGACAATAGTCAGCATGCAACAGCTAAAATATCTGGGTGGGTATCCGCCTGACTTACTTGAGCAAATTCAAGCGCTAATTGACCAAAAAAGGTTAGGAGAATTCATTTTAAACAAATATCCGGCCGCTCATAATATTCGCTCACAAAAAGCCCTTTACGAATACACAATGGCGCTGAAAAATGATTATTTGAGGAAGTCAAAACCTTTAAGCAAAGTAATTTACGATGAGAAAATCAGTGTTATCAAACATGCATTGGGGCTGCATACCCAGATTGCACGGGTGCAAGGGGGGCGCTTAAAGTCTAAAAATGAAATTCGCATCGCGTCTTTATTTAAACAGACTCCTCCCGAATTCTTGCGCATGATTGTCGTCCATGAATTGGCTCATATTAAAGAAAAGAACCATGGCAAAGCTTTCTATCAACTGTGTACCCACATGGAGCCTGACTACCATCAATTAGAATTTGATACACGCCTATATTTGACCTATTTGGATGAGGGCAAGCCGCTTTACACGTAAGAATTAGCCCCTGTAGCTCTGGTCGGATTCGATTATCTGTTTTATACTTTCACTTACTGACCGATAAGTAAATAACTTTTGCGCGAAATCAAACCCCCAAGACATGCTCCTAAATAATCTAATCGGAACTTGGTTCCTGCAAGAATGGGATTGCACCCTCAACGAAAAATTTCACAATCACCCTTTTGGCAAAGATGCTCAGGGAATGATTAGCTATTCTCCGGCCGGCCGGATGTCGGCTATTCTGATGAAATCAAACCGTGAGAGTTTAGCGGTTCCCAATCTGATTCAGGCATCGGCTGAAGAAAAATTATCCGTTGTTGATGGATATGTTTCTTATGCAGGAAAATGGCGGGTTGAAGGGGATCAGGTTATTCACTCAGTCGATTTTAGTCTACTACCTAATTGGATCGGTACAGATCTGATTCGAACAATAAGTTGGACAAAAGAATTTTCGGCCGCTGATGAGCAGCCACAACTCATTCTATCCACAGCACCGCAGGCGACACGGTCGGGCAAGATAATTGTCAATCGCCTACGTTGGAAAATGAAATAAATAAATCCATTGGGTTTTAAGCCCAAACCAATGACCCCAATCAAAACTTTCAATTTACGGAGAACGTTAAATGCAGCAACACTTATTAACTGATGAGCAAAAAATGTTCCGCGAAGCGGTACAAGAATTTGTAAAACGTGATGTCCTACCCCACCACGAGCAATGGGAAAAAGACGGAATTGTTTCACGCGAAGTATGGACAAAAGCGGGTGAAAACGGATTTTTGTGCATGGATGCTCCTGAGGAGTATGGTGGCTTAAACGAAACCGACTATCGGTATCTAGCAATTTTGGCCCATGAGTTAGCTTATGCAGGTGCACATGGCCCTGGCTACGTCATCCAAAACGAGCTCGTTGTGCCTTATCTCATGGCATTCGGCAACGAAGCCCAAAAGAAAAAATATTTACCCCAAATGGCAACAGGTGAAATGGTTACCGCTCTGGCAATGACAGAACCAAATACTGGATCTGACTTGCAGGGAATTAAAACTACCGCTATTCGCAACGGTGATCACTATGTCGTAAATGGGCAAAAAACGTTTATCTCAAACGGTATCATGTCTGACATGGTGATTGTTGCCGTTAAAACTGACCCTGATCAGGGTGCAAAGGGGATGAGCCTGTTGCTCATCGAGCGTGGAATGGAAGGGTTCGAACGCGGCCGGAATTTAGAGAAGATGGGCTTACACGCTCAAGACACCGCTGAACTTTATTTCAAAGATGTGAAAGTCCCAGTTGAAAACTTGCTAGGTGAGGAAGGCAAAGGATTCTATTACCTGATGCACAATCTACCCCAAGAGCGCCTTTCAATTGCGATAAGTGCGCAAGCTGCGGCCGAACGCGCGCTCGACGAGACGGTTAAATATTGCCAAGAGCGCACCGCTTTCGGTAAACCGATTGGAAAATTCCAAAACAGCCGCTTTAAACTGGCTGAAATGAAAACTGAAATCACCATCGGCCGGATATTTATCGACCGCTGTGTTGATCTACTCACAAAGAAAGAGCTAACCACCGAAGAAGCTTCAATGGCGAAATGGTGGGTGTCTGATATGGCAAAACGAGTCTCTGATGAGTGTGTTCAGCTCCACGGTGGTTATGGCTATATGACCGAATATATCGTGTCGAAAATCTATACGGATGCACGTATCCACCCGATTTATGGTGGAACCAATGAGATCATGAAAGAGATCATCGGCCGTGGTATGGGCTTTTAATTTTAGCTACTAAAAGTTTGATACTGGATAAATAAAAAGGTCGGCTGGGAAATTCCCGGCCGACCTTTTTTTATTTAAACAGTTGGCAAGTCCCATCTGGAATCCTGACACTCAAACTATTTTGAGTCACAATATCTATCACAGGCCCTCCGTCTTTCTTTTTAATAAAGACACGCGCGGTATTGACCACCGTATCACCCACAACGCTTTGAGTTCCATTTGGTTTAAAGACTTCACTGGCTCCTTCCCCTCTGGGCCATGAATTCGGGGTTCGTTCCCAAATGTAGCGAGGGTGTACATAGCCAATTAAGCGCTGTCTCTGGGTAATATCAAAACGACACGTATTTAAGGTCTGTGCAACGGCCCATCTTGTCTCAATCAAATCAGTATCTTCCCAATCACCCAGATGCACAAACTGTGTCTGAAACCAGACATAGAAGAATAGCAGCAGAAGCAAGGGGATCGCGATTAACAACCCGCCAAGTATGGCGAAAATAGTTCGATTAGACATGTTTAGGAGATATTAGATTTTAGCTACTAGCTGGCTGATAACTTACCACCGTATCTAACATCCGACACCTATCCACTACTCCAAGGCTTGATACAGTAAGTTCTGAAAGTCATTTCGGGCAGCAACGGTTTCAGAGGGGATATATTGCAGCAAGACCATACCGATCATTTTTTCAACCGGATCGATCCAGAAGTGAGTATCGGCCGCGCCGCTCCAGCCATGGCTACCTAATGAACCAGACATGCGTGTGTCAGGCACATTGGTGACCTGAGTAAAGCCTAAGCCAAACCCATACCCTGGGAACGGAGTCGTCACTGCTAACGGAAACATATGGTTTGGCAGATGGTTCATCGTCATGAGCTCAACCGTTTTCCGGCCGAGATATCGCTTGCCTTCAAACGTCCCTCCATCTGCGATCATTTGAGCAAATTTAATATAGTCACTGGCGGTTGAAACCAATCCACCACCACCCCGATGGCTGGTTACCGGCGGCCGGTAAGAACTCGTCTCTGGCGCATCGAGCACCTTCATGTAGGGATCATCTGGTTGCAAAGAGCCGTAAAGCGTCACAAAACGATCAAGCTTCTCATCTGGGATCTCAAAGCTTGTATCAACCATGCCTAATGGGCCCAAAATCCGTTCTTCTAAAAAGTCACCTAATAATTGCCCAGAAATCGCCTGAACCAAATAGCCCACAACATCGGTTGCGACACTGTAGTTCCACTTTTCGCCAGGCTGAAAGCGCAAAGGCAATTGAGCGATTCGTTCCATCATTTGCCGAAGGGTTTTATCTTTTGTACCCAATAATTTTGAATCGCGATACATCTGCTCGACCGGATGATCATCACGGAATCCGTAGCTTAGCCCTGATGTGTGGGTCAATAAATGCCAATAATTGATTGGATTGGCTTTCTCACGGCTACCATCTGGATGAAGGACTTCAAGGTTTTTAAATTCTGGGAGGTATTTGCTGACCGGATCGCTTAGGTGAAATTTCCCCTCTTCATGGAGCATCATGAGCGCGACGCTGACAATCGGCTTAGTCATTGAAAAGAATCGAAAGATCGAGTCGAACGCCATTGGAGTTTTGGTTTCGATGTCCTGTACGCCCCAGTGACCAGTGTGGAAGATTTTTCCATGCCTCGCGGCCAGGGTGACGATGCCGGAGGTGAGGCCTTCATCGCAGTAGCGCTGCATAACGGGTGAGATTAGG
Source organism: Anaerolineae bacterium (assembly GCA_045105475.1). Taxonomy (GTDB): domain Bacteria; phylum Chloroflexota; class Anaerolineae; order Promineifilales; family Promineifilaceae; genus WTJY01. Next base: position 25,970 of record JBGCDP010000254.1, read on the forward strand.
TCTAGACGGGCCGAGTTAACGTCAACGGCCGAGGGGTTTACTGTTTCCATGTTTTGGTTACATCCTTGAAATTTTTGTTTTCTTTGATTGTAGCAAAAGGATGGGATATGAAAATTGGTCAGAGGATTTGTAAATAAAAACGGCCGATCTTGACTCAAGATCGGCCGTGAATCAAACGCTTTTTGAATTTAGCTTATGGATTGATCATTGGAAGATATGAATGATAAACTGGTGGCTCAGAAAAGCGGAGGTCAACCGTGAAGCCAAGATAGTGGACGAAGACATCTGTTACCTCATTGTCGTCACCAGGCACCAAGTTGGTAGCATCTGAGGCAAAAGCGACGAACTCCCCATTGGCGGAAATTTCAGGTCTGCCAAATGAATTGTCATTTGCTTGGTTGCCATAAGAATCTACAGAAACGCGAAATGTCTTGAAAGGGCCTGGAGTACAACGATCGTCGGCTGTACTTGGACTATAGAAACTCCCATCACCGTCTGCGTCACGATCGTGTACAAAAATGTCAGTAAAACCGTCAATATTGTTTGTTGGCAAATCGCTTGGCACGAGGTTACTAGCCCGTGACACAAAAGCGATGAAGCGGCCGTTGGCCGAAATGCTACTGCCGGTTGATGCATCGTTTCCAACTGCGCCGTTGTTTGATTTTGACACGAGTACGGTGCAGCTGTCGTCAGCTTCGTCATAAATCGCATCACCATTGATGTTTCGGTCGCGAACGTAGATTTGGAACACTGGCTCGTCAGTATTAGGAGCTAGGTTCGAGGCAGCCGAAGCAAAGCTAACATGCTCACCAAAGCGTGAAATAGTGGGTCCGATTGATAAGGAATTTGCCTGAACACCGGCCGAATTGAGCGAGAGCCGTCTTCGGCCACTTGTGCCATACACAAAAATATCTGTTTGCTCATTGGTGTCGTTACCGACTAAATTCGTTGCGTCAGACTCAAAGGTGACATGTTCGCCATCGTGAGAAATTTGAGGATAGAATGAGCCACCATTGCCGGTTGCTATTGAGTTAATGGGGAAAAATGGATCGCTGGTAAGTAGAACCGATGAAAAGACAGTCGGTGTTGTGTTAGATCCGATAACGTCAGGCTGACCGTTACTATCGACAAGCACACTGGGTACAGTCAGGTCGGTTTGATAAACAGTTTTTTGACCCTCATCTGTCTCATCGCTAATAGACGGCCGACTAGCCCCAAATTTCGTGCCTTCAGACACCCAGCCATCAGCCTGCTCACAGCTAACAAGCAATGTAGAGGCATGCCGTTGAAATATGTTTCGGTTAAGAGGACAGTTATTTCCCTCGGCTAATGTATCACTGTCCGACATGAAAACGACTTGCTCACCATTGGGCGCAATGTCACCTTGCGAAGATGCTTTGCTACCGACTGTGGCTGTAGATGCAGAGGAACGGGAAACGATAAATCCCTTATTCGATGGGATCCACTTTGCGACATCAGACACACCGTTTGTGTCTATCAAGGGGCTTACTACGCCATCTGTTGTAAAAACCACATAGTCACCTGCAGCCGAGATTGCTGGTTCCCATGAGCGATTACCTAACTGATTTCCATCCTGATCAAGCGACACACGATAGGTTGCCTGGACTGACAATGTTGCAGTCTGTTCGCCCCCCTCGCCCGAAAATGTTAGTCCAGTGGCGGATAAATTTACGGCCGTAAATTGGGAGCCATTTACCAAAGAAGTAGAATCGAGTTGAAGATTCCCGGTCAATGGGGCTGTGTCAACTTGATAAACAAGCGTGTCGGTTGGTATGTGAGAATATCGTGTTTCAATATGATCTATCGACGTCGTACCTATACTAGATAACGGGTCAATATAGCAATCTTGTACTTGATCTAACAGCATACCTGAATAGACAATCCAAGCACCAATCGGCATCTCATCATAAAAACGGACGATGCCTGATGTATGCAAATAATAATCCCGTGGTTCATCAAGAAATCCTCTGTCGGTTGAGTAAGGTGTATCACTCAATGTACCTTCTTCAAAAAACTGCCGTGAGCCAATCGGCGGATAATACTTCGTGTCAATAGAAGATTGAGTCAAATTACCATCTGAATTGAGTAGTCCACTGGGTGGTTCGTGAGTATAGTATTTTGGCCTGATAGTGACTTCAATTTTAGCAAAGTTCTGTTCCCACTCAGGTTGCCAAGATTCGTCATGCACAGAGACAAAGTCTGCCCCGTTTCGGCAGGTGCGTTCAATATGCCATGAACTGTTGTTTCCACCGACCCAACTCCGGCCGGCAGAAACAAGTTTTACTGAAAAAACAAAAAACAAACTAAATAGAGCTATCACTAAAACATGGAGCAACCGCTGTGATTTCAAAACTTCCTCCTTAGAAACTGATGCTTTTTACAAAATCGTCAATTGACATCATAGTGATTTCAGGGCTTCAATTTCCGATTTTTACTCAGACTTATCTCGGAGAAACCGAGTGCCGTTAGCTTGGCCTGAGTGCTTGCCAGTACTTCAGCCGTTTGAATTCGGGAGAGTCTGGGTATTTTTCAATTTCGATTTTCGCCTTTTCCAACAAACTGCTCGATTGAACCCCATTCCCCTGTTGAATCAGTCCAATTGCCCAATCGAGGATCGAAATTGCGGCCTGAAAACTATCAACCGTTTCTAAGGTTAAAATGCTACGTTCGAACGCCTTACGTGCAGCCAGAAAATCACCCTGCAACAATGCGATCCTGCCTTGCACACGCAAATTAATACCCAAAGACCATTGATCCCCTAACAGCTGGTCGAGCGCTACCCCTTTTTTCACCAACTCAGTTGCCCGCTCAAAATCATTTATTCCTGCAGCCGCAAGTGCCTGAAATCCATAAATACCCGCCAATGCGGCCTGATCATTTTTGTCAACGGCCAAACGATTTGCCTCGTCAAGTAATGATTCCGCATTTTCCCAAGCCTCTTCTTGGACTGCTAACTCTCCCAGGCGAATCAACGCGGTTGTAAGCTGATGGGAATTTCCCGATCTTGCCAGTTCAGCCCCACGAGCTAAATGGACCTTCGCCTGCTCTACCTTCCCCATTTCTACAAAACATCCGCCCAAATTAATTTGCCCCGACATCTCTTTATCACGTGCCCCTAACCGTTGAGCCAACTCAATGCCAGAAAACAAATTATCAACCGCTTCATCTCGTTCTCCCAACACATAGCGAAACCAACCTAAATTGCTTAGGCTTTGCGTAACTTCAACATGATCTCCAATCGAACGTCCCAGCTCCAATGCCCGCAATGAATAGGCTTTGGCATCAGCCATCTTGCCCAATGATCCATTAACTGCCCCAAGCATGTTGTACGCTTTTCCACGCTCAAGCTGGCGACTTTGCGGTAACGACTCTAGCCCATCATGCAATGACTCTAATGCCTCCCCAAAATTGCCTGTGTGATAATGAAGTATTCCTTCTAAAAGGCGCAATTCGGCCGATTGCGAAAGCCCCAACCCCCGCTGCACCCAACGTAACGCCTCTGGCGGGTCTTGCCGCTCTAGCAGTTCCCCCATCGCTAAACAAACTTCCCCCTTCAACCGATCAGTTTCGGCCGTCTGTGGCATATGGTTCAACATCTCAGCCGCCTGCTTCAAATCGACTTCGGCCGTTTTTAATTCACCCAAAATATTTTGCAATCGGCCGCGGGCCAACAAGAATTTAATAACCTCAGGCTCTGGCAAATTTGACTCCCCGATCTCAACCTCAGCCAAAATCGTTAGCAAAGACCGACCTTCTCCCTGATTGACCACATTGTAAAACTGCGCATCAGCCAGCGAAACGAGCGGCGCCATCTGTCCTGAT
>JBGCDP010000255.1:0-5246 GCA_045105475.1 Anaerolineae bacterium
AGCTTCAAAATGCCTTTGTAATTTATAGGATCACATTGCATGTCTAACGAATTGTGTTTTTTATCTGCGCTAGAACTGCTAGATCTATTTCGCAGTCATAAGCTTTCGCCCGTAGAATTAATGCGAGCCGTCATTGAGCAAACCGAGGCGGTAGAACCGATCATCAATGCGTTTGCTTTTACACATTTTGAAGAGGCACAACAACAAGCAAAACAAGCAGAAAACGCATATATGCGGGGGACAGCCCGGCCGCTAGAAGGTATTCCCTTTGCAGTTAAAGATGAGTCTCACATCGCAGGAAAACCAACGAGTAATGGATCACTATTCCTGAAAGATTTTGTGCCTAATGACACCACTTTTGTCGTCGAAAGGGTGTTAGATGCAGGGGCGATTGTGCACGCGAGCACAACGACGCCCGAATTTTCATCGGCCGTATTCACATGGTCGAAAGTTTGGGGTGTTACCCGTAATCCGTGGAACCAGGCGGTAACACCCGGCGGATCAACCGGAGGCGGTGCCGCAGCACTGGCGGCCGGATCAACGATCCTGACTAACGGCTCAGACATCGCCGGATCAATCCGTGTACCCGCTTCGATGTGTGGCTTAGTTGGCTTTAAACCACCCTACGGCCGCAATCCTGAAAATCCACCTTGGAATCTAGAACCTTATTCACACGAAGGGCCGTTGGCCCGCACCGTTGACGATTGCATTCTTTTGCAGAACATCATGTCAGGACCTCATCCGGCCGACATGGCCAGCCTCAAACCGAAGCTGACACTGCCATTTGAGTACAGCCCGATTGCTGGAAAAAAAATCGGATTGTCGATCGATTTGGGCTACAAAGCGGTTGTCCCGGCCGTGCGTCAGCTGGTTGAACAAGCAGCTCGTATCTTTGAAGAACTAGGTGCCCAAGTGGTACCGGTAGATTTAGGCTGGACCGATGAAACATTAAAAGCAACCCTCGATTACTTAACATTTGGCATGATGGGGGCTTCATTGCGCGAGTATTATGCAAATGAGCCAGACAAGCTCACCAGCTACAACCGCTGGATGGTAGAGCGAGGTCAGCAAACAACAGCAGCAGATTATGCCCGTGCGGCTGAGCTTTCGGGTGAAAACATGGCCCGCTTAGCCAAAATCTTTGAAGATTGTGACCTGCTGGTGACCCCAGCCGTAGCCGCTCCGGGAGTTCCGGCCGATTTTGATTACGGCTCGATGCCGCTTGAAATTAATGGTCAACCGGTAAACTCAAAACTGGGGTGGGTGATGAGCTATCCGTTTAATATGTTGAACCGTTGTCCGGTTTTAGCCATTCCAGCCGGGCGCACGGCCGAAAATATTCCTGTGGGGTTACAACTTGTTGCCCCACCTTATGAAGATGCAACTTGTTTCCAATTTGCATCCGCTTATGCCGCCTACAAACCAGATTTGTTTGTGAGTCAAACAAATTACCCAAATCTAAACATCTAGTGAAAAAGGGCAGCTTGTTGCAAAGGTCAGCAACATTTTTGGGGACATGATCGCTGAATATTTCGCTCCGGAAAGTGGGGTTGTGATTGGAAAAAACACCCATCCAGTTAACCCTACCGGCGGCCGAATTTTGCATTTGGGGATCAGCGTCTAAGCGATTTCAGGCTCGGTTTCAAATCTCGGCTCTTTTACCCAATAGCGCAACATAAAAAACGCTACCACGCTCGCAACCATACTAAACACAAACAGCCATTCATATCCGGCAATAGCCAACCACGCCCCCACAATCGGGGCGATCATGCTGCCGATTCCAGCCAATGTGTTGGCAATGCCCACATAAGTCGGCCGTTTTTCTGTACTACAAAATTCCAGCACCAGCAGCGTGCCTGAAACGATCTTTGCCCCTGTGTAAAAACCCAACAGCAAGAAAACTGCGAAATACCAGTTTGGGTTTGGAGCCAACCAAGCGATTCCAAACGCCAAGACAGACGCTGCAACCCCAATCTGCAAAGAGAGTCGATGTCCATATTTATCAGCTAAAAAGCCCAGAATCAGGCTAGCACTCGTTTGCCCAATTAACAAGATCGTTGTGTAGGTAGCAACCGTTCCGTCAGAAACAGTCCAGTTTATGATCGCAGCAACGGTCAAAAAGCCGGTCCCCATCTCAGCCAAAGCGATCACAAAGCGAGCAATCAGATAGTTTGCAAAGTTTTTGTCGCTCCGCAATAAAGCGGGTAGTTCAGCAAAATATTGTCGAATCGGCGTTTCAACGATCTTTCCCGGTTCAATCGGTTCACGAACCGGCATCAAAAAGAACCAGCTAATTAGCACAAACACCCCTGCAATGCCGAATACCCACATAAAGTTCTGGGGGTAAATCACCGATTCTAAAATCCACCCGGCCAGACTGGCTAAGCCGATGCCTAACAGGGTGCCAAGGAACATGTTGGTCCCAAAAAACCGGCCGCGCCTCGTCGGAGAAAAGCAGCGAGCCACCATATCCTGCCAAGCTGGGGCAACAATGCCACCACCTAACGAGAACCACGTGTATAAGAGCAAAAACAAGACAAGTGACAACGTCGGGTTACTAAGGGCAACGATCGGAGTAAAAAACATCAGCAGTGCTGGGAGTCGTTCAGACAAAAAGCCGATATTCACAACCATCGGCTTTTTGTGATCAAGCCGTTCGATAAAGTTGGCGGTCAGCAGCTGAGGTAGAAAAAATCCCCCTTGAGCCATCATCGCCAAAATCGCCAGCGGAATCGGGCTGGTCGACAGTTTGCTGATAAACAAAGGCAAAATGGTTGTAGCTGAAAGCAGGCTGATACCACCCATGAAAAAGATGACGTCGAAGGAGTTAAAGATTAAGTTCCAGCGAAAGTCTGTTTCGCGAGCTTCGTCAGCTTCGGCCGGGGTCAGCGTTGTGACTTCATGATCAAGATAGAGCATGCGCCGCAGAAGTTTGGGTGTGCTTGAAAATTTATTTTGCATTTTTGATTAGCTGCCAGTTTTCAACAAACAGCTGATGGCTCTTTATCGCTCACCCGTTTGTACTTTCCAAAGAGAGGCGTAGATTCCATCACCATGGCTGGTCAGCTCATCATGGGTTCCCCGCTCTTTTAGGTGCCCTTTTTCTAGGACAAAAATCTGATCTGCATTGCGTACGGTTGAGAGCCGATGGGCAATTACAATCGTGGTTCGGCCGACAGCCATACGTTCTAACGAGCGCTGAATCGCTGCCTCAGTCTCATTGTCGACGGCCGACGTCGCCTCATCCAGAATCAAAATAGGCGGGTTTTTGAGCACTGCGCGTGCAATCGAAATACGTTGCCGCTGACCGCCAGATAGTTTGATGCCCCGTTCTCCAACGATGGTGTCGTATCCTTCCGGTAATTGAGAGATAAATTCATGGGCTTCAGCCACTTTGGCCGCATCTGAAATCTGCTCAATTGTGGCACCAAACGAACCATAGGCGATATTTTCGCGCACCGTTCCGTGAAATAGAAAAACGTCTTGGCTCACAAGGCCGATGGAGGAGCGCAAATCGTCCGTTTGCAGATCAGTCAATTCGTGACCGTCGAGCCTGATGGCACCGGCCGTCACATCATAAAAGCGCAAAATCAGCTTGATTAAAGTTGATTTACCTGCACCCGTTGGCCCCACAAATGCGGCCATCGATCCGGCCGGAATAGTAATCGAAAAATCGTTGACGATATTGACACTTTTATTAGACTCGTAATGAAACGAAACATTATCAAAAGTCACTTCACCCGCGACCGCTGACACCGGCAACGCCTGAGTACCAGTCTTAATCAGCGGCTCTTTAGCCAGCAGATCCATCACTCGCCGTACAGAAGCCATCGCCCGCTGATATTGATCAAGCATTTCACCCACATAGGTTAAAGGCCAGAGTAAACGCTGGGTCATAAAGACCATAACAGAATAGAGGCCGACGTTCAGACCACCATCAAGCGCAAGTTGCCCCCCATACACGATAATTGCGACAAAGCCAGCCATAATAAACATGCGGATCAGTGGCACAAACAAAACCGAATAGGTAATGGCGTCTTTATTTCCCAATCGATAATCGTCGCTGAATCCGCGAATGCGATCAGACTCATACTTTTCGGCCGTGAAGCTCTTAATTGTTGCGATGCCGCCCAAATTGTTGGCCAATTGACCGTTAAGCATCCCCACTTTCTCACGCACCTTGACATACAGTGGCTCAAGAATGGCTGTGAATCGAATCGATCCCCATGTGACGAAAGGAATCGGCAGAACGGCCATCCACGCCACAGATGGGGCAATCACAAAAAAGGAGGTGCCTACAACTAAGATCGTCATAATCAGACCGATCGCCCGATTGGCGCTTTGGTTTAAAAAGCGCTCTAACTGATTAATGTCGTCATTCAAGATCGACATCAGGCCACCAATGCTTTGCTCTTCAAAATAGGCCAGTTCAATCCCCTGAATATGCTCGTAAGCGTCCAAACGCAGGTCGTGCTGAATGCTTTGGGCCAGATTGCGCCACTGATATTCGTTGATGTAGTCGAAGATCGATTCACCCGTCCACACTAAAGCGGTGATTCCACCCAAAATCCATAGCTGGGTTGATAGAGATTCAACCCCGAAGGTGGCTAACATTGAGTTTTCTTTAGATACCACAACATCAACGGCCGCGCCGATCAATAAGGGTGGCGCTAAATCAAATAGTTTAAAGATGACGGTGTTGATAACGGCCCACCAAAGCGATGACCGATGAGATTGGGCATGGTGCCACAGACGTTTAAATGGATGAGTTTGTTCGAGTGTTGAAGCTGACATCAGCCGATTTTACCCTTTTGGCCCGGTTCAGCCCCGCATAATCACCCCCTATCTTGTCGGATGCTTATACACTAAATAAACCTGCATCAAGTTACGGGCGCCAAGCTAAATTCGTAATCTGCTGCTTGCTTTGGTCATGGCATTGGGCGTTTACGAATTTGAGATTTTTAATTTCGGCCGTGCACACCTGAAAATTGCCAGCCCGCTTTTCAATAAATGCGACTAAGTTGGGTTGGATCGATTCTGACACGATTGAAAACAGGCCCGATCTACAAACTTCCTCTAAGCTTTCAGCATTTAGCAAGCAAAATTCATCAAAAGTCTTGCTATAAATCAGTACAGAGCTGTTTGGCACCCATGCAGGCGAAGGAAAGCCTGTTGAAGTAATTGTCTTTATAGTCTCCCCTTCATCGGCAGAAGCGTGCGCAATAGCATATTCGGTATTCTGAGCA
>JBGCDP010000256.1:0-11488 GCA_045105475.1 Anaerolineae bacterium
ATCCTTTCGAGCCTATTGATTTGGTTCATCATCATCACCCCTATTCGTGATATGGCAAACACCAGTCAGCTTGTCGCCAGCGGCCGGTATGATGAACGGGTAACCGTTCCCAATCAGGCGGGCGAGGCGATGCAAATTTTAGCGACTAATTTTAACCAAATGGCCCAATCGCTTGAGTCGGTTGAAGAGCAGCGGGTGCGCTTAATGGGGAATGTGACGCACGAATTGCGAACGCCGCTATCTAGCTTAAGCGGCTATGTTGAAGGGTTGGGAGATGGGGTGTTTGAGCCAAACGAGAAGCTGATCGGCTCGATGCAAAAGCAAATCGGCCGGATGAAACGGCTAATCGACGATACTCAGGAGCTGTCTCAAGCGGAAGCCGGTAGCATTCGACTATCATTGGACTCGGTTAACGTAACAGATGCGATTAACCAAGCGGTTTTTCAGGTGCTGCCTAGCGTGCGGACCAAAGGGCATACGCTGACGTTTCATGAGCCTGAGCAGGATGAATATGTGACGGCCGATTATGATCGGCTAATTCAAATTTTGCTAAATCTACTATCAAATGCAGTGAGCTACACACCGCCGAACGGCCAGATCGACTTGCACTTAACTGAAACAAATGAGCTCTGCCTGATCCAAGTTCAAGACAATGGGATTGGCATTCCGGCCGAGGATTTACCGTTTGTGTTTGAACGCTTTTATCGAGTTGATCAATCCCGTTCACGCGAGCATGGGGGCAGCGGGGTAGGGCTGACAATTTCACGCAATTTGGCTCGGCAAATGAATGGGGATTTAAGTGCAACATCTACTGAAAACGGAAACGGAATCTGTTTTATCTTGTCGTTGCCTAAGGCTTAAGGGTTGGGTGACGTGTAAACATTCATCTGCAGTTCGCTCGCGTTGCAGAGCGGTTGTGTCCAGCGGCCGTCGTCTGGTGTCCCAGTGAGCCTATCCATATTGTAAGTTGCCCAACCAACTTTATTATTTCCTAACGAAACCAGCTCATCCAGCTCTCCCCAAGCGACATCGTCTAAGCGCCACGCATGGCTAACCGCTTCTCCATTTACATCGATCTCTTGAACCCAATATTCTTCTGGGAAAATTAGCTGCCAGTGTAGACCGGCTTGGAACGGATTGGCATCACTTGTGGCCGGCATTTTGCCATAACCGAGCAGGTAGTTGCCATTTTCCAGCGGCACTAGCTGTGGATAAGAGGTGTAATTTGGGGCGGTAGAGACAACCCACTTCACCTCGCCAACTAAATCTCCGTCTTGATCAAATCTGACCAAACCGATTTGGGTAACTGGATCGGATGGGGTCACGTCGTTGCCAGAGGAGTCTTTTTCATAGGAAAGATCTCCATCAGCACCGACGATTATGCCAAGCCAGCCCCCGTCGGCCAATGGATGCACGGCTCCTGGTCCACCTTTTTGCCGTAGACGATATTGCTGTAAAAGTAGAAAGTTTTGATTCTCTTCCGTTTCGGTTGTAAAGCTGATTGATCCATATCTGCCTGCGTCTAGATTGTTCCAATCTGTGCCGCATAACATGCCATATTCTTGTGTGAATGGGTTATACCCCGGCCGATTGTGAATTGTATGCCCTGATCCACAGGACCAATCCCACCCTCGTTTTGTGTCAAGCGAATAGGTGTCGCGGTCAACAACTGAAAAGCTGTCTGCTTCGTGGCCACCACGGGTTGATTTGAGCGCAACGCCGTATGTATTATCGTTTTCCCCATAAACTAGGCTGTAGAGCCCATACTCCCAACTTCCAATCCCTTTATGGACAATATACTTGGCCGGTTCGCTTTGGATATCTCCGTTGGTCCATTCATATAGCCACATTTCGTCTTTGCCTTCATCCTGTAGCCAGTTGTTTGGATTAGGATGGGTTGCTACAACGTCCTTGTCGAAATCTGTCCGGCCGGAGTTGGTTCGGCACAAAGCGGCCACAACACCGCAGCTATTACTCGTATCAATCCCAACCATCTCTTTACATTCAGGGAAGTGCCGGTTTCCAATTGTGTCTAGCTGATTGGTAGTCGTGTTCAAAATAGATTGCACAATCATCCCAGACTGGTTGTTGAAATAGTTGCTGGCATTGTCAGGATCAGTTTGAGCCAGGGTGAGAGACGTATACAGCGTAGGTGTGTCTGTCTCGGTATTGCAGCTGCTGAAATGCATGTTTTGCGGGTGGATGCCTCGTGCAAAATTGTTTGTTGTTAGGCGGGTCGTGTAGGCATGTTCGCAAGAAAGTATTTGATCATTTGGAATGCTAAATAGATTGGATGAGATTAGGCCGGCCGGGGGTGTGCTTGAGCCGTGATTATTAAAAAAGAGGGGGAGGTAGGCTGTACCAGAAACGGCCGTCGTTTGACCTATAAAGCTGGAGTGTTCAGAACCAAATGCTAGATTCTGCGTCTCAAACCCGGTTTGTAGCCCAAATGTGATCGCTGTTAGCATAAAAATGCTTGAAAAAATTGTCCCTAATAGTTTCTGCGGTCGTCTGTTCATTTTTTGCATAATCCTTTGGTCGTCTAGCGGGGTGTGGTGGGCCATTCGCAATGGCTACAGCTAATTTTGGCATAGTCGTTTTGGGCATTTAGAGTACCCGCCACCGAAATAATGGTGGTTAATTAGATGACTGTGTTTGTACAAAAGAGTTATCAGTCAAACGGTATATTCGACCTTTGGCTCACACCTCGATACTAAACAGTAATCAAATAATCAAGTATCATTGATAAACATTCAATAGCCGTTTAGGCTATTTCCACCACTTCTTAAAAGGATCTCTTATGCTTCGCTCTGATTTGCTTCAATTTATAAAAAACAGTGAAAAAATGGTCTTGCCCGGCAAGGTCGGCCCTCTTTTTCAGCGGGCTGAAATGCTAAGTAAATTGCCCCTTAAAATACAAAAATTTATTATCGAACGCGGGTCAAAAAACGATCCGTTTATCGGTTTTGTCGTAGAGCCTTACAGCTTCTTTCTTTCGTATGAAATCACTAATGTTGAAGAAGCGAGTAAATATCTCCCCCCAGACTATGAACTAATTCCTTGTGCTATGTTTGATGATGGAGAACCTAAGTTGTGTGCCATTATTGGGGTGTTCAATGTTCATACAAGTGTGTTTTGGGGCAGTCGGATTGAGCTTTATGTCATTGCTCAAAACAAGAGAACTGGGCTGTTGTCTTGGATCATTGCCGACTATGAGTCGAATACGATTAGCTATGATCCGGGCCAAGGGTTTGCAGGTTCGACGATCAAACATTCTGTTGCCACGACCTCATATGAAGGTGAAGTGATTATCGATATTGAGAGTGCTCAATCGCCCAATAAAATTGCACTGACAGCTAACTTGAAATCGGGAGTTCAAACCCCTTTGAATCAGCGCTTATGGGTTGAGGGGAATTTATCTGTTGATTATGGGGGCCACTTAGAAGACAGTAGTGAATCGAAACCGTTTGGACTCATCTTTGACCCTAAAGAGATGCAACATGCGTTAGACATTCCGTTAGATGAGGTGGTAATTGATCACAATACATTTGGCGATAAAATGCTGGCGCCGCAACCGTTTGAAGCGCTCTGTTTCCCGTTCGCGCAGCACTTTTTAACAACGAGCTTCCCGATTGTCACTTCGATCAAAAATGAAGATGATTTAGTGAATGCGGTTAAGGCCTTTAATGCAAAACTAGATTTTTAACGGCCGTAACCAAATCAAACTGAGACCGTAGTGCATTATAAATACTCAAAATCTCAATAGCCAAACGTGAAACCATGAATATTTCAGAAGCCCAAGAAAATATGAGACGTGCCTATTTCGATGGCGGTCCAGGTATGCTCGTGTCAGGTTTGGCATGGACCATTGCAGCATTTGTTGGCCTATTTTTCTCTGAGCAAGCAAGTGTATTCACATTATTTATAGGCGGTATGTTTATACATCCGGGCGGGATGGCACTGTCTAAGCTGCTCGGTCGGCCGGGAAATCATGATAAAGATAATCCACTGGGGAACCTTACTTTAGAAAGCACGTTCCTACTGTTTATTGGCATTTTTATCGCTTATACAATGGTTCTGATTCGCTCTGACCTATTCTTTCCGGTGATGCTGTTGGTCATCGGCGGCCGGTATCTGGTCTTTGCAACCATCTATGGAAACCGATTGTATTGGGGCATTGGTGGGCTTTTAGCCTTAGCCGGTATGTTGTGTACTATGCTGGGTGCACCATTTGTTTTAGGCGGTTTTCTTGGGGGCGGTATCGAAATTATCTCGGCAGTTGTTGTGATGTACCTTGCAGCATCTACCGACTCTGATCTTTAAATTGACGGGCTCAACGAAAATAAAACGATGACTATCGAACAAAACCAACGAATAGAAACGATTCAAGGTGTCGGACAATTAGCGGTTGATACTGTTTTGGGGATTACTGATCTTGTCGATACGATGCATCGAACGATTATAAGTTTCGGCGGCCGAATCGGTGATCCTGATCAGACCCAAACCACAGGGATAGCAGGGATGGTCTATGCGGCTGTGCGAAACGTGACAGCGGGCGTTGGGAAAGGGTTGAATATCTCTTTGAACCAGCTGAGCTTGCCTTTAACGAAAAAGGAAGAAGCTTCTTCAAACAGTCGCGAGACATTGCTCGCGGCTTTAAACGGAGTTTTTGGTGATTCACTTGTCGCTAAAAGCAATCCATTGGCTATCTCGATGGGGTTTCGCCATGCAGGAGCAACTTTAAGCGACGAGCGCTTGGCAGAGCTGATGAATCAAGCTGATGGTAAAGTGGTTATGCTGGTGCATGGCTCCTGTATGAATGACCTTCAATGGGACCGAAATGGACATGATCACGGTGTCGCTCTAGCGCATGATTTGGGCCTCACACCGATCTATCTGCACTATAACAGTGGTTTGCACACTTCAGAAAACGGGAAAATTCTTGCGGATCTTTTAGAAGCCACGTTGGCATTAGCAAACCGGCCGATTGGTTTTCACATTCTGGCACATAGCATGGGTGGGCTTGTGGCACGTAGTGCAATCTACTATGGTAAACAGGCAGGCCATTCTTGGCCCGCTCAGCTAAACAAACTCGTGTTTTTGGGCACGCCACATCACGGAGCGCCATTGGAAAGGGGCGGCAACTGGATCGATAACATCCTAGAGGTCAGCCCTTATAGCACCCCATTTGCGCAACTTGGGAAGATTCGAAGCAGTGGCGTAACCGATTTGCGTTATGGGAATGTCGTTGATGATGATTGGCAGGGAGCTGATCGGTTTATACGGTCTGGAGATTCACGTACACCGGTGCCATTGCCTGATGGGATCGAATGTTATGCGATTGCTGGTAGTCGAATCAAACTTGCCAGTAAAATAAGCGATCGCTTCATTGGAGATGGGCTTGTACCTGTTGACAGTGCACTCGGGCATCATCAGGCCAATGAAAGACAATTGTTGTTTCATGAGTCCAACCAATGGATCGGCCGGGGAATATCACACCTCGATCTGCTAAGTCACCCAACAGTGTACGAAACCCTCAAAATTTGGTTGGCTGATGAAAATGGTTAGCTGATTGTGTCATTTGCCATTTACCAGACAAATGGGATGAATCGAGAAACCTGTTTTCTATAATCAGCATAGGCTTCTCCAAAGTCTTGCTCTAGCCTGCGCTCCTCAATAAACGAACCCAGTACAAAATAGGTCGAGATCAATAGGACTAAGATCAAGCTGTTCCGGCTCATCGCTGGGCTGGCCCATAATAGCAACATGCTAAATGCGTATAGTGGATGGCGCATATAGTGATAGAGGCCGTGAATGACTAGAACTTCACCCAGTCCAGATTGTTTACCGATGTCGTTGCCAGAGAAATAGTCGGCCGCCTGTTGGATGCCTACAAAGCTCAACGCCCCTGACTGCAATACAGACACCGTCAGGCCGATAAATCCGGCGACCTGCAACCCGATCATCAGCCAAGAAAATGGAGCTGGCACTGAGTAAAGAGGCCGGTCGGGTAGCTGCCAATAAAAATAGAGAACAGGGAGCAGTGTGATGACAGAAACGGCCGAATAAAACAGCCTGTAAAACCCCTGATACACACGTTCGCCTGTGAAACGTGCGACCCAATCTTTAAAACCTTGCGCGGCCGTGATGCTGTGGAAAATGGCCCAAACTACAAATGAAACAATTAATCCAATCATAGCCATGAGTGTAGGCAAAAAACTTAGAGAGAGCGAGAGAGTTTAATTTTTCGTCATCATTCATTCAATTCCCCCTTGACCTTGACACCGTATATCTGCTAAAGCATCTCCCTTTGGCCCATTATGACTGTAAGGCCGATGCATCTGTTTTACTGCTGAATTTTGGCGATAGGAATTTGCAGTTCAACAACAGGCATTATCCCGGTTGGTTTTTCTGGGTGTGCAGGGCCAGAACGATGGATCTCACGCATCGGCCCCACGCCGACATGCTGGTGAATACCGGCCCAACGAACCAATTCTAGAACGGCCGAGGTCATTTCTTCAAATGGCCCTTCGTAGATGAGCGATGCAACAAGTTCGTGGCCGGGCAACTCTCTAAATTCGAGTTCGTCATCGTTTTCGGCTGAAATTCCCTGTGGAAGCTCATCTAAGCCGATGCAAACCTCAATTGGCAAATCGGTCGGCTGAAACTCAGTTAGATGGTACAGAATCATTTCAGGTCCAGACCAGCGAACGCCTTTATCTTTCAACTGCCGATAGAGTGAATTCGACATCGAGTCGCAATAGTAGCCCATTTCATGAGCATGAGGAACCATCGCTTTTAGACTTGCAATCCCCATGCTCTCCACCGGTTTGACCACAATCTCATATGGGGATGGCTCGTCTTCATTTTCGAGCTGAATGAGCCGCGCCTCAACTTGAGCAAGCCGATTTTGCATCTGTGCCATGTCACTCTCTAGCTCACTCCGCTTAATCGAAAGCATACCGCGTAACTGTTCACTAGGTAACTCGTTATCTTTCCCTAGTAAATCTGAAATTTGCTGAAGCGAAAGCCCTAAATCCTTGAGAGCGATAATGCGATGTAGACGAGATAGCTGTTGAATCGTGTAATAGCGATAGCTAGTCCACTCATCTATTTGTTCTGGCACGAGCAGTCCCAGTTTGTCGTAATGGCGCAGCATTCGAGTTGAAACTTGGCCTAGTTTTGAAAAATCACCGATTTTAAACATGAGATTTGGGTATAGTGAAAAGAGTAGAGAAGCTTTAAAAAAAGTTGATTCGTTCACCTGGCATACTGGCGATACCACTCAACTGTTTCTTGGATCGCTTGTTTGTGAGGGGTAACATCGTTGCCAAATTGTGCCACAAATTGACTATGGTCAACCACAAATGGTTTTTGGAATTCGTACATTAATTCATGTAGTTCACGAATGACTGGGTTAAACAGGCCAAGCAAGCGAACCATTAGTGCCCCGGATGCACGAACTTTTACAGGGTGGCCAAGTTCTGCTTCAATCAGGTCAATAAAATCTTGAGTAGTCCCGGTAGGGGCGTTGGGTACGTGCCACGCCCGCCCATACGCCTCATCTTGCTGACTGAGTGTAATCAGCGCCCGTGCAAAATCGCGGATATAGGTGTAGGTATGTGGTAGATTCACATCCCCCAGCAGATCGGCCGTTTTGCCTTCTAGTGCCGCCTGAAACAGCCGATCCCCCATCGCTGAATTCCGCACACGTGGCCCGAAAAAGTCAGACCCTCGGCCGATGACGACCTCAACCTTGCCAGTCGCATGCGCGTCCAGCAACATCTTTGCCATTTTAGCTCGTACAGCTCCCTTGATCGTTTTCGCAGCAGCCGGTAACCCTTCGTGGATCAACGCCCCATTGGGATCTCCATAAAGGTAAACATTGCTACCAAATACCAGTTTAGCATTGGTGCGCGAAACCCCTTCTAACACACTGGCTGTCAATTTGGGAAAAAGCGCCGGCCAGAGATGATATGGAGGTTGAACACAGAAAAAGACGATATGAGCATCTTTGCTTACCCGCTCAACTTGGTCAGGATCACTGGCATCAAATTGAATCAGCTTCACTGATTTGGGAAGTTTTTCATTTAACTTTGTACTCCGATTGGCAATTGTTACTTCGTGCCCTTTTGCTACGAGCTCATCCATAATGGCAAGCCCTAATTGACCTGCGCCTAAAATAACATAGTTTATGTTTTTACTCATGATTTTTATTCCGTGATGATAACAACTCCATCCATAAAAGGATGCAGTGTGCAGGTATATTGGTAGGTTCCCGGTTCTTCAAATAGTTTACTAAACGTTCCGGTGTCTAATACCGGCGAGGCTTCATCTTCAAAAACCACGTTATGAGCAACCATCTGACCATCTTCTTCTATATCTTTAAAGTGCCACGTCACTTCAGTGCCAGCTTTTACCTGAGTAACGGCCGGAGAAAAGATATGATTGAGTACGTCATCGGCCACCACATCGATTTGTGCCACTCCGACAATCGGAGAAGCGGCCGTTTGATCGGCAGCCCAACGTTGCCCAGGCGGCGTGAAATAGAAAATGATCACCAACATAATCGGGGTAAATAGCACAATCACGCCACCGGTTATGCTGAGCCGTCTCCAATTGATAGAGCGCGTAGGTTTGTTATAGATCGGATTTGTTAAATTCATTGTTTCACCTTGTTTGATTTGATGAAACGAAGCGTACTGTTTGACACAGTGTTAAAGTCAAGGGGCAATTAATCAGCACCCAGAGTTACGGCTAAGGACCAGAAATCGGTTGTAAGCTGTATGTCAACAGAAAGCATCGCGAAACAGCTTGGAAGCTCGTCATTTATTCAAGTGAGTTTGGGAAAATGTGCGTCTGAATCAGGTTGCCTTGTCCAATTCTCTCAAAATAGTAAAACGCTATCTGATTAACATTGCTATACTTGGTTGTTACATTGCTAAAACCGATTACTGGGACCTATACAAGAGAAAAAATGCGAATATCCACATCCCGCCCTGCCAAAACTATCATTTGGTCATCTTTATTTTCAGTTTGCTTTTACCTACTATTTTTCAGTCCTTCCACCCCTATTCAACCGGCCTTTGCCAATGATTTACCGATTTTATGCTTTGCAATCGTTACGGAGGTTGGTCCGGGTCAAGTTGCGGATTCTTGTGCAGATGTCCATGAAACGTTCCCTAATGCCACCGTAGTTCGCTCAACTGATGAGTTTCCGGCCGACCTTTCTCCGTTCGAAGCTGTTTTTATCGCTGGACACCCATCCATCAACTATAGTTTGCTAGCCAATCAGGTTAACAACTATGTCAGCAACGGAGGTGGGCTTATTTTAAGCTTCCCCAGCTTTGAAAATGGGGTGCCACAGCTTCCAGCCGGCTTTGAACTAACAATTACTAATCAATTTTGGCCTGGATTTCCAAATGAACCGGGTCCGGTTGAATTTACAGCCACCGGACTCTCTCATCCAATTCTGGCAGGGATTTCTTCAGAAACATTGCCGGGCGTTTTTAGCACAATCCCTATTAGTTCTTTAGGAACCAGCTGGTCGCTTCTTGCTAAGGCAGCTAACCATCCAAACGCAGCCTTGGCTGTTGGAGAACATGGCTCCGGCCGGATCGCCTTTTTCGTGACAGGCACGGTGATGAGCGAGAATGGCACTCAGTTTGCTGAACAGCTTTTTGAATGGGTAGCAGGGGATTCTGCACCACCACCGGCCGGGCTTGACATGCAAATCGATGCCATAGAAGTCACACAGGCGATTCAAGATTTAAAAAACAGCGTCGATTTAATTGCAGACAAACGTACCTATGTGCGGGTCCATGTTTCTGCTACCGCAGAAGTTGATTCAGTCGTCGCAAACTTAACCGCCACACGAAATGGCACTACCTTATCTCCCACACTTATTCCCGCCAATGCACAGGGCGCTATCTCTATTGTGGCTGATCCAGATCGTGGACAGCTGAATGACAGCTTCTTATTTGAGCTCCCCATCGAGTGGACTGAAGCTGGAACGATCTTACTCAAAGCTGAAATCGATCCGGAAAATGAAAAGCTTGACCCAGACCGGTTAAACAACACGGCCGGTGTTCAGGTTGAATTCATTCCGGCCGAGCCGTTGAACTTGGTGATGTTTAATGTTGGTTATCCAACCAGTAGCGGGATCAGGGTGGCCGACGGGTCTCATTTAGACCGAATCGAAGAATGGTTGCAAAGGGCGTATCCGATATCAACCCTAACAACTGATCGAAGAGCAACGAATTCTAGGCTCAGCGGGGCGCCAGATGTAGATTCTATGCTGACAATGCTCATCCTCGTGAGGAGCATCTTGGAAGTTTACGAAGACATTCCTGCGAATAGCTATTTTTATGCAGTGGCAGAAACCGCAGAAGATTCAAATACGATTGGCGGGGTCGCGGCACCTTGGTCTGGCGTGGCGGTCGGGCACGTTGGTGACCCGCGACGGTTCGATGATATGGCGTGGGACATCGATAATACCTATGGTGACTGGATTGCAGGGCATGAAATTGCTCACTTATTGGGACGGCGTCATGCTGACTGCCCCGATCAGGAGCTAGGCGATTCTGTCCCGTTCCCTTACCCATTTGGAAAAATCAGCGAAGTCGAGGATGGGGATTCTGCCTTTTATGGATTTGAGGTTGGAGCTGAAGCAATTTACGAGCCGAATTGGTTTGATTTAATGTCTTACTGTGAGCCAAAATGGATATCAGATGTCACTTATGAAGCGATCTATGATGAGATGTCGGCCGCTGGGCAGCGGGCACCTACGCTTGCGCCGAGTGTTGCGGCCGATCAGTTTCTGATTGTCACCGCATTGGTCGATTTAGATCAGATGACGGTTCAATCGCTAGACCTACGACAAATCAAGCATTCAACCACCCTGCCTTTGCCTGAATCGGGAAGCTGGACACTGGCCTTGCTGGATTCAGTGGGCGGTGAGCTAGCAAGTTATCCGTTTGCTCCTAACGAATTAGATAGCGAGGTCAATTCAGACGAAAAAATGGCGATTATTTCTGAAACTGTCCCATGGCAAACAGGGGTAGCCTCAATTGAAATCCGCAATGGATCAACCGTTGTCGCAACCCAATCCGCGAGCGACAATGCTCCGGCGGTTGCGATCACTTCACCAACCGAAGGACAAACTCTTGAAAAGGGAGAGCTCACATTCACTTGGGCCGCATCAGACGCTGATAACGATTCTCTTGTGTACACCCTGCTTTACAACAACACGGGTGAAGGGGATTGGAATGTGCTGACAACTGATTGGATAACCTCTTCTTTCACCATCGATTCAAGCTTAATTCCCGGTGGTTCTACCAGCCAGTTGCGTGTCATCGCATCAGATGGGTTTCTCGCTAGTGAGGCAACCGTTGGCCCATTTACTGTTCCATCAAGCGAGCCTGAGCCAACCATCATCGCCCCTGATGAAGATGAGACTTTTAGTGTCGGGCAGCTGATTACGCTGCAA
>JBGCDP010000257.1:0-3497 GCA_045105475.1 Anaerolineae bacterium
TTACCGTCCAATTGGTCTGTAACTAGTATTTCGCTTACAGGCCAACCAAAAATTAGCCACTAACCCACAAAAAGAGGTCCCCATGGCAGCACGTAAACGCAAACGGTCGGCCGGTAAAACCAATCTAAAACAAGAACGCAAAGTTAGCTCCTTCTTCGATATTCCCAAACACCAATGGCGCAATAATTTCCCAGCCTATGAAATCGCCAACGAGCAGATGCTCGAAGAGATTCATGATGCATCGATGCAGATTCTCGAGAATACCGGCATGCGCTTCCAAGACGAAGAAGCGATGGAGCTATGGGAAAAAGCGGGGGCTAAAGTGGACCGCAAAACCCAGCATGTCTGGATCGATCGTGGCTTGCTGATGGGCCTCATCGAAAAAGCGCCTGAGAGCTTCACCTTTCGTAGTCGCAACCCGGAACGGAACCAACTAATTGGAAAAAATGGGGTGGCAAACCTAAGCGCGGCCGGATGTGTGTTTATCCGCGACCTAGATGGGGGGCGTCGGCCGGGGAAGCGGGAAGATATGGTCACCCTCGGCAAACTGATCCAAATGACCAACGCTATTCATCTGGCACCGGTCATGAGTGTGGTGATGCATGATGTGCCGGTTTACAAAAAACATTTAGACGGCTATTGGCTGGGATCAACGCTGTCAGATAAACCGGTCATGGGGACTTCGCACGGCCGGGTGATTACTGAAGATGTGGTCCAGATGGCGAAAATCGTCCATGGGGAAGACCTACGGCCGGAAGATGGCCCTGTCACCGGCGGCGTGATCAACGTCAACAGCCCGCTTGTCTATGATGACAGGATGTTGGGTGGAATGATGACCTTTGCCAAACATGGTCAGTTTACCGTCGTGACCCCGTTTATCCTGTCGGGGGCTAATAGCCCGATCACCATTATCGGGGCGATTGCCCAGCAAAATGCCGAAGCATTGGCCGGAATCGCATTGCTCCAACTTGTGCGGCCGGGTGCGCCGTGTGTTTATGGTGGCTTTGCGACTAACGTTGATATGAAAAGTGGAGCACCTTCGTTTGGCACCCCAGAAGGGGCATGGGCACTTATGTTAGGGGCGCAGTTGGCCCGGCGTTATGGGGTCCCGTATCGGGGGAGTGGAACGCTCAACACCTCAAATATGCCGGACGGCCAAGCAATGAGTGAATCGATGTGGTCGCTGTGGCCGTGTATTTTGTCACGCACCAATCTGATTTTTCACTCGGCCGGATGGCTTGAGTCAGGGCTGACCCATTCGCTTGAAAAGTTTGTGATGGATGCTGAAAATCTGGCGATGATGCAGCACTTTTTGGCAGGGCCGGAAATGGGTGAAGATGCCTTTGCGCTCAAAGAGATTCATGAGATTGGCCCGGCCGGACATCACTTTGGAACAGACCATACGCAAGCTCGCTTCCAAAATGCTTTTTATCCTCCGTTTTTGCACGATCGCAGGAACAACGGTCAATGGTTGGCCGATGGAGGCGATGACATTGTGACACGGGCGAACAAGCTGTGGAAAACGATTATTCGTGATTATGAGGAGCCAGCGTTTGACTCAAACACCAAACAGGCGTTGAACGACTATGTTGAAAAACGAGCAAAAGAGTTAGAAAATGTAGATCTTTATGACTAAGTTGATAGGGTGTGGGGGAGATTAAATCAATCTTGTTTTGAAAAAAGGGGGAATATCGGGAAGTCGATGTTCCCCCTTTTTAGAAATCCTAAAATATTAACAAGGATTACGATTAAATTACTTTTGGTTGTTTTAGCGGTAGAAAAACCACATAATTCCAATTCTACTGGATTGGGAAGCGTACATAGCCAACATCTGAGCCGAGAACCCAATCTTTAAACAATCAATTGAATAGACAAGGAGTAACAAAATGTTAATTGATTCGCCAGTTGGAACCTCTCAAGAGAGGATGAGTAGTCGTGTTTGGCCAGGCAGTTGGTTCGATGCAACACCATTTGGTATGCGGTATCAGGTTGTACCCGGCCGCTGGGCCAGACATACCGGAGCTGATTTAAACCTATCACGAAACGCAGATGCAGGTGTCCCGATTTATGCGATTGCAGATGGCGTTGTGACCGCATCTCGTTTAGGCCAAAGCAGTTGGGGATGGGTAATCGTGATCGAGCATAAGGATGATAATGGTAAATTGTTCTACAGCCGATATGCACATGTAAATCACATCCAGTACCCTGTTGTACAGAAGGGGCAGTCGGTCACTATCGGGACTGTCATCGCCTTGGTTGGGAATGCTGACGGTATTTATGGTAGCGGGGGGCATCATCTCCATTTTGATATTAGCCACACAAAGGTGCTCAAGACACGACCGGAGCATTGGCCCGGTGATGTCTCTGAGGCCAAAGTGAGGCGCAACTACTCAGACCCACGCCGGTTTATCATGGAAAACCGCACGCAGCCAGATCCGATTCCAGATGATGCCACAACTGAAAAAATGAAGGTGATTACGACTTCGTTGCGCATTCGGCCAGCGCCAAATTTACTTGAAGACAGTATCGGTTTCCTGTCTTATGGAAATATCGTTGAAGTACGTGGCAGTTTTTCTGCGAATGGCTATCATTTTGCAGAAATCGTCAAACTCAATGGGGCTGATTTTCAATCAGAAGCTGGTCAAAAAGGCTATACGGCCCGTGAGTTTTTACAACCTGTGAGCTAGCCGCCTAGCTTAGCTTGATTGCATGGTGTTCTTCATCATGCAATCAATATCACCTTCAATCCACTCTTAATCTAACCTCATGCAAAACTTCTCAACTCCCTCCCAAGTGGCCGGCCGCCACCATGCCAAAATCAGCGCGTTACAACAGCCTTCGGCCGAAACCGTTGCCTACATGGATGAACTTGCTAAGCTTAATCGGCATGTTTTAGGCCCGGGGAAAATCGCTTTAAGCGAGTGGGAAAAAGCTGGTTTAGACTTGCCAGATGAAAGTGTGATTCGCCATTATCGGCTGGCCCGAGTGCGTCAAAAGCTACGTGAGCATAACTGCATGGGGATCGTGCTGTACGATCCGGTCAACGTGCGCTACGCGACTGACAGTACCAACATGCAGGTGTGGGTGACACACAATGCGGCTCGTTATGCCTTTATCGGGGCGGAAGACAATGGTCCGGTGATTATTTTCGAGTTTTCCCACTGTGAACATTTAAATCTGCATACGGACATCGTGACAGAAATCCGGCCGACGATGGCTTGGTTTTACCTGATTTCGGGTGATCGGATTGAGGAGCATGCGAAGAAATGGGCGGCCGAAGTTGCCGATCTTGTTAAAACGCACGGCGGCGGCAATATGCGGCTCGCCATCGACCGGTGTAACTACGAAGGGTTGATGAGCTAACCCGTCACGGCGTTGAGTTTTACAACGGCGAAAAGGTCATGGAGCTGGCGCGCGAGATCAAGCATCCTGAAGAAATCAAAGCGATGCGCTGTGCGATTGAAGCGTGTGAACGGTCGATGGACATCATGAAGTCA
>JBGCDP010000258.1:0-18528 GCA_045105475.1 Anaerolineae bacterium
TCGGCCGCGCGTAAGCATTTCCCCGATATCATCACGACAAAAGATTCAAACGATCTAATCAACAGCCCTGATATCGACATCGTTATTATCGCAACCGCCCCCAACTCACATGCACGATTAGCTCTCCAGATGCTTGAAGCGGGCAAGCACGTCATTTGCGAAAAGCCATTGGCTCTAAACACGGCCGACGTTGAGGCGATGATTAAGCTTGCCAACGAGAAAGGACTGCATGTCAGCTGCCATCAGAATCGGCGTTGGGACAGCGACTTTCTTGCGATCCAAAATGCGGTCAACGCCGGTTGGCTGGGCGATGTCTTCCAGCTTGAAACATTTATCGGCGGATACGGCCACCCGTGTGGCTACTGGCATTCACACGATGAAGTTTCCGGCGGCACCACATATGATTGGGGCGCTCACTACTTAGATTGGATGCTGGCACTAATCCCAGAAAAGATTGTCGGGGTTATTTGCACCCGCCAAAATCGAGCGTGGCACGACATCACCAATGCGGACCAAGAACGTATTCAACTGCGGTATGCGAATGGGGCTGAGGCGGAGTTTACTCACTCAGACCTGACTTTTATTCCAAAACCTAAATGGTTTATGTCTGGCGACGAAGGGACACTGATCGGCCGCTGGAAAAAGGTTGATGCGTATGAGATTGATCCGGTCATTTACTACGCAAAGCACGAGATCCCCTCATCTGAGTTGGGAGCTGATATCGAACTACGGCGCAAAACAGATGCGGGTATTTTTAGCCAACAGCTGCCCGAAATCACCCATCGGCCGTTTCCCTTCCACGCCAATCTAGCCGACCACCTGCTGCTGGGTGAACCGATTACCGTTCCGGTTGAGCATTCCGGCCGGGTGGTTGCGATCTTAGAAGCTGCCAAACGATCCGCTGAAAACGGCGGCTCGCTTGAAAACGTTTCAATCTAACTCATCAAGTCACTTGTTTGGGTGTCCATAAAGGACACCCAAAGGGCAAAAACCAACATGATCAACTGGGGAATTTTAGGAAACGCGACCATCGGCCGGGTATGTGTCGTACCGGCGATAGCCAAATCGCACAACGGGCGTGTTCAATCAATCGGCAGCAGATCACTTGAGCGGGCAAAAGAGCTAACCGATCAGCACGGCGGTTTGTCAGTCAAAGGGTATGATTCTGTCTTGGAAGATCCGGCCGTCGACGCTGTTTACATCCCATTGCCAAACCATCTGCACAAAGAGTGGGTCATCAAAGCTCTAAAAGCAGGCAAACACGTTTTGGTCGAAAAGCCATTTGCTATGAATGCGGCCGAAGCCGAAGAGATGGTTACGTGCGCCAAAGAAAATGACCGCTACCTGATGGAAGCATTTATGTATCGCTTTCACCCGCGCACACAACATATTCGCAAAATGGTCCAAGATGGGAAGCTTGGCAAAATCGGGTCGATTCGCACAGCGTTCACCTTCCCTGTAACACGTGATGGCTCAAACGAGCGGCTCTTTTTGCCAGAGATGGGCGGTGGCTCACTTTGGGATGTTGGGGCTTATGGTGTATCCATTGCTCGTTGGATGCTAGGTGAAGAGCCGGTATCAGTATCAGCTTCGGCCATCATCGGTGAAAGCGGCGTTGACATCAACTTTGTCGGCACAATGCAGTTTGATTCAGGTGCTGTAGCCGTTGTCGAAAGTGGTTTTCTTTCCCACTTGCAGCAAACCTATTCGATTATGGGTGATGCCGGCGCAATTGAACTCCCCCACGATGCGTTTATTCCATGGGAAAAGGATGCCACTTTTATTCACCGCAAAAACAATGAAGAAACGGGTGAAACGATCACTATTCAGGGAGCAGATGAGTATCAGCTAATGGTTGAACACTTCGCAGATACTGTGCTTGGCAACGCAGCAGAAGTGATTGATCCGGCGGACAGCGTGGCTCAAATGCGTGTATTAGATGCCCTCAAAAAATCAGCAAATCATCAAACTCTGATCTGATTTTCTTAACATCCTCAATAAGGCTCATCAGAAGGCCCGTCCTGCTGCCTTTTGCAAAAACACACCTAAAAGCACCGCTTCTAGAGTCAAACGAAATACAGATCGCAATATGCGAAGTGTAGAGTCGAACCTGAATCACTCGTTTTTAACGGCCGGAATTTCCCATAAGTAGCATTTATCTGATAAAGTTCAAGCCGATAAAGTATAAATCTCCAGCTCACTCTTCCCGCCTCACCCATTAATCTTATAGAACATATTCTTATGCTGGAAAGATAACTTACATATGAATCTACAGCTCAATAATATCGTTCTATCCCTTTTCTTTACGGCGTTACTCACAAGCATATTGGCCGTGGGCTCATGGCAACGTCGTTCGATGGGGACTTGGGCCAACTCATTCACAGTTTTGCTCATAGCCGCCGCGGTTTGGTCATTTGGCTATGCGCTTGAAATCGGGCTTTCCAACTTAGAAACAGTCATCTTATGGGCAAAGCTTCAATACTTCGGGATTGTTGCCGCCCCTGTGGCATGGTTCACCTTTGCCCGCCAATATGCAGGTCGCGCTAAATCTGCATCAAATCCATTTGAATCTTGGAGGCTGCGGTTAGCCATTATCCCAGCTATCACCCTCCTTCTTGTATTTACAAATGAATCTCACGGCCTCATTTGGGCAAGCACAGAGATTAACTCAGCCGGCCCATATTCAACGCTTGTAACAACATACGGAGGTTGGTTTTGGGTTCATTCGATCTACTCTTACCTGCTTATGCTAGGCGGAACGATTACGTTATGCAGCGCCTACTTCCGTTTCAACCAAGCGTTTCGAATGCAAAGCTTCATCCTGCTACTTAGCGCCATTATGCCGTGGGCGGGCAACATTTTATTTATTTCCGGTGTTAGTCCATTAGAAGGGATTGACTTTTCACCCTTTGGATTTGGCCTAACAGGCATCCTACTGACGCTTAGTATTTATTGGGGGCGATTATTTGACCTTGTGCCGGTTGCGCGTCGAGTTGCGGTTGAAAACATGGGTGACGGCATCATCATTCTCGATTCAAGCGGCCGAATCGTAGACATTAATCCGGCCGGTGAAAAAATGGTTGGCAAGCAGTTGGCTCATCTGATTGGTATGTCACCTGCCATTATCCCCACATTTGGCTTTAAGCTCGACAACTTAATACATGGTGAGGCCCCTGGGACCAGCAAGCTTGAACTGATTAAAGATGGAAAAACGCTCTACTACCGCGTGCGCGTGTCACCCATTCTTGACAATAATCAAGTTGAAAGCGGCCGATTGATCAGCATGATCGACATAACGGTCCAAGAACAGTACCAACACTCGCTGGCAAAACGAACCCAACTGCTTGAAACCCTCAACTCGCTCTCAACCGATATCACTTCATCTCTTGATCTAAAAATCATACTAGATACCGTTGTAAAATCGGCCGCTCAGCTGCTAGAAGTGACCAGTGTATACATCAGCGAATATGATCTTGACCAGAAGTCTGTTCAGGTCATTGCCGAATATTTTTCTCCTGAAGCCTCTCAAAAAGAGCGACAATCTGACCTTGGCGTCGTCTATGACCTGCAAAAAGATTTTGATTTATCGGCCGATTGGCTCAAAGGTGATGGCGAGCTTGATCCCTCACTTTCGAAGTACATCATCCAATGTGATGCTCAAAATTCACACGCCACAGGCAAACAAATTGCACACCTTGCCAAACACGACTGCAAAACAGCCATAAAAGTTCCTTTGCAGTCAAAAGACAAATTGATAGGCAACCTAGAGCTATGGGACAGCCGCCAAAAAAGAGATTTTGACGAAGACGATTTAGAGCTAATTCAAGCGATTGCCCAACAAACGTCCATCGCAATGTACAATGCGAAGCTTTATGAAGAAGCTATCGCAGCCAGCGAGCTAAAATCTAGAATTCTGACTCAGATTAATCACGAATTGCGCACCCCACTCTCTGTCATTTTAGTTTATACCGAACTGTTCGAAACAGGTGCCTTTGGCCCTCTCACTCAAAAACAACTAGATGGTATACAAAAAGTGATTAGCAGTAGCACCTATTTACATACGTTGGTTGAGCAACTGCTGGCCCAATCTGAATTCGAGTATGGCAAAGTCAAGTTAAATAGAGGAACATTTGATGCAGTTGATTTGGCAGAGCAGGTCAACAAGCAACTCTCTATTTTAGCTGAGGAAAAAGGCCTAACCCTCAAACAACAATTTGCCGCAGACTTTCCAGCATTCCAGATTGGTGACAAGGGAAAAATTCGTCAAATAATGTTTAATTTAGTAAGTAATGCGATTAAATATACAGATGAAGGCGAGATTACTCTGTCACTCTTTCAGCACGATGCAGAGCATTGGACCATTCAGGTTAACGATACCGGAATGGGAATTGAGCTTGAGGATCAAGAGGCTATTTTTGAACCATTTTGGCAAACGTCAGGTACCCAGATGGGGCTATCACGCAACGGGACAGGGCTAGGCCTATCAATTGTTCGGGAGCTGGTTATGATTATGAACGGAGAGATTGAAGTAAAAAGCAGTGTCGATGAAGGCAGTACTTTTACGGTCATTCTCCCCTTTCAACCAAGCTCAGATGAGCTAAGCTAACCAGCGGTTAGCTTAGTTTGACCAGCATTTTGCCCATATTACTACCGCTAAACAAACCAATAAATGCATCGGCCGCTGATTCGATCCCTTCATGAACAGTCTCTTCGTACTTAATTTGACCCGAAGATAGCCAGCCAGCCATGTCGGCGTAAAATTCAGTCGAGCGTTGCATATAGTCGCTCACAATAAATCCTTTCAATAACAAACGATTCCCAATAATATTCGCCAAATTGCTAGGCCCAGGAACCGCCTCAGTTGCGTTATATTGCGAAATCATGCCACAGACTGGAATTCGGCCGTTCATGCGCATGTTGGCCAAAGCCCCTTCCAAATGGTCTCCACCCACATTTTCAAAGTAGATGTCAATCCCTTTAGGTGCAGCCTGACGCAGTGCGGTTCCTACACTATCAACCTCTTTGTAGTTAAACGCATGGTCGACTCCAATTTCATCTTTTAACCAAGAAATTTTTTCGGCCGATCCTGCACTACCAACCACAACACACCCTTTTAGCTTCGCGATCTGACACACCACTGAGCCAACAGCACCGGCCGCAGCCGAAACAAAAACCGTCTCACCTTCTTGTGGCTGGCCGATGTCTAACAATCCCCAATACGCCGTCATTCCTGGCATACCAGCAACACCAAGATAAGTTGAAAGCGGCAGCATGTTTCCATCAACTTTGTTAAGGCCTGCACCGGATGACAGATAATATTCACGCCAGCTATCAAAACCTAAAACATGGTCACCAACTGCAAAGTCAGCATTCTGAGAAGCAACCACTTCCCCCACACAGCCGCCAGTCAATGGTTCGCCAATGCCAAATGGTGGTGTATAGCTTTTACGGTCAATCATCCGGCCGCGCATATACGGATCAACCGACATATAAATATTTTTGACTAACAGTTGTCCTGGACCTGGGTCGGCAATATCTACCGTTGCAATTGTAAAGTTCTCACGCGTTGGTACGCCAACAGGGCGGCTGGCAAGGTGAATTTCTCGGCTAGTTACAGTCATTTATCCTCTTATTTAGTGCTTTTTTTATAGTCTTAAATTTTTATCTGTTTATTGCTTGCTCACGATAACTGATTTTAATCACATTTGCATATGCGGCTCGCATAACCAATGGGCTTCATGCCAACTCATCTTCAATATAGTTACGAACAATATCGTCAAACGAAGGGTCTGCTTCAAAACCCAGCGCAAGGGCGCGGACAGGATCAAACTGAGCAGGCCAACTGCCTACAATTCGTTGAATAAACGGATCAGGAAGCCAATCAATGCGCTCTGCAACCTCATCTCCAGCAACAAAACGCAAACTATCAACCATGCCTTGCACAGTGATTGAAAGCCCTGGCAAACTAATCGTGCGGTTACTGCATAGCTTTTCGGCCGGAATGGAGACCACATGTATTAACGATTCAATCGCCTGCCGCGGCGACATCAACCATAGCGCTGTATCAGCCTCCACCGGACAAACAGCACGCTCTCCATTTAACGGCTCACGAATGATCGAGCTAGCAAACGACGAAGTAGCGGCATTGGGTCGTCCAGCCCGCACCACAACAGTCGGCACGCGCAAGACACGTCCATCAACAAAACCCCGACGACTGTAATCATTGACTAGTAGCTCACAAATCGCCTTTTGGGTCCCGTACGAGCTTTGGGGCACAGGTGCAGTATCATCATTCAAAACATCTGGCATATCGCCACCGAATACGGCAACAGAGCTCGTCATGATGAACATCGGCCGGAGGTCTCGCTGGCGACATGCCTCAAGCAAAACCTGAGTCGCTGCCAAATTAACCTGCATTCCAAGCTCAAAATCTTGCTCAGCTTCCCCACTAACAACGGCCGCCAAATGGACAATATGCGTCGGTTCAGCCCCGATCAAGCTAGTAACAGTTGCCGCATCAGTGATATCACCTTGCAAGCTGGTCACCCGCTTATCTTTAGGCAAAATGGGTAAAGACACCTGGTCAAAAAGAGTCAGTGACTCGATTTCAGACCCAAACACTTTTAAACAAGCTTGCATTAAACGCTGCCCCAAAAAGCCCGCACCACCGGTGATCAAAATTCGCATTTTTAGTTCAATCTCAACTTATGATTGTGTGTTCAACTTCTTCAGCCACTCAATGAGTCCATATACTACAAAGCTAACAACAAAACACATACCCAGCTGGAAGCCGGTCAATGCAGTCAGTTTGAAAATGTTCTGCAAGAAAGGGATGTAAACCAAAGCTAGTTGCAATAAAACAGTTCCAGCTACGGTATAAACCATCAGCGGATTACTCATGATCCCGATCTCAAACAATGATTCCCGGAATGAGCGAGTTGCAAACGCATTACCTAATTGAGCCAATGTCAGTGTGAAGAAGGTCATCGTACGCAATACTTTGATATCTTGATCTGATCCGTACCAGTAGCCCCAATAGCCGACTAAGAACGAAGCAACGCCTAAAATCAGTCCGGTTGCCAACACTTGCCAGCCGATGCCGCGCGAAAAAATCGATTCATCCGGCTCATACGGTCGCCGTTGCATCGTCCCATGCTCTTCTTGCTCAACAGCCAAAGCTAACCCCGGTATTCCGTCAGTCACTAAATTGACCCACAGAATTTGGATTGGAATCAGCGGCAGCGGCATTCCCAATATTGGCGCAATGAGCATCACAACAATTTCGCCAATATTGCTTGAAAGTACATATTTGATGAACTTCCGAATATTGTCATAAATGGTGCGCCCCTCGCGCACGGCCGCCACAATCGTCGCAAAGTTATCGTCGAGTAGCACCATCTCGGCCGCTTCTTTCGATACGTCAGTTCCCGTGATACCCATCGCCACGCCGATATCAGCCCGTTTCAAGGCGGGAGCATCATTTACACCGTCACCCGTCATCGCAACAACCTGACCCTGTTCTTGCAGCGCTTGCACAATCTGGAGCTTATGCTCAGGCGAAACACGGGCAAATACATTGACATTTTTGACAACTTCCTGCATCTCCCCGGGTCCCAATTTATTAAGATCACGGCCGGTCTTCACTCGATCATTGCGGGTAATATCTAATTCACGTGCGATGTATTGTGCCGTTAACGGATGATCGCCCGTAATCATAATCGGCCGGATACCGGCCGTACGCGCCTCTTTTACCGCATCAAACACCTCTTCCCGTGGTGGGTCGATCATGCCTGCAAAGCCGATAAACACAAGGTTTTCTTCAAGTGATTCAAGCGCTTTGCTGTCAGGCACAGCATCAATCGGCCGAAACGCCGCCCCCAAAACCCGATGACCATTGGCAGCTAAATCAGCATTGGCCGATTCAATCCGATCGCGCCATTCATCATCCATATCAACGATTTTATTTCCAGTCCAAACATGGCTTGAAATATCGATGAGCCCATCAACCGCCCCTTTCGTGAAGGCTACATATTTAGACTCCGCCCAAGGGGAGTCAGAATCATGCGTCTCATCGCTCACCTCATGCAAGGTCGTCATCCGTTTACGGGCCGAACTGAAAGGCACCTCAGCCACACGTGGACAATGTCCATCAATTTCAGACTTCTGCATTCCGAACTTATGCCCTGCCACAATCAACGCTGTCTCAGTAGGGTCACCGACAGCATTGATCTGCTCATTCTCATCGACAGAAATTTTGCCATCGTTACAGTGCACTACCGCTTTAAGCAATACACCCAAACTGCGTAAAGTTGCCGGAGCTGACTCGTCTCGTTCGACATCGGTTAAGTTCACATGGCTTTCAACCAGCATATCAACGGTTTTTCGATCGCCTTCAATATCGAGCAAAGTGACAGTCATTTTATTCTGAGTTAGAGTCCCAGTTTTATCTGAACAAACGACAGTAACAGACCCTAGTGTCTCAACGGCCGGAAGCTTACGAATGAGCGCCTTGCGTTTGAGCATACGCTGAGAGCCTAATGCTAAAGTGATCGTCACTACAGCTGGCAGCCCTTCAGGCACGGCCGCAACCGCCATGCTTATCGCCGTTAAGAAAAGCTCTTGCACATCATGACTGCCAAAATATTCTCTAAAAGAGGCCCCTCGTGACCAAAATTCAGCGACTTCATCACTCGTTAACAATCCTAAAGCAAAGACGAGAACGATAATCCCCATCGCAACCAAAGCGAGTGTTTTGCCTAATTCATCTAGCCGAACTTGCAACGGTGTCTGTTCATCTTCGACACCTTGGATAAGGTCTGCAATTTTACCTAGTTCAGTAGACATGCCCGTTTCAGTGATGAGCACAGCACCACGGCCGTAAGCAACCGTTGTCCCCATAAAAGCCCGATTAAGCTGATCACCAAGTGGGACATCATCGCCTGAAACAATCTCTGTCGTTTTTTCAACCGCTTCAGACTCACCCGTTAAGGCGGCTTCTTCAATGCGCAGATTTGCTTCTTCGACAATGCGGCCGTCAGCTGGAATCAAGTTTCCAGACTCAACCTCAACAACATCACCCGGAACCAGCTCCACAGCCGACATTTCAGAAACGCGACCGTTTCGTCTAACCCGCACATTCGGTACAGACAGCTGCTTAAGGGCCGCAATAGCCTGCTCGGCTCGATATTCTTGGCTAACACCCAGAATCGTATTAAGCAAAACAATTGCAATAATGACAATCGTGTCTTGAGCCTCGCCAATAAAAGCAGACACCAGAGCAGCAACGATTAATATCACCACCATGACATCGGTCAGCTGCTCCCAAATTAAGCTAAAGATCGATTTCCCGCTCTTTTCAGTCAGCTCATTTGGGCCAAATTCGGCCAGCTTCTGTTCAGCTTGAGCCGTTGTCAAACCATCTTTTATATCGCTTTTTAACTGTTCAGCCGCATCGGCCGGACGCAGCTTAATCCACTCGGTCATATCTAACTTTTCCTTACTTGTGCTTCGGTGTCGAGATTCTAGCTATCGTAAACTGCAACTAAAATCTTGCTGAAATGGTGTACAAACTAATATAGGAACTCGTACTGAAAATACTGAAAAACAGTAAAAATGCAAGCCCCGATCTGTTGTAGGGTACGATAACGTTTATTGCAAAATGTAATAAGCCAGCATTCGTTGCAAGCCCACAACATCAATCCCTTTGCGTAAATCCTTAGAAATCGTCTCACCAGTTAAATGAATCTTCAGATCAGCATCCCGTTCAAATGTCCCGGCCGTTTCTACTGAAAAATATTTGATCGACTTATACGGAATCGATTTATACTCAACCTTTTTGCCTGATATTCCTTGCCGATCAATAAGGATTAAACGCTTATTTGTAAACACAAACTGATCGCGCAGCACCTGAAACCCTGCTTCAACTTTTTCGTCAGGGATTAAAATTCCGCCTAGATCTTGTTGCAGTTTATCGATGCTGATTTCTGATGCATTACCCAGTAATCCACTTAAAAGTCCCATTGTTTTCTCCAAACTTGTTTTTGAACTAGCTTAATGCGATTTTTGATTCTCAAACAGGGAAGGTTGGCCCATTTTGCAGGCCTGATCATTAAGCCGGTTTTCTATCAAATAGCGTGCTCAAGTTCCGATTCTCTTCAACCCATAGCTGCACGAGCCCCACTCGCATTTCATAAAAAGAAGATCGTCGATCTTGATACTCGCTCAAAATTTCACGGCCGACGAGGCGGCGCAGAGCACCGGTAATTTCGCCGGGTGACAGGTCAAGATCAAACGGACGCAGGTTCTGTTGCAAATCGGCCGCCGTTACTGGCTCTGTCCCATCATTCAGATGCGCCATCGCAATCAGAACAGCCCGTTCAGCAAATGTTGATGCCTGCCACAAATAAGCGAAATGAACCTCTCCCAAGCGCAACATCTCACGCAACATCTCGTTCACATCTGCAATTGTGATGTACCCTGTTTTGTGTCTATTTGCATAATTAATAAGCGTATAACACACCAATTGCAAAAAGTAAGGATGCCCGGCCGTCACTCGCCAAATTTTGTCCAAAGCCAAATCATCATAGATCACCTTCCCTTCTACCGGCTGAGTAATCAGCTTGTTGGCCGATGATTCATCCAAATAATCGATTTGGCGATAAAGTGCGATATTAAATAGCACAGACCAGTAATCGGTTCCCATTTCTTCCAGCCGATGTGTACCAGCAAAGACAAAGTTCATCCGGCCGCCATGCTGCATGAGATGGCGTAAAAACGAGAAAAATGTCTGTGGCAATGTGCCATTTGCAATCATCTCTTCAAACGCTTCAAATTCATCAAACACCAGCAACAGCGTCGCATTATAAGGAAGCAGCTCATATACGCGTGGCAAAAACTTGCGTTGGAAATAATGAGCTGGGTCCTTCTCCCAAACCAACAGGTCGGGCACATCAAGCTCTTTTTCTTTTTCGATCAGGGCATCAGAAATAAACCAAGCCAAATCGTACAAAAATCCGGTCATTCCGCTAGAAACACCGAGCGACTGACAGTCGACATAAACGGGCAAGACGTCAGGAGGGGCGACGTCAGCCAAATGTAACAGCGTTGAGGTTTTACCCGTCCGCCGTTGCCCAACTAGGACAATGACGTTCTGCTGGCTTGTGCTTTGGATCGTCTCGATAATAAATTTCAGAATTTCTTGACGGCCGTAAAACAGCGGGCTTTGGCGGCGCAGTGGTGTGCCGGGCGCATATGGATTGCGAATCGGCTTAAAGGGTGCATCTTGTGATATCAGCGTCGCCATATCAGCAAAGTCAAAGCCATGGGAGCGATGGGCTGCATCTTGAAAATCGATATTAAACGCTAAGCGCAGATCGGCCGGTTCATGAGGCGTGATCTTAAACTCAAGCATCGTTGTGCGCCCTACAGCCAAGAACGGAATCGACTGTTCTGCATTGACAATCGAATAGGCGGGATCTTCTTCCAAGCTAACCACAATCTTTTCAGCTGAGGCTTGCCCGTTGTTATGCAGCTCTAAAGCCACAACCGACTCTCCTGCTGCAATAATTCGGCGGGTTTTTAAAGAGGGGATAAGCCAAGGTCGGCCGCGTAGCTCTGCAATCGTAGCGTTAACAAGCGCTTGCCAACGTATATTAATCGCAATAGCCAACTGATTTAAAATCGTGTGCGGCTGCCAAATCATTGTCCCTTCTTCTTGTTGCAGCAGCACCAATCCCTCTTGCAAAAACGCAATCCGATCACGAGCCATTTCAACCCGCCCAACAGCTTCTAACGGGTCCATTGGACCGGCTAAGCGTGCGAATGAATCGCTTTCAAAATCTATTTTTCCCAAATTTGGAATAAAGTCATCCAATCGATCAATTAGCAGCCCTAACTCTACGATTGACGGTGTGCTATACAGAACGTTGGATAAGTCAAATAGCTCATGCCATAGCGCAGCATCTTCCCATTTTTGAGCTTCTTCAGTAGCTAACCCTTGAGCCATAATCTCGATAGCCGTTCCTGGCCGGTCAGGCAACAGATACAGCCCGTCACACAGGTCGGCCAAGGCTGTTTTACCATCCTGCCGGGCCCGTCCCGCCATATTTAGAAGTAGGTCAGGTGAACCAGTTGAGCGTCTATAAATTTCGTTGAGGGCTGACAGCGTTAGCTCTGGTTGAGCCGTAAGCGCACGATAACGCAGGCGGCTGCGGAACGGAATCGCTTTTAAGAATTGGCGGACTAAGACACCCAAAATGATCAGTAGCATCCCAAAAGCTCCGACCAGCAAATAGTTAATTGGGAACTGCGCTCCGGGGACTGCTATGCCAGGGGCCGGTTCAACATTACCACCAAATGTGCCATCGTTAAACACAAACCGATAGCGCACAGGGATCTCTGGCTCCGGCAAGTCGAGTGTCCAAACAAGACGGTTTGACGATGCCAAAGCAAGGCGCTCTCCTTGCGGCTGCCAAGCTCTAGCATTCGGATCCCAAATCTGAAGCACAACAGTAATGCTGTCCCCATCAATATCATCGGCCGTTACTCCGATTGTGTACTGCTCACCCGTTGGTCCAGCCGATGCATTCGATAAAAACGGCGGCCGATTGGGGCGCGCTGATAAACTCGTCACAACCCCATTTTCAGTTAAGGCGATAAGTGAGTTTGATTCTGCTTGCGAGATAAATCCTAAATCGAAGATAGCACTTGGCAGTTCGACTTCTTCAGCCGGGCGCCCGTCAGATGTATATAGGCCGATGGTTCCGTTTTCACCACCTGTAACCATGTCGTCTCGGCCGTCTGCGTCAATGTCTTGCCACAATGTCGCCGCCGGACGCTGAATACCGGTAATCGTCCAAATACGGCGCAACGGGGTCAAATTGCTTAAGCTCAAGCGTACAATCCGGCCGCCAGACCAGTTGACCAGCAATGAATTTTCTAGCAGTACGGCTGAATCTGGTAGATCAGAAAAAGCGGTGACCCAACCAGAAACTTGGTTTAAGGCGATATCAAGCCCTAGCATTCTGGCATCCTGTCCCAGCACAAGCATGGTCAAACCAGGGTTAATCTCTTCAACGCTATTGTCTGCCTCAATTGCGGGGAGCGCGATAATTTTTCGGATTTGACCATATCGGTTGGTCTGACGAACGATGCTCCCATTGGCTTTTGATACTAAAAAGAGGACGCCTGCTGAGGTTGAAACAGCCAGTGAATCCCCACCATCAATGACTTCAGCATCTAAAACCGTACTGCCCAATTCTCGCTGCCAAAGGACCTCACCCCGGTAGTTGAAGGCCAACAGCTCACCTGCCCCAGTGCCTACATAAATCTGGGAAGCAAAGTTCTCTTGATCAAGCGCAGGCTCCGTTTGCCCTGAGCGAACCTGACTATTATCAACGACCATCGTGGTGATCAAACTACCAATCTGTACAGGGAATTCCCATACGCTTGTTCCGTCCAATCGCTTGAGGTCAAGACCGGCCGATGTGCCAACTTGCACCGCCCCAGATTCAGAAGATGATATTCGGTTCCAACCCACTAAAACATCAGGCAAGCCGCCCGATAAGTTCGCCTGATAAACTGATTCCAAAAACTCAATCGTTCCATCGACTCGTTGTTGCCACACAGGTAGACCCACAACGGGTGAAACATTATGCAAACGGCCGTCTTCACCCGCGACCATGAGCGCAAGTGTTTGCCCAGCCGGATTTGTCACTTCATGCAATGCAGATGGGGCAGCGTCAAGTCGCCAAGCCCAATTGGTCACAAAGCCTGTTGCTTCGCTACCTGAGCCAGAATCTTGCAAGGATACGGTTGAAAACTCTGTTAAAAGTAGCTCCGGATAACCATCACGATTTAGGTCCGTCAGTTCACCACCAGCAGTTTCAGAAACGCCGGTAAAGCGAGCCTGCGGCCGGCCTTCTGGCCCAGGGATAACAATTTCAGCAACACCCGCTCGTGCTCCAGTCTGTAACGGCTCGAGTTCAATCATGATGACTGAATCGCGTGCAAACGTTTCATCAATTTGATCGACTTGAATATTCAGGACACCTTGATCGGGTGAAGCTCCCATTTCACGATCCCACAAGCGACGCCCTTGGCTGTTATAAGCTAGTGCGGTCCCAGCATCGGTTCCTAAAATCAAACTGGGTTGCTGGTCGATAATGGCGGCTTTCATGCTGGTAATCAGCCGGTTAGGCGTACGAAACCATCGCTCTGTGCCTGTAGCACGATCCAACAGAGCAACTCGGCCGTTGACGGATCCAGTTGCTACATACAAACCACCATCGATAGGGAAAGGGATAGAGACCAGAGCGGTTTGATGCACTGAGGTTGCTTTAATCCAGTTGGTTGATCCGTTATCGCCAATAGAAACAAGACGGCCGGTTCCATCACTGGCTAAAAAGGAATACAGCACCTCTTGAGGGGAACCACCAATCGGCATTAGCGTTTCAAATACGCCTTCAGAGTTTCGCCGATCAGGCAAAATGTCACTTTCAAAGCGCCAGATCAACTCACCCGTTACCCCATCGATTAATTCAAGTGCTCCAGAACGTGTCGCAACCAAAACAGCGTCTGATTCGTCTGTGTTCTCAAAGCGGCCGATCTGCAACGGTGAAGAAGCAAGATCATAATCAAACAAGATCTCCCCGTTGAGGTTAAGCCAGATCAATCGGCCGGGTGTGGCTAAGATAATCGCAGCGTCACCTTCAGCTTCTGGATCTGCATTGATATCGATAATGTCTA
Source organism: Anaerolineae bacterium (assembly GCA_045105475.1). Taxonomy (GTDB): domain Bacteria; phylum Chloroflexota; class Anaerolineae; order Promineifilales; family Promineifilaceae; genus WTJY01. The sequence goes on from JBGCDP010000258.1 coordinate 14,746, forward strand.
AAACTTGTAAACCTGGAACAGAGCGGCTCCACCGAAATTGCCCATCGGCGCCTAGTAGGGTCAACGTTTGAGAATCATCCATCAGGATAATTTCACCAATTCCGTCTTGATCTAAGTCGGCCGTATGTGTATGCAGCAACCGTCCCTGTGTTTCATATTCCCAATAAACATCAGATTGAGCAGATACAGACTGGCTCCCTAAAATGGCAAGGCAAAACAACAATAAAAAAACTGCCCAAATATGTCGATTATTTAGTCTTGCCATTAGGAGATATTTTAGTTGAATCAGCTGCTTTTAAAAATTAGTCAGCCGGTTCGCGCAGTACATAGCCAACACCGCGTTCACTAACGATCCAACCTTGCCATGGCTCAATCGCTTTGCGCAGCCGTTTGATCAATGTTTTCAACCTATCAGGGTCATCAAGCAACGCTTCACCCCATACCGCCTGTTCAAGGTTATCAGCGTCAACGACCTGGCCAGGCGTCCGAGCCAACCGGCACAAAAGATCAAACTGGCTGATGGTTAGCGTCAATTCTTTACCTTTAACAGTCACCCGATGTCGGTTCAAATCGATCACAAATGGATCAGCTTGAATCACATGTTCAACCTGCTGGCGGCGGACATAGCGGCGCAGAATATCATTGCTAAATGTCGGCCGTAAACTGGCAGTCCCACGCCCTTTTTCTCGAATCAGACACTGCTGATCCAAACTGCGAATCACATCGGATGCGCCTTCACCAACAACCAACGCATATTGTTCGTCAGCTGTAAGATTTTGCCACACATACCCTAAATGAGAGTCAGATTCACGCTCAATTGCCCGATCAAGTAAAACAAAGTTTTCACCAAACTCTCGGCCTGATTCAACCTTATCATCATCTTTTTCAGCTTCGAGAATCATTTGCCACGCATGATAACCAGCAATATGCAAGAAAAATGGATGAGGCCCAACAAGATGAATGAGGTAGTTTGTTAGCTCGTCGGAAAACGTAATACCGGTTCCTGCCAGTCGATCTTCTAGCAATCCGGCCGCATCATCATCGTCATCCAAGAGGCCAAGTGACAGGCTGACAAAAATATTAAAAAACGGAGAACTCAAGATTTCTTCAGATGCAGTAATAGCAAAAAGCGGCCGCTGGCTGGCAGTTACAAAAGCGATCCCATAGCGGGTTGTTAGCCCACGTAAGCGAGTAAAAAAGTATGGGGTCAGGTTTTCATTCGCTGCTAGCAGTTCAAACTCATCTAACAGAAACACCACGGGGACACCCTGACGGCTAACGGCCCCTAACATTCGATCGAGTGCGCGCCACGTACCTGAAGGGGCTTTGGCATCGATCTTAATCCCAGCTCTTTCAACCGCCATCCCGATCTCGTCGAGCAGAACTTCGTACACTTCCTCGGCCGGAGCACCACCGATCATTTGGCAGTCTATTAAAATAAAAACCGCGTTTGGTGCATCAAGTTGATGTGAAGCGCGAATACTGTCTTGGCATAGGTTAAATAGCAGGGAACTTTTGCCGATACGGCGAGGTCCAGTGAGCGAAACACTTTGCCCATTGCGTAACAGCCCCAATATTTGAGTCGTTGTAGAATCGCGACCGTAAAATTTTTCAGGTTCGCGTATCGCACCACGATGATAAAAAGGATTGTCCATAGTTTTTAGCAGTCAGTTATCGATGGCAAGCAATTAGTTTGGATACTACTAGTCGAAGAACCACTTCCCAAAATGATACCTGTTTTTATGTAAACGCTCTACTCCTGTCTATTTAAAGTTCATCTTTTGCTTGTAAGCCAATCATATGCTGATAAAGCACTGCGATTGCCGACGCCGGTTCAGCGTCAAAATCTTGACGATATTGCCGTTTTTTGCGGCTGCGACTAATGTGCAAATAAAGTTTAGCTCGGGTAATACCAACATACAGCAAACGTAAGCGTTCAGATATCACTTCGATATGAGCCGCTTCGGTCGCGGATCGACCGGTATATTGCCGATGGTCATCTTCCATTAAGGCATGCAGTTGCGCACTCATCTCGGCCGATGGGTCAACGCCTAATTGAGAGTCTACTCCTTGAAAACGTCCTTCTAAGCTTCCCGGCACCCAACCCGCATCAATTCCGACTAAAAATACCGAATCCCACTCCATCCCTTTCGAGCCATGCTGAGTGTTTAGCGTAATCCGGCCAGGGGCTGGTTCAAAACCGGTATCATCCATCGACACTGTGGCGATACGAATTCGCCCTTCAGCGATTTGCTTAAGCTGGTCAACTAATTCTGGCAGCCGCCATTCTGGATTTAGATCAGCCCATGCCCGCACTTGATTCGCAATCTGATAAGCGATTGCTAAATCTGTCTCATTTGACTCCGCTTCACTGCCCCCCAGCGAGTTGCGTGCCAGAAGTTCGTCTGCAACAGAAATAATAAGATCATCAATGGGCAAAAAGCGAAGCTCAAAAATACGCTGAGCAAACTGAACGTAGCGGGCCACATCACGCAAATCGTCCGGCTTAGTCACACCGGTCGGGAGTGATTCCATGATCGAATCCCCACCGTCTCCAGCAGGGTAAAAGAGCCGTTCTGGTAGGATGACGCTATTTAACAGAGTAATTAAATGTTCAGCCCGCTCATCTTCAACATTGGCAAACGGATGATCAAGTGTAAACATCGCTTCCCAAAATTTACTAATATTTGCCTTTTTAGTTGGATCAGTTAGCAACGCAAGGGCAGCATGCAGACCGGCCGCAACTTCACGCTCACGTGCACCGCCGCGCAGCAAATTATCGTAGCCAAGCTTTTTGGTATCAAAAATTTCAGCGATCTTGTGACCAATATCATTTGTTGGTACAAGAACAGCGACGGTACGCTCAGGGAATTTCTCAGTATATTTTTCAGCAAAAAAAGCGATCTTCGGAATCTCTTCTTCTTCGCGGTGCTCAAAAACGCGAATGTTCAGCCCTGCAATATCATCTGGTGGATTGGGCTTTGCATCACCCTCAGGCGCAGCCAGCATGATTTGATCACGAAAAGCGGAACTACGGACCTCTACAACAGGGTGATTTTGCAGGGTCCATTGAACGAGTTTGTTGGCAGCCTCAAATATTTTAGGTGCGCATCGGCTACTGTGTGGCAGCGGCCGGCTGATGACATCCTCACGTTCTAAAAATGCGTTAAAAAAGCGCGGATGAGCGGCCGTAAACGTACTTGTAATCGCCTGATTAGGATCACCCACTCTCACCCAATTTCCGCCAACCCCAGTTAAACCGTCTAACAAAATTTCTTGCAGCGGTACGCTATCTTGCGCTTCATCTTCTAACACATAGGGCCAGCGCTGCCGCAAAGCTTGGGTCACTTCAGGTGCGTTTTCGATAAGATCAGCCGCCTGCCATATCAAATCGTTAAAGTCTAAAGCCCCTTGACTATGCACAATGCGCTGATACCCATCGTAGATCATGGCACACATATCCAAGATCGGATTAGTTGTGTCGTCTTGGTATTCAAGCTCTTCACTTTCGACATCGGCTTCCTCATCCGGGATCGATTCAGCCTGACGCTCACGCAATTGGGCCAAAATATCAGCCGGCCGATATCGGCCGTTTTTTGCCTCGCGAATAAACGCACTTACCATTTTATCAACGGTACGTCGCCACTTAACCTGCCCGTTGGCCGACTCATCCGGAAGAAGACTTTGCCACACATCAGGCCAGCTGGCTTTCCAATTATCGATTGCTAATCCACGAAAATGAGCCGATTGGGCATCGTCCAACACGACAAGGTCATTCCCCCG